>JAQBWH010000068.1 GCA_027624625.1 Verrucomicrobiota bacterium | reverse complement strand
CCACGGAGAGGAGAGGAGCGCCGTCAAAGGACCCGGTGACAAAATTAAAAAGCACCTTGGCCGCAACGGCATTGCTGGGGGCCGTGAGCGGGCTGTTTGCCGCCAGCACCCATGTTCCATTGCCTCCTGAGAAGGTCTTCCATCCCGTGGCGGAGACAACGGTCCCATTACTGCCGAGCCACTGCACCTGATACTCCTGCTTGTTGGCAAAGTGCGTAGCGAATTGCTTGGCCCGAAAGGAAAATTGATAGATGGCGCCCGGTAAAATTGCGGGGGCCCCGGCAACTTGAGTAGAGGACTCCACCAAAGTTCCAATTGCTCTACCGAGTACGACTTTGAGGCTGAAGTCTCCGACAAAGCTATCTCCCGAGACCCGCGAAACCACCGCCGAGTTGAAAGTCCATCCCCCCGCTGCTTCAAAACTGCCATTGCGGACCGCGTCCTCAAAAGGTTGCTCGCCCGGGGTGGTTTGCAGGACCTGATAAACGCGACCATCGACCGGCTGATCAAGCACCGCAAGAGTGGTGCCATTGCCATTCATGGCAGGGGCCAAATCGGTCCAGGTGTCGGAGTCCCCCGACGACCATTGCGGGCGGTAGGTCTTGCCCTCGACCGAGGTCCATTTGACTTCGGTGCCGCGTTCCATCGTCACGATGGGACTGCCCATCGCAGAGCTGAGCGCTGAAGCAAAGGAGGCGGTGGTTACAAAACTAAGAAGAAATAATTTGCGGGTAGACATGGGAGGAGAAAGTTGGAGTTATAAGTATTTGGGGGTGAGTTTTTAATGGCGGGAACGATGACTGCCCTGCGAAAATGTCTCCTTACTGAAATTACGCCCTGACACGCCAAGGAAGACGCAACTCAGAACGGCGGCCAGGGCAGACCTTCGGTCACCCTCCGGTCTTTGGAGATTTTTCATTTTTAACTGCGGAGGAACAGGGAGGTTGAACATAGTGAGAGGGAGAAATTTCGGGAAAGGATCAGGGCGCTTCGAGACTGAGAAAAGCGAGGCGCTCCTGAGCGGCCACCGCAGGCTGCCAAAACCAGCCGGATTTGTCCCAGCACTGAGCATAGGGGTAGGCTTCCACCACCATTTGGTAAGCCGCCGCGGCCTCGTCCTTTTTCCCCTCCGCCTCGGCGACCTTGCCCAGGACAAAGGTGCAGGTGCCCACGTCATTGAGAGCCCAGGCCTGGTGACCGTTCTCGGTGTCCGGAAGCGCCGTCAACTTGCCTTGCATCTCCACGGCTTGGGCCCCGTAAAGGGATTGGCAGCGCTCGATGGCCACGCGCGCCGCGGGATAATCTTGGCGCTCGAAGGCGGACCACGCCTGCATGGTCAGGGCGGAAGAACTCTCCCCCGAGGCAGCCCCTTCTTGTCCCTCGGCAAGACCGTTTAAACAAAAAAGCGCAGCAGTGGCCCAGACCGCCCGCTTCGGAATGGACAGGCGGGGGGCCAACATGATTGAATAATGTATGTCTAACCTAGGTCGGGTCAAGTGGAACTTCGCTCTTCTTTTGGTCGGCGCCGGATTGACCAGCCAGAGCATGGCCGGCGGATCACAGGTCGAAGTGAAACAATCGGCGGATAACGTTTGGGAATTGCGCCGCAACGGGGAGCCTTACTTCATCCTCGGGGTCGGCGGCTCCGGGCCCCTCGCCTTGGCCAAAGAACTGGGCGCCAATTCGGTGCGGTTCTGGGGTATCGAACAGCTGGAGGAGACCGATGCCTCCGGCCGGACGAAGCTGGCTCAGATCGAGGAACTCGGCCTGACCTTTACCCCCGGCCTCTGGGTCGAACACGAGCGCCACGGATTTTCGTATCTTGATCCGGAGATGGTGCAAAAGCAGCGCCAGAAGATCCGCGAGGCGGTGCGCCGCTACAAAGACCATCCGAACCTGCTGGTCTGGGGACTGGGCAACGAAATGGAGATTTTTCCCGGAAGGCCGGAAGCGGAGCGCGTCTGGAAAGAGCTGGAGGAACTGGCCAAGATCGTCAAGGAGGAGGACCCGAATCATCCGGTTATGACAGTGATCGCCGGGGCCGACGAGAACAAGGTGCGCGAGATCATGGAGCACTACCCCTCGATCGACATTCTCGGCATCAACGCTTACAGCGGGGCGGGCGGCACGGGCATGAAGCTCGAGGGGCTCGGTTGGAAAAAACCTTATGTCATCACCGAGTATGGTCCCTCGGGGCACTGGGAAGTGGCCAAGACAGCGTGGGGCGCCCCCCTCGAGCCCACCGCCGACGAAAAAGCCGCGCAGTATTTCGCCACGCTGCAAAGCGTGATGAAAAACAAAGAAGGACTGTGCCTCGGTTCCTATGCTTTCCTCTGGGGCCAAAAGCAGGAAACCACCCCCACCTGGTATGGCATGCTCCTGCCGACCGGAGAAAAACTTCCCGCAGTCGACGCGGTCGTGCGGCAATGGACCGGAGAGTGGCCGGCCAACCGCAGCCCGAAAATCGAAGCGCTGCGTTTTGCCAATCAAGCGGACCGCGCCAAGGCGGGCACGCGCCTTGAGGCCATCGCCACGGTTTCCGACCGCGATGATGACGACCTGACTTACGAGTGGACGGTCATGGCGGAGAGCACCGAGACCAAACACGGCGGGGATGCCGAGAACGTTCCACCATCCTTTCCGCAAGCGGTCGCATCCGTTCGCGGGCCGGAGTGCTCCGTCATCTTCCCACCGCCCGGCGCGTATCGTCTTTTTCTGGTCGTGCGGGACGGGAAAGGCGGGGCGAGCACGGCGAATTTGCCTTTTTTCTCCGAGTGACCGCCCGGCACTGCAGGGTTGCCTCCGCCCGGCTGCTAGGTTTTATTGAAAGGCGATGATCTCTTCGTCACACCAACTGCAGCGGGGAAAAACTCGCCACCAATACCTTTACCGTCAGATTTCCGAGCGGATCCGACGCAAGATCGAGGACGGGGAACTGGCCCCCCTCGCCCGCCTGCCCTCGATGGACGAGCTGGCCAAGCAGCTCAAAGTGAACAAAATCACGGTGCGCAAAGCACTGGGGGAATTGCGGGACGAAGGGCTCATTTACAGCGTGCCCGCGCAGGGAACGTTCGTGGCCGACCCGCTCGCCCCGCAGCACAGGCGCAAGCAGAGCTCGATGGTCAGCGTAGGCCTCGTCGGCCACGTGCTGCGCAAAAAGTCGATGGGACCTTACCACTTGGAAATCGTCGGCGGGATCCAGACCGAACTGAGCCGCCAACACGCCGCGCTGGTCATCCTCCCCGCCGGCGAACTGCGCAAAGAGGACGACTATTTCCGCTTGGTCTCCAAAGCGCATGTCGATGCGGTGATTTACCTGGGCCCGATTGCCCCGCCGATTCTCGGGCACCTCATCCGGCAAGGTCCGCCCGCGGTGGTGGCCGATGCGCCCCAAGGCAGCGGGAATGCCGATGTGATCTGCTTCGACAATGCAGCCGGGGCCCGAGCGGCGGCGGAGCATCTTTATGAAATGGGCCACCGCGAATTCGCTCTGGTCACGGGCGACGATCAGATCGCGAGCATGGAGCGCGAAGCCGCCGCGATCGCTTATTGGACGGGTCGGGGAGTGCTCGCCACCTCCATCCGGCGCATCCCGGGCGATTTCAGCCGCGAGTCCGGCATGGAGGCGGGCGAAACCTTGCTCCGCGAAAAATCCATGCCGACCGGAATTTTCTGCCTCAACGACGAAATGGCGGTGGGCCTGCTCGCCGCGCTCCAAAACGGCGGCCGCTGCCGCGTGCCCCAGGATGTTTCCGTCATCGGCTTCGATGACATCTTCTGGGCCGGTGGCTCGGTGCCCGCCCTCACCACGGTGCGTCTCGACAAATGCCTGCTCGGGCGACTGGCCGCGCAGCGCGTCATGGAACGCCTGCAGGAACCTTCACTGCCGGCCACTTACATCCGGGTCGAACCGCAAATCGTCTTGCGCAACTCGACGGGCCCCGGCCCGGCCAAGATCGGGCCCGACGTGCTTCGCCCTTGAGTTCCGCCGCCCAGCACCGTCCCTTCCCTGCGGACTTCGTCTGGGGTGCCGCCACCGCGGCCTACCAGATCGAAGGAGCGGCCCGTGAGAATGGTCGCGGTCTGTCCGTCTGGGACCGCTTTTGCCAGACGCCCGGCAAGGTGTGGGAAGGCCACGATGGACGGACCGCCTGCGATCACTTCCGCCGCCACCGCGAAGACGTCCGGTTGATGAAGGAACTGGGGCTGCAAGGCTACCGCTTCTCCCTTTCCTGGACGCGCCTGCTCCCGCGGGGGCGGGGCAAGGTCAATGCCCGCGGATTGGATTTTTACCAGCGACTGGTCGACAGCTTGCTTGAGGCCGGCATCCGGCCGTTCTGCACTTTGTTCCATTGGGATTATCCCACCGTCCTTTTCGACGAGGGTGGATGGGGTCATCGTGACTCGCCGGCTTGGTTTG
>JAQBWH010000067.1 GCA_027624625.1 Verrucomicrobiota bacterium | reverse complement strand
ATCTGGATGGGCACGCTGAGCAAGGCCCTCGCCGGTTGCGGTGGTTACATTGCGGGCGAGCAGGCTCTGATCGATAATCTCCGGCATGCCGCCCCCGGCTTTGTCTACAGCGTGGGCATGCCTCCCCCGATGGCCGCCGCCTCACTCGTCGCCCTCCGCGTCATGCTGCGCGAGCCGCAACGCGTGCAACGTCTCCACAAAATCAGCTCCTACTTCCTCACCAAGGCGCGCGGGCTGGGCATCGACACTGGCCTCAGCATGGGCTTCTCCATCATTCCGGCCATCACTGGCGGATCCTTGCGCGCCGCCCGCCTATCGCACGCTCTGCGCAGCCACGGCGTCAACGTCCAACCCATCCTCTACCCGGCGGTGTCGGAAAAGGCCGCCCGTCTCCGCTTTTTCATGTGCAGCGAGCACACCGAGGAGCAGATCGACCGGGCGCTTGTTGCCTTGGCGCTCGAATGGAGCAGGAACTGACCTCAAGGACCCGCATCGTCTTCTTGAGCAGTGGCGGTGTTCTCGGGGACATTGTGCTCCGGCGCCTGCTCGAAAACGGCCAATTCGACGTGGTGGGCATCGTGCGGAGCCGCCGAGTCATGTTGCGCGGCGCGGGATTTATCCGTGGAGCATTAGCTTACTTTGCCCGCTGCGGAGTCATCTATACGGTTTACATCTGGACCGTCACGACTTTTGCCGAATTCATCGGTCTGTTCACTGGGACAGGAAGCATCACCCAACGAGCCCGACAACACGGTATCCCCGTGCTCCATGCGCAAGACGTGAACGGGCGGCGCGGGCAGGAATTTCTCGCGGCTTGCCGACCGGATCTGCTTGTTTGCGCTCACTTCGACCAGAAACTTGCCCCCCCGCTCTGTGACCGCCCTGGCCTCTCGGCGATCAACATCCATCCATCACTTTTGCCGGACCACCGCGGTCTAGAACCAGTGCTGCACACCATGCGCCTCGGCGGCTCCGAATTTGGCGTGACCATCCATCGCATCGCCGCGGAGATCGACACCGGAATGGTTGTCGCCGTGGCGAAACTGGGCGCCGGCAAAAGTGACAGCGCGCTGCGGGTCACGCGCAACCTGATGGAGAAAGGCGCCGGCCTCCTCATCGCGTGCGCCGCACAAGCCATCCTCCCCGGCACAGGTTCCCCGCAAATCGGCGAAGGCGGTTACCGATCTTGGCCCACTGGACGGGATATCGGAGAACTATACAGCACCGGCCGGCACCTGATGAAACCTCGTGACTTTGCTTTTCTTTGGAAGGAAACCTGACGCTTGCTTAGACCCATTCTGAGGAACGACCAGCAAGCCCCGGTGACTCCGGGGCTTTTTTCTGTCCCGATTTAAAACCTGTTTTCGATCACCACCTCGTCATAGGCCAATTGGCCGGGGCGGGGCCAAGAGTCTTGCGTCTTTTTACCGATGGCGACCATGAAGGAGATGACGTGGCCGGCGGGCAGTTTGAGGATCTTGCCGACCGCGTCATAATCGAAGCCATCCATCGGGCAGGAATCATAACCCATCGCCTTGGCCGAAAGCATGAGAGTCTGGCCGGCCATACCGCAGGAACGCATCACTTCATCGCGCTGCACTTGGGGTTTGCCCTCGTAATATTGATCGATCGCCGGCAGGAGAAAATCCTGCACCGGTTGCGTCGCGTGGCGCCAGTAGCGGGCCGGATCCTCCTTCCAAGCATCGAGATTTCCGCAGAGGACAATCAAAAGTGAGGCTTCGGTCACCTGCGCCTGGTCCCAAGCCACGGCGCGGATTTGCTGGCGAATTTCCATGTCGCGCACCACGACGAAGCGCCAATTTTGAATGTTGAAGGCGGTGGGGGAAAGGAGAACCAGTTCGAGAAGTTCGCGCTCTTCGTCGGACGTCATCCGGTGGTTGGGGTCATAATGTTTGATCGCGCGGCGCGCTTTGACGGCTTCAATGGTGTTCATTGCCGGCCAAAGTGTCCCAATCCCCCGCCGAACGCAACCACGCCGGAACACTCCCTTGGCCCGGAAGCGCCAAAAATCATTGCCGCGGGACCCAATGCGCGCTTTAGTTTCGATCCGACCCAAAGCGCGGTTAGCTCAGTGGTAGAGCACCTCCCTGACACGAGCATCGGGCCATTTTGCCCAATATTTCTTTGAGCGCGCTCATCCTTGCAAAGCCGCATGAATACTGGCTTCGCGGGGCTTTTGGTCTTTCCTCATCTTTCCCGACATGAAGCCAAAAACAGGCCATCGGGTTACAAAATCGGGTTACTAAGGTTGAGCGGCTCCCTTGTGCAGAGTCGGCCTACCTCATCCCCTCACCCCCGCCATCCCTGCCGCCATCGAGGTCATCGGGTGCGGATGGCGAAGTGCCCTTGCCTTTTGTCATTGCCCCACTTGGGGGAGCGGCTGTATTGCTCACCCTTCTATTAATGAAAACGGCAACCCGCTTTAACGCCGCCGCAGTCTTATTTGCTGCGTTCACCCTAATGACCCAAATGTCCGCGCAAGCCGACACGTTCGGAACGACGGGCAATGAGTTCACCATTGATTTCGTCGATGTTGGCAATGCGGGGAATGCAGCTGATACGACCACCTATGGCGCGGTGCCTTACGATTACCGCATGGGGAAATATGAAATCTCGCAAGACGCTATTGCCAAGGCCACGGCTAGCGGGATGGCCAACGTGACGGCGGGGCCGTGGTTAAACAATCAACCGGCGGCGACTATCTCTTGGTATGAAGCGGCGGCTTTCGTCAATTTCCTCAATACAAGCTCGGGGAATACGGCGGCCTATGATCTGACTTTCAGCAACGGTAGCTGGAGCATGTCTTTGTGGAGCAGCGAGCAGGCTTGGACGGCGGGAGGAGCGAACCTCTACCGGAACAAGGATGCCTACTATTTTTTGCCCAGCGAGAATGAGTGGTACAAGGCGGCGTATTACAATCCAGGCGGTTCGAATTACTTTCTTTATCCTACGGGTAGTGATACACCGCCTACTCCTGTCGCCAGCGGAGTCGAGGCTGGCACTGCAGTTTATGATGGTGCCACGACATTTCCCGCAGAGGCGACTTTGTCTGGTGGACTGAGCCCCTACAGCACGAGGGGACAAGGTGGTAATGTGTGGGAGTGGACTGAAAGCGCGGTTGACGGGACCAACAGTTCACCAACCCAGACCCGTGATGTCCGTGGCGGTGGATGGGATGACCCCTTCGGTGACCTGCTGCCAACGTATCAGCACACTCCCGCGCCGCCGGACCGTGAGGACGACGACATTGGTTTTCGTGTCGCCAGTGTCCCTGAGCCCTCGACTTATGCGTTGCTTCTCACGGCAGGAGCAGGGTGGCTGTTCTGGAGTCGCCGGAAGACTTCCCTTTGACCTTTGGTCCTTTGCCCGCCTGCCTGTGGTGAGGTGGAAAGCCCGCCACAGGCCAACCTCGCGCAAAGATTTCGCATCCTTACTCCCCGACCGCGGCGGCCATGAGTTTGTTCACTCTGCGAAGTTTCCATCCCTGCTTTGCGGTGGCGGCATAGGTGGCGCGGGTTGTGGCTCCCTTTTGCCCGCGGCCATGCAGTCCGGTTAAATCTTCAATGCGTCGAACGTGCGTTGATAGGCTGGCGCGGCTGATGCCAAGCTGTCTTGCCAATTCGGCCAGCGGCTCGGGACGGCGGCCAAGTAACCATGCCAGGGCCAAAGCGCGGCGGCCAGCGGTGCGCACAAAGTCCGTTGCTCCTGTCTTTAGCGGGACGAGCAAATCGATCACTCGGCCGGCCGCCTCGGCCTCCGGCGTGAGTTCCTTGAGCGGTTCGGGATCGTCGGCGCGGTTGCGGATGCTGCCGCCGTTCTTCTTGGGGCCATCGATGCGGCCAACATTATCGGCGGCCTCGCTTTCAATCATGATGCCCGGCGCATAGTAGGAGGGCGCATCTGGCGTGATGCCGTGAGCGCGGCAGGCGGCCAGATATTCGGCGTCCCGTGCGCGCTGGCGCATGATGCTGGCGTCACTCATCGGCAAGGCAACCTTTGATTTCGTTAGTGGACACGCAGGGAAGCATCGGTCTGTTTCGGGCACTTGCGTCTTGGGTCTTTAAAAGATTCCTTTTTCCAAAACCGCCCGTCATCTCGGGCCGAACCACTTTTCATGCAGCGCGTCGATATGGCGGCGCACACTTTGATTGTTTGCGATTGAAGGGAAAAAGTTTGGATCACTGGCAATCAACGCGGGTAGCTCTCGCAGATCGCCGTCAAGTTCAATGCAAGCGCAGGCATCGTCCATGACTTCGAGGATGCGAGAATTGTAGGCAGGGCCAACGCACGCAGAGCGCGGGGCGTTGGGCCGTTTGCGGTCGGCCTTGCTGCGAATGTTGCGGTGATACCAGTCAAGCGCGGCCTCGGATGATGAGCGCGGACAACCGCGAGCGATATGCTTTGCGGCCATTTGGCGAGAGCATCCAAGCGCATG
>JAQBWH010000003.1 GCA_027624625.1 Verrucomicrobiota bacterium | reverse complement strand
AGCGCCTCGGCATGCGGTGCCGGTCCGGCCGGCGCGAATCCGCAGAGGGCGAATCCCAGATCCTGAGCGGCTCCGCGGATTTCGTCCTTGGTCATGGCCGCAAGTCGCACGCGTAGACCCGGAAGGTGGCATCCTCCCGGTAGCCTTGCCTCGTGTAGAGGGCTTGGGCCGCGGTGTTATCCTGGGCGGTGCTTAGGACCACCTCACAAGCCCCGGCCGCCGCAGCGCGCGCGTGCACCGCGGCGAGGAGGGATTCGGCCACCCCATGGCGCCGGTGGGCGGGTGAGACAAACAAGTCGTGGAGAATCCAGGCGGGGGCGAGCCGCAGGGAGTTGTGGGTGTGATGGCAGAGGGCAAACCCGGCCAGTTCCTCGCCCGCGAACGCGCCCAAGCAAGTGGAGTCATCGGCTCCGAGGCGTTGGGCGAGAAAAATAGTTCTCCTCTGGGCCTCCTGCGGGACACCGTAGAAATCAAGGTAGGCGCCGAAGAGCGGAGAAAGCCGCGGGAGGTCGGCGGGGAGGAGAGGACGAATGGTGATGGCCATAGACACTCGATCCTGAAGTTGGCTGGCCCGCATGGACTCGAACCATGAATAACGGCTCCAAAGGCCGCTGTGTTACCATTACACCACGGGCCAGTAGTGGTCCGATATCGTGGCCGAAGTGGGGTGCGGGTGCAAGCTTGGGAAATTTTGTGTTTTCCGCGAGCCGGTTGCGTCCCCCAGACAAATGAAACGGTCAGAGGGGGGGGAGGCTTATTTCCCTCTGCGGGCCGGAGTTGGCGGGATGAGTGCTCAGAAAAAAGACCCGGAAAGTTTCCTCTCCGGGTCTCGGTTTGGTGCGCGAAATTCGCGCGACACAATGGTTTTAGCTGCAGCCTTGGCTCGTGCCGCACTCGGTGCAGACGCCGCAGGCCCCGGCCCGGATCACTTTGCTGCTGCCGCAGTGGGAGCAGGTGGTGTCCATGAACATGGTGCCGAGGGCGCCTTGGATGCGTTCGGCGTGGGTCGCGGTGCCGGCCATGACCACCGGGGTGCCTTCGCTGTTCTGGGTCTGGGTGATGACGTCGATGATTTCACGCTCGCCGGTGCGCGGGAGGTCGGTGACCGGGCGGTTGACCGCACGGCGTTCCATTTCCGGGATTTCCCTCATGGGAAGTTCCGGTTGGTTGCGGTTGGGCGCGGTGGCTTCTTTGTAGCCCTTGATGAATTGGCAACCGAGCCAGCGGAACACGTAGTCGGTGATGCTGCTGGCGTTGCGGATGTCGGGGTTCTTGGTGAAACCGCTGGGCTCGAAGCGCTGGAAGGCGAACTTCTTGACCAGGCTTTCGAGCGGGACGCCGTATTGCAACGAGATCGAGGTAAGGGTCGCCACGGTGTCCATGAGGCCGCCGATCGTGCTGCCCTCTTTGGCCATTTGGATGAAGAGTTCGCCGGGTTGGCCGTTCTCGAAGAGGCCGACGGTGACGTAGCCTTCGTGGCCGGCGATGTCGAATTTGTGGTTGAGCGCGACACGGGTGTCCGGCAGGCGGTGGCGTGACGGTTGGTCGAGCTTGGTCCGCAGGGAGCCGAGATCGTTTTCCAGTTCGATGATCCGCTCCTCGAGTTCGTTCTTGGTCGAGAGTTCGGCTTCGAGCTCGGCACTGCCGGTGCCGTGTCTTTTCTTGTCGGTGACCACCGGCGCGGAGCGCTTGGATCCGTCGCGGTAGACGGCAATGGCTTTAAGGCCAAGTTTCCAGCCATCCACATAGGTGTCGACGATGTCATCGATCGTGGCGTGCTCGGGCAGGTTAACCGTCTTGGAGATGGCCCCGGAAAGGAATGGCTGGGCGGCGGCCATCATGTGGATGTGGGCGTGGTAGCTGAGGCTGCGCTCCCCGCGCATGGGCTTGAAGGCGCAATCAAAGACGCTGGTGTGTTCGGCGCGGAGTCCGCTGGTGACGGTCTGGCCGTCTTCTTCGACGTCTTCGATCGTGTCGTATTTGTCGATGTGGGCGATGATCGCTTCCATCTCCGTCTCGCCGTAGCCGAGTTTTTGCAGGGCGGGGCGGACGGTCTGGTTGACGATTTTAAGCATGCCGCCGCCGGCGAGGAGTTTGTATTTGACCAAAGCGATGTCGGGTTCGATGCCGGTCGTGTCGCAGTCCATGAGGAATCCGATGGTTCCGGTGGGGGCGAGCACCGTGACTTGGGCGTTGCGGTAGCCTTGTTTTTTGCCGAGTCGCAGAGCGGTGTCCCAGACTTGGCGGGCCTCCTTGAGCAGGTAGTCGAATTCGGCGGAGGCCTGGATCTCCTCGACCGCGTCACGGTGGAGTTGGATGACCTCGAGCATGGAGTCCACGTTGTCGGGGGCGACGGTCTTTTTCACGCCGCTGGCCCGGGAGTCTTTGTAGCCGGGGAAGGGCCCGGTGATGCCGGAAATACGGGCGCTCTGTTCGTAGGCGTGTCCGGTCATGATGGCGGTGATCGAACCGGCGAGGGCGCGGCCCTCGGGGCTTTCGTAGCCGTGGCCGTAGCTCATGATGAGCGCGCCGAGGTTGGCGTAGCCGAGGCCGAGGGTGCGGAAGATGTGGCTGTTTTCCGCGATGTATTTGGTCGGGTAGCTGGCGTTGTCGACGAGGATTTCCTGCGCGGTGATGTAGATGCGCACGGCAGCTTTGAATTTTTCGACGTCGAAGGTGTTGTCTTCGCGTTTGAACTTCATCAAGTTGAGTGAAGCAAGGTTGCAAGCGGTGTTGTCGAGGAAGAGGTATTCGGAGCACGGGTTGGTCGAATTTTGTTGCCCGGTACCTTTGCAAGTGTGCCACTTCTGGATGGTGGTCTCGAACTGCATGCCGGGGTCGCCGCAGACGTGCGTGCCTTCGGCGATTTTGCGCAGGAGATGGCGGGCCTCTTTTTTCTCGCAGGGCTTGCCGTCGGTCACCCGGACCGTGGTCCATTCGCGTCCCTTGATGGCGGCGTCCATGAATTCATCGGTCACGCGGACGGTGAGGTTCTCGTTCTGATACATGACCGAGCCGTAGGCTTCGCCGTTGAACGAGCCGTCATAGCCTTGCTCGATGAGGGCCCAGGCTTTGCGCTCCTCGCGCATTTTGGCCTCGATGAATTCTTCGATGTCGGGATGCCAATCCTTGAGCGTGTTCATCTTGGCCGCGCGGCGGGTTTTACCGCCGCTTTTGACCACGCTGGCCACTTGGTCGTAAACTTTGAGGAAGGAAAGCGGACCGCTCGGTTTGCCGCCGCCGCTCAATTTTTCACGGGTCGAGCGCAGGGTGGAGAGGTCGCTGCCCGTGCCGCTGCCGTATTTGAAAAGCATGGCTTCGCTCTTGGCCAGATCGAGGATGCTTTCCATGTTGTCCTCGACGGACTGGATGAAGCAGGCGCTGGCTTGCGGGTATTCGTATTGGGTGGCAGCGCGCTCGGCTTCGCCCGTCAGGCGATTGTAGAAATAATTGCCCTGACCGGCGTTCTGGCCGATGCCGTATTGCTGGGCGAGGCCGACGTTGAACCACACGGGGCTGTTGAAGGCACCGTGCTGGTGGAGGCAGAGCCAGGTCAGGTCATTGTAAAAGGCCTCGGCGCTGGCCTTGTCGGCAAAGTAACCGTCGGCTTGGCCGAAGTCGGTGATGGTGCGGGTGACGCGGTGGATGAGTTGGCGGATGGAGGATTCGCGTCCGCCTTTGTGTGGGTCGGTGCCATTGGAGACGTCGCCGTAGAAATATTTCGAGACGGCGATCTTGGTGGCGAGCGGACTCCAGCTGCTGGGGACTTCCACGTTTTCTTGTTTGAAGATGACCTTGCCCGAATCGTCATTGATCTCGGCCGTGCGCTTGTCCCATTCCACGTGGTCGAAGGGCGAGCCGGCTTGGGTGTGGAAACATTGTTCGAATTTGAGGCCCTTCGACTTGGGGTCGGTGATGCGGGGACGGCCGGCGGCGGGCTTGGTCCCGCGGGCGGGTGCCGGGCGCGTGACGGCCGGTTTGCTGGTCTTGGAACGGAAGGATGAGTTTGTTGCGATCATAGAATCTTGTCTCGTAGGGGAAGGTTTGGCGCCATCCAGTCAATCCTTGGGGGGAGATCACTGGTCGACCCGACACCACTATATGTGGGCGAGTTGTTCTATAAAGCCACAATCGCTGGGGGGCGAAAAGAGTTTTTTTCGGGCTGGGGTGATAAATTTTTATTACCTGTGCCACAACAGTTTATGAGGGTGCTTGCGGGTCTGAAAGTTGCTTTTTGGCGACTTATTTGCGGGCCTGGCTCCCGCGAGGCCTTTATTTATCGGACTTCGCGAAGGCCTCGGCCCGCGAGGCGAGAATTTGAGCCAATTCGCGCTTGGTCGGATAGTGGGAAGGCGGTTGTTTGTCCTCTAGCAGGGCAAAACCGGGTCCGTAGGCCGGCCCGTTCAGCACGGTGGCGTCACAGTGACTCTGCGTGAGCTGCGCCCGGGCCATGTCGGCCGCTTCTTCACCGCTGCCGGTGAGTTCGTATTTCCAGCCGACAATCCAGGCCTGGGGAAACCATTCACGGAGGAGCGGAAGAATTTTGGCGGAGGGCTCGAGGACAAGATGGAGGCGCGGGAGGTGGCCGGGGATTTTGGGCGAATCGAGGAGGCAACCGTCGGGCCCCTGCACGGCGGTGACGGTGTAGTCGGTGAGGGCGGCGGCGTGGAAAATGGCGCGGATGCCGGCCGCGCGGGTTTCGGCGAGATTTTGGAGGGCGACGGCGAGATCTTGGTTGGTGGTGAACTCGTGGAGGAGCGCGCCGCTTGGTACCTGGGTGTGGGTGGCACCGTGCGCACGGAGGAGAATGGGTTGAAAGCCGCGGGCGGCGAGTGCTTCGGCCAGAAGCGCACCGATTTCGCCGGTGGCGAAGTTGGTCATGCGGCGCACCTCGTCGATCGGGGCGGAAGCGGGTCCGGTGGTGATGACGGCAAGCATGAGAGGAAGATGCCTTCGGTGATGGCCTGAGACAAGGTCAGGGGCGCCGCTGGGAGGATGGGAGATTTGAAATTTCAGATTTGAGAAGGCGCGGGTCAGGCGATGATTTCGCGGACGGCGGCAAACATGTCGCGGGCCGCGATATAGCCGAAGTGGCCTTGCGGGCTGATGATCAGGCGGGCGCCGTTCCAAGCCCGGGCAAGGGCCTCGACGCGGTCGGGCGGCGCGATGCGGTCGTAGGCCCCCACACCGAGGACGATGCGGTCGGGCGGCGTGGTTGGGCGGGTGTGGAGCGGGGAGGTCAGGTGCGCGTGGCGATTGGTCATGGCGGCGTCGATGCCATGGCGGCGGAGAAGATGGCGAATGGTGGCTCCGGCCGGGCTTTGCCAGATGGCATGTTCGGTGTCGGTGATGGGCTGGAGAAGGGCGATGAACGAGATGTCATCTTCGAGGGAAGCGAGCAGGGCTCCGGCCCACGCCCCGTAACTTGTGCCGTAAAGGCCGAACTCGCGGCAGCCACGGGCACGGAGCCAGGACATGAGTTGGCGGAGTTCGCTCACCGCCTGGCGCAGGCCTTGGCCATTGCGGATGAGGTCGGCGGTGATGGCGAGTTCGCCGTTGAGGTAACCGCGCGGGCGGCGGGTGTAATGGAAGGGGAGGTAAAGGAACGCGGCGTTCCAGCCGAGGGCGTTGAATTCGGCGGCCAGGCGGCGGTAGCCGGTGTCGTCGACCGACATGAGGGCGTGGAGGATGAGGACGGTCGGCGCGGCGTATCCGCCTGGACAAAGCTGAAGCCAGGCCGCCGCGCGGTCGTTTTCTGCCCGGCCGCTGGGGTGGGGAGTGGGCCAGACGAGCATGGTGTCGGACGCTTCGACCGGCTCGAGCGGCGGGGAGGAGTAAAAGGCCTGGCGGTCGAGGGGTGCGCACGCGTCGAGGTAAACCCCGAGATTTTCCCGTGTCGTGGCCTCGTGCCAGTGGCGCCATTGGGCGAGGTTGAGCAGGGCGCAGGTCGCGGTGTCGGTGACCCGGGACCAAGGGCGACGGAGGAATGTCATAGCGCGCGCCCTTTGCGTTTTTGCGGAGTCTGCGGGAGAGAATCCTCGGGGACATGCTCCTCGTGCACGGTGCGAAGGTAGAGTTCGCGGATTTTCTGCCCGAGGAGATGCTCGAAGGATTCGCGGGCGGCGGACTTGTCGCCGCCGGCGCCAGGCGGCGCGAGCGGAGGGCCGAAGGCGATCCAGACCGGGGTATGGCGCCAGGGGAACCAACGGCCGGGATCGTAGAGTGCGTCGGTGCCGATGACGGCGCAGGGAATAACCGGAGCCTGGGTCATTTGCGCAAGAGCGGCCACGCCAGGTTTGAGCGGGGCGCCTTCGAGCACAGAGGTCGGGCCGGTGCGGAGTCCGCCTTCGGGGAAGACGCCGATCAGGCGTCCGCGTTTGAGGCGGTCGATGGCCGTGCGTACGGCGGTGTAGTCCATTTTACTGCGGCCCACGGGGAAGGAACCGATCGAGCGGAGCACGGCGGCAAGGACGGGCTGGGTGAAAAGTTCCTCCATGGCCATCCAGTCGATCTGCCGGTCGGTGCTGATGCCGAGGAGGGGCGGGTCGAAGTGGCTGATGTGATTGGGTGCGATGATGGCGGGTCCGGTCGGCGGGACGTTTTCCCCTCCGATAACCCGGCGGCGGGTGAAGGGGGTGAGGACGATACGGAAAAAGTGCGAGACGAGGCGGTAACCGAAAGCGGAGAGCATGCGGGCGGCTTTTTACGATGCGGAGAGGAAAAACCCGCGTTGTTTTTCCGAAATGGGCATTCCGAGCTTTTCCATGACCAACATCATGTCCTCCCACACCTTGCGCTTCTCCACATTGGATCCGTTGCGCAGGAGATACGATGGATGATAAGTGGGGAGCAGGGGAATATTTTCGAAGGTCAGCCAGCGGCCGCGCAGGGTGGACATGGATTGGTCGGCGCCGGTCAATCCGGTCATGGCCGTTTTGCCGAGGGCGACGAGCACGCGTGGTTGGATGATGGCGATCTGCTCGCGGAGGTAAGGAAGGCAGCGTTGCATTTCGAGGATTGCCGGCGGACGGTTGCCCGGGGCGCCGGGTTCCATGTCGGGGCGGCATTTGAGCACATTGGCGATGTAGACGTCCCCGCGCGAGAGGCCCATGGCGCCGATGATTCTGGTCAGGAGTTCCCCGGCGCGGCCGACAAAGGGTTCCCCCTGCTTGTCTTCGTCCGCCCCGGGGGCTTCGCCGACGAACATAAGGTCGGCCTGCGGGTTGCCGGTCCCGAAGACGGTTTGGGTGCGTGAGGCAGCGAGGTTTTCGCACTGGCGGCAGGCGCGGACGGCCTCGTTCAGCGCGACAAGACGCGCTGAACGAGGCATTTCAGATTTCGGATTTGAGATTTCAGACGTTTGCGCGGCTGGCGTTTGGCTCAGGCGCGCGAGGGATTCGCGGGTCACGCCTGTCCGCGTGCGACCAAGAAGGGTGCGGCGGGTGCGGAGGGATTGCTCGAGGAGTGCGGTGGCTGCTTGGAGAGAGGACATGGTTGGGTGGAAGGATTTCAGATTTGAGATTTGGCTAGGGGCTGTCTCGCTTTCGCTCGGCTCAGACGGGTGGTTTCGAGGGCTTCTTTGCCGGGTGGCCATCGGGGAGAGCGGCGTTGAGTCTCTCGATAAAGGCGTCGGCTTTTTTCTTCTGCTCGTGACGGTTGCGCCCGGCGTTATTGAGATGTCGTTGGCCTTCGATGGGGGAGTTTTGCAACGAATCGGCCCAAGCGCGAAGCTGGCGCGAGCATGACTCGGCCTGGGATTTCAGATTAGAAATTTGAGATTTTAAATCTTCGAGCGCGGGGCGCCTTTCGAAAAAATTGAGCATCGACCGGACTTCTCCGGGCGAGCCGCGGGCGATGTAGAGGAAGTTGAGCAATTCATTCGTCGTCCCGCGCTCGAAGCCTTCAGCGATGTTGTTGGAGACGGAGAGGGAAGCGCGGTCGAGTTGGTCGCGTTTGGACCAAGTGATGCGGTCTTTGGCCGCCATGATGAAGTCCTCGCAGCCTTCGGCGAGAGCTATGGCGTCATTCCAGACAGGGAGATCTTCGAAACGCTGGTAGGTCATGTGTTGGGAATTTCAGATTTCAAATTTGAAATTTGAGATTTCACAGAGGATGGTTCGCTTTGATCCAAGCGATGGCTTCTTCGGTCGTGGTCAGCGTGCCTTCGAGTTGTGCGGTTTGCACGGCTTCCAGGATTGGGCCGAAGTGGGGGCCGGGTCTCCAGCCGAGGGCCATGAGGTCGTGGCCGGTGACGAGCGGAGGCGGGATGAGGGGTTCGTTGGCGAATTCTTCGGCTTTGGTTTGGAGAAAATCGTAGTTGTCCAAGGCGCCGTGGCTGCTCTGGCAGTCGACGCGGTGGAGTTCGAGTTCTTCGGCAAAGCCCTCGCGGGCCATGAAGCGCTTCAATTTGGCGGTGCGCATGTTTTGCACGTCCTTGAAGACCATGTGCTGGCGGACGGCTTCAGTCACGCGGTCGATGTCCTGGCGGGAAAAGCGGAGTCGCTCCATGACCTTCTCGGTCATGGTGGCACCGACGCGGTCGTGCCCGCTGAAACGGATACGGTCTTCGTCCGCGTGGTAACGAAAGGTAGGGGGCTTGCCGATATCGTGGAAGAGCACGGCAAGGACGAGCGCGGCGGGGGCTTCCGGCGGCAGCAAAGCCAGCATGGCGCGGGTGTGGACGAAGACGTCTCCCTCGGGATGAAATTGCGGCGGTTGCTCGCAGCCTTTGAGCGCTTCAATTTCAGGGAGGATTTCTTTGAGCAGTCCGCTTTCGTTGAGCAGGTCGAAACCGCGGACCCGGTTGGGGTGGGCAAGAATTTTGACCAGCTCCTCACGGATGCGCTCGGCGCTGACCGCGCGAAGGTCGGCGGCGTGGGCTCGGATGGCGTTCCAAGTCCGGGGCTCGATGTCATAGTTGAAGCGGGCGGCGAAGCGGATGGCGCGGAGGAGACGGAGTTTGTCCTCGCGGAAGCGGGCCACGGGATCGCCGATGGCGCGGAGGGTGCGGGACTGGAGGTCGGCTTGGCCACCGACGAAGTCGATAAAGTTTTCCGCCACCGGATCGTGGAACATGCCGTTGATGGTGAAATCGCGGCGGGTGGCGTCCTCTTCGGGGGTGGAAAACGTGACCATCTCGGGGCGGCGTCCGTCGAGGTATTGGTGGTCGGAGCGGAAGGTGGCGACTTCGAAGGCGTGGCCGTTTTCCATGACAAGGATGACGCCGAAGTGGGCGCCGACCGCTTGGGTGTGGGGAAAAAGTTTTTGCACTTCGTCCGGTTTGGCCGAGGTGGCAATGTCATAATCGTGGGGATGGAGTCCAAGAAGTTCGTCGCGCACGCAGCCGCCGGCAAAATAGGCGGTGTGGCCGGCCTCTTGCAGGCGGCGGGCAATGTCGGTCGCGGCGGATTTTGGTTCCATGCGGAGAGGCCGGATCTTATCTGGTGCCGGGGAAGATGGAAGCCGCGGGGGGCGACGAGGGCAATGAGGGGTGGAGAGTTCGGGCGGTTGCGGTAGGTTAGCTGGTCCCATGAGTTGGACAGGACTTTTCACGGCTTTCGGTCTGGGGTTTGTTTATTTTATGGCGTCCATTCCGGCGGCGACGGCGGCGGGGGCGAATGCTTGGGTCGCGGGACTGGCGGCGGGGATGGGTTATGTCGCGGGCGGGGCGGTGGTGTTACTCGCGGGGGCGCCGTTGCGGGAGTGGTTGGTGCGGAAGTTGAAGATTCCCGTGGAGAGAGATCCTTCGAAGTTGGTCTGGCGGATTTGGGAGCGCGGGGGATTGCCCGGGCTTTGTTTGCTCGCGCCGGTGACCATCGGGCCGCAGGCCACGGCGGTGATTGCGCTGGCTGCGGGGGAACGCCCGTCGCGGATCATGGCGGCGATAGCGCTGGGCGTGGCGCCGTGGTGTGCCGGGTTTGCCGCGCTGACTGCCTTTGGGTTCAAGCTGGTGAACTGAGCACAAGATCGACGGACATGTCGTGGGGTTCGGATGGGATGCGGTCGATGAGTTGGCAGCGGAAGCAGACGCCGATGCGGAGAGTGGTGGCGGGGAGCGCGGCGAGAAGGCGATCGTAGTATCCGCGGCCGCGGCCGAGGCGGTGACCAACCTTGGTGAAAGCCATGCCGGGAATGAAAATGAGATCGGCGCTGGCGGGATCGGCGACGGGGCATTTTCGCGGGTCGGGCTCAAGGAGGCCAAAGGGGCCGGGGGTGAGTTGGTCGGGGGCGGTGACTTGGTGGAAGATGAGATGGTCGCCGTCGAGGCGGGGGAGGAGAAGTGGGCGAGCGGGAAGCCAGTCGAAAGGGCGGAGGTCGGGTTCGGCGGGCAGGGCGCTGAAAGCGGCGAGGGTGCGGGTTTCTTGCCAGCGGGGAAGTGATGGGATACTGGTGCGGATGCTTTCCGAGGCGGCCGCGCTGGCGGTGGGAGTCATCTGGGCAAGCTCGGCACGCAGGCGGCGGCGGAGTTCTGTTTTGGCCGGGGAGGGCATAAGATTTTTGTCAAAGTGAGCAGCAACGAGAAACCAGGCAAGCCCGTGCGCAAGCGGAAAATGATTTTGCCCCGTCTGCGGGAGGGCAAGCCGGATCATCATGTCGGGCTGAAGCCGAGGGTGGGTTGGCACCGGCGCAACTTTCTTTCCGAAGTGGTCTGGCCGAGCTTGTTCGAGCGGCGCACGGGAGAGCGGCGCAACCCGGAGTTTCCGGAGCTGAAGTCCGGGCAGGTCGCGCTGACCTGGATCGGCCATGCGTCATTCTTGATCCAGGCACCGGGGGTGAACTTGCTCATCGACCCGAATTGGGCGCGGTGGTTGAAGGTGATCAAACGGATGCGTGAACCGGGACTGGAATTGCAGGCTTTGCCGGACATCGACGCGGTGTTGATCACACACGCACATTTTGATCATCTGGACAAGCGGACCCTGCGCAAGGTGGCGGCGGAGCAACCGATCGTGGTGCCGCGGAACGTGGGAAGGTTGGTGCACGGGTTGGGCTTCGACCGGGTGCACGAGTTGGAGGTGTGGGAGTCGATGCAATTGGGTCCGGTCAAGGTGACGATGACTCCGGCTTATCACTGGGGGGCGCGGATGCTGGCCGATTCGCACCGGGGATTCGGCGGCTTTATCATCGAGGTGGAGGGGCGGTCGATTTTTCATTGCGGGGATAGCGCGTATTTTCCGGGCTTTGCCGAGATCGGGAAGCGTGTGCCGGTGGACGTCGCGCTCTTGCCGATCGGAGCTTATGATCCGCCGAGCGGACGCGAGGTGCATATGACGCCGGAAGAAGCGCTGCGGGCCTTTGTCGAGTTGGGCGCGCAGACGTTTGTGCCGATGCACTACGGGACTTTCCGGCTGAGCTACGAACCGGCGTGGGAACCGCCGTCGCGGTTGATCGAGTGTGCGGGGGCGGCAGGGTTGCTCGAGCGGGTTTGTTTTTTGCGCGAGGGGGAACCGCGGGTCTTTTGACCGAAAAAGGAAGCGGCGGTCCGAGGACCGCCGCTCTGTGAAAAACTGGGCAGGAGCTCAGCGCTTGTCGAGGATGGCGTTCCATTCTTCGAGGCGCTTGGACTGGGCGGCGAAGAGGTCGTCGGTGGGATCGAGGATTTCGATCGATTTGATGGTGTCGCCTTGGGCGACGGCGTTGACCATGTCCTGGCCTTTGGTCACCGAACCGAAAACGGTGTGCTTGCCGTTGAGGTGCGGGGTGGCGACGTGGGTGATGAAGAACTGGCTTCCATTGGTCCCGGGGCCGGCGTTGGCCATGGAGAAGATGCCGGGTTTGTCGTGCTTGAGCTCCGGCGTGCACTCGTCCTCAAAGCGGTAGCCGGGGCCGCCGCTGCCCGTGCCGGTCGGGTCGCCACCTTGGATCATGAAGTCAGGGATGACGCGGTGGAATTTGAGGCCGTTGTAGTAGCCGCGTTTGGCCAGGTTGAGGAAGTTGGCCACGGTGACCGGGGCCTTGGAAGGGTAAAGGACGCCTTCGATGTCGCCCTTGTCGGTTTTGACGATAATACGGATGTCTTTCATGGATTCTTCACTTTGCGCGGGGACGGCAAGGATGGCGAGGGCCAAAGCAGCGGCGAGGATGGATGTTTTGCTCATGACCCTTTTTCGATATCCACATTTTGTGACAAGGCAACTCGAAAGCGCAGCGCACCTGCGGGCCCATGATTACCGGTGGCTGGTCAAACGCTGGCGCGCGCTGGCCAAGCGGGCCGATTGGCCGCTGCGGAAATTCGCCACGGAGGACGGGTTTCCGGTCTATGCCTTGGCCTCGCCGGCGCGGGATGGTCCGCGGCTTTATTTGTCGGCCGGAATCCACGGGGACGAACCGGCCGCGACCGAAGCGCTCATCACTTGGTGTGAAAAACGGCTGCCGGCTTTGCGGAAATGCGAAGTGCTGATTTTCCCGTGTTTGAATCCTTGGGGTCTGCAGCACAACAACCGCAACGATGCACACGGACGCGACCTCAACCGGGGTTACCACCGGAGTGATGTGCCGGTGATCGAAGCGCAAAAGCGCTTGTTGCGGGGGCGCGTCTTTGATGCGGCGGTGATGCTGCATGAGGATTTCGACGCGCAGGGGGTTTATCTTTACGAGATTCCGGGGGCGCGTCCGCTCTGGGGCGAGAAGTTGCTCGCGGCCGCGGTGCGGCATCTGCCCGGCGAACCGCGCGGCCGAGTCGAGGGGCGCAAATGCCGGCGGGGGCTGATCCGCACGCGCGTTACGCCGGAGACCTTGCCGGAGCATCCGGAGGCATTTTTTCTGCGGTTCGGCCACACCAAGCGCAGTCTGACCTTCGAGACGCCGTCGGAATTTTCCCTCACCGCACGGGTGCGGGCCCATGGTGCGGTCTTGGATGAGGTTTTGCGGTTGGCGAAGGGCTGAGCCACCGCTAAGGTGGAGGGTCATTTTCCATTCATGAAAGTCTCCGTCGAAAAACAACCCCATTGCCTTGCCACCCTGCGCGCTACCGTGCCCGCCGGCCTGGTCCAGAAGAAAGTCGAAAAGTTGGCGGGCGAATACCAGCGCTCGGCCAAATTGCCGGGGTTTCGTCCGGGCAAAGCTCCGGTCGCCGTGGTGGCCCGCAAATACAAGGACGCCATCGCGGAAGAGGCGGTCAAGGAGTTGCTGCGCGAAGCGGTCGATCAAGGCGCCAAAGACAATGACCTGACCGTGTTGAACGCTTTCAATTTGCGGCACGGCGAGGTCGGGTCGGCGGATTTGGATTTGAGCATCGATCTGACCCTTGAGCCCGACTTCAAGATGCCCGATGTGGAGACCTTCGGCCTCGAGGTGCTCGAAGAGGTTGTCACCGACGAGCACGTCAAGGGCAACATCGACATGCTGCTCGAACGCATGGCGGAATTCACCGACATCAAAGACCGCCCCCTGCAAATGGGAGACTATGCGGTGCTCGACTACGATGCCACGGTCGAAGGCAAACCGCTCGGCGAGGTTTGCCCCGAGGCGCCGTCGACCATGAAGGGCGGCGAGGGGCTTTGGGTCATCATGGAGGAGGAAAGCATGTGGCCGGGCTTCTGCGCGGGTTTGGTCGGCGCGAAGGAAGGCGAGGACCGCACGGTGGAAGTGACGGTGCCCGAGGACTTTGCCGTCCCTCCGCTCCGGGGCAAAAAAATCACCCATGAGACGAAGATCAGGGGCATCAAGTCGAAGAAGCTCCCCGCCTTGACCGATGAAGTGGCGCAGAAGATGGCCGGGCGCACGGCCGACGAATTGCGTGCGGCCTTCCGCCAGCGTTTGGAATCCGCCGCGTCCGAGCAGACCGAGCGCAAGAAGCGCGCGGCGGTGGTCGAGCACCTGGTCAAGAGCGTCGAATTCGAGGTTCCCGCCTCCATGGTGATGGGCGAAGCCCGCCGCGTCGTCCGGGAAATCGTCGAGGCCGAGCAAATGCGCGGTCTGAGCGACGAGGATCTCCTGAGCAAAAAGGAGGAAATTTTCCAGCATGCGCAAATGGGCGCGCAATTCCGGGTCAAGGCCGACTTCATCCTCACCCGCCTGGCCCGCGAGCAGAAAATCCAAGCTACGCGCGAGGAGTTAACGGAGCACATCGCCAGCATGGCCCAGCGTTTAAGCATGCCGATGGACAAACTGGTCAAACAACTGGTCAAGCGCGAGGCGCTCGGCTCGGTCGAGGGTGAGGTGGTCCGGGACAAGGCCCTTGATTTTCTGGCCTCCAAAGTTAAGGTGAAACCAGCGGGGGCGACGACCTAAGCCCTGCCGACGTCCAAATTTTTTATGAATCCTCTCGTCACTTCCGGCCCAACAACACCACGTAACTCCATGCTCGTCCCCATGGTGGTCGAACAGACCGGCCGCGGTGAGCGCAGCTACGATATTTATTCACGACTGCTCAAAGACCGCATCGTTTTCATCGGCACGCCGATCGACGACTACGTTGCCAATCTGGTTATCGCCCAATTGCTCTTCCTCCAGATGGAAGATGCCAAGAAGGACATCCATATTTACATCAATTCGCCCGGTGGTTCGGTCACGGCCGGGCTGGCTATTTATGACACCATGCAGTTTGTCACCTGCGACGTGAACACTTACTGCATGGGTATGGCCGCGAGTATGGGTGCGGTCCTTCTTTGTGCCGGGACCAAGGGCAAGCGTTATGCCTTGCCGAATTCCGACATCATGATCCACCAGGTGAGCGGCGGCGCGCAGGGCCAGGCCAGCGACGTGGAGCGTCAGGTCGAGTTCATGTTCAAGCTCAAGCGCCGCCTCGAGTCGATCATTGCGCAGCATACCGGCAAGCCGGTTGAGCAGGTGCACAACGACGCGGACCGCGATTATTACATGAGTGCCACGGAGGCCAAGGCTTACGGCTTGGTCGACGAAGTGGTGAAGTCGCGCAAGGAAATCCCGGGCGCCATGCCCACCTGAGACGATGGCCCGGGCGACCAATCTCACGATGTGTTCTTTCTGCGGGAAGAGCCACAGCGAGGTCCGCAAACTCATTGCCGGCCCCGGGGTCTACATCTGCGACAGTTGCGTCACCCTCTGCAAAGGCATCCTCGACAAAGAACTGAAAGAGGAGTCGAAGAAAAAGAGCGGGTCCGTGCGGGTGCCCAAGCCGGCGGAGATCAAGGCCCAACTCGACCAATTTGTCATCGGCCAGGACTTGGCCAAGAAAACGCTCTCCGTTGCGGTCCACAACCACTACAAGCGCATCCTGCATCAGGCTTCCTCCCGCGAGATTGCCCTGCCCGGCAACGAGGACGTCGAACTGGAGAAAAGCAACATCCTCCTCATCGGCCCGACCGGTTCCGGCAAAACCCTCTTGGCCCGCACCCTGGCCCGCATCATCGACGTGCCATTTTGCATGGCCGATGCCACCACCCTGACCGAGGCGGGTTACGTCGGTGAGGACGTGGAAAACATTGTTTTGCGCTTGCTCCAAGCTTCGGACTACGACGTGAAGCGGGCCGAGATCGGCATCGTTTACATCGATGAGATCGATAAAATCGGGCGCAAGACGGATAATGTCAGCATCACCCGCGACGTCTCCGGCGAAGGTGTGCAGCAGGCCTTGCTCAAGATTCTCGAGGGAACAACCTGCAACGTGCCCCCGCAGGGCGGGCGCAAGCATCCCCAGCAGGAATACATCCAGGTCAATACGGAAAAAATCCTCTTCATCTGCGGTGGTGCTTTTGTCGGGTTGGAGAAACTCATCCAGCGCCGCCTCGGCAGCCGTGTCCTCGGGTTCCACGCGCGCGAGGAGAAAAAACCGGATGAAGCTTTGTCCGTGCCGTCGGCCACCATTCATCAGGCCGAGCCGGAGGACTTGCTTGGCTTCGGGATGATTCCCGAGTTTGTCGGGCGTCTTCCCGTGGTCACCGCTCTCGACCAACTGACTGAGGACGAATTGGTCACTATTCTGACCGAACCGCGCAACGCGATGGTCAAGCAGTATGCCAAACTGATGTCCATGGAGGACGTCGACCTCAATATCACCAAGGACGGCCTGCGCGCCTTGGCGGCGCGAGCCGTGTCCAAAGGCACGGGCGCCCGCGCCCTTCGTTCCATGATGGAAAAAATCATGCTCGACGTGATGTATGATGTGCCCAGCCGCGAGGATATCGCCGAGGTGACAATCAACCGCGCGGTGGTCGAAGGTCGCAAGCTGCCGCTCCTGCGCCGCAAGCAGGAGAAGGACGCGGCCTGATTTTCATGCCGGCAAAAGCGCCGGTCATATCCGCCCCGGGCCCGGGAATTGCGGCCGATGGGGACGATGCCCTGGCCGGATTATTCCCGCGCGAAGCACCGCTGGTTCTCGATCTGGGCTGCGGCAACGGACTTTTTCTCACCGGTTTGGCAGCCTGCGAACCGGGCTGGAATATTCTCGGCATCGAAAAAAAGGAGTTCCGGGTGCGGCAGGCGCGGCGCCGGGCGGGTGACCTCGGCAATGCCCGCGTCTTGCATGGTGAGGTGCTTGAGGTGTTGTCCTCCTTGCCACCGGGCTCGGTCTCGCGGGTCTATCTGCTTTTCAGCGACCCGTGGCCCAAGCGCCGTCACGCCGTGCGGCGTTTGGTCCAGGAGGAATTTGTCGCGCTGCTGCATTCGCGCCTGGAGGCCGGCGGCACATTCTTTTTTGCCAGCGATTCGGGGGAATACCTCGCTTGGACGCGGGAAATATTGGCCCGGAGCGGCTGGCGGATAAAAGACTGGGCGGTTCCGGTTGACTGGCCAACGACCGAATTCGAGCAACGTTTCGCCGCGGCGGGGTTTAATCTTTGGAGACTTCAAGCCAGCCGGTGACACCGCATGACCATGAACCGACGGACGGATTCGGGCCCACTGGATCCGGGCTGGACGACAATGCCCAGCTGGTCGCGTTGATGCGTCGGGTGCAGGAGGGCGATGCGGTGGCTTTCCGATCCTTGGTCGAAGCCACCGAGGACCGGGTCTATGGCACCATCGTCAAAATGCTCGGCGGGTTCGAGGGGGCGGAGGATCTCGCCCAGAGGGTTTATTTGCGCATTTGGCAGGCGCGCGGGCGATACGAGCCGACGGCCAAGTTCACCACGTGGGTGTTCTCCATCGTGCGGCGTCTCGTCCTGAACGAGCGCCGGGGGCGCGCGCGGCGGGGAGTCGTCTTCCGCGAGCTGTCCGCGGAGGAACGTCCACGCGAGGCGAAGGTTTTCGAAGATCCGTCGAAGACCGCGGCAGCGGGTGAACTGGCTCGGTTCATCGAGCACGCCCTGGCCGGGCTTCCGGAAGACCAGCGCACCGCGGTGGTTCTCCGCCGCTACGAAGAAATGCCCTACGAGGAAATCGCCTCCGTCCTGGAAACGACGGTGCCGGCGGTGAAAAGCCTGCTTTTCCGCGCGCGCCAGACCCTGCGGGTCAAGCTGGCCGCGTGGTTGTGATCAACGTGTCCAGCGGCCTTTGGACAAGGCGGGCAGCCAGTTGTTGCGATACATGACCGCGTAATCGGTCTTCCCGACGGCGCCGATCATGGGCACACCGGTGGCGCGTTTCCACTTTTTCGACATGCTTTCGCCGGTGTGGCATCCCCAGCTTTTGACCACTGCTCTCTTGGCGAAGATACCGCGGTTGATGCGGCCGAGTTCGTTTTCGTGGAGCCAGGATTTCGATCCGCTGTCGATCTCGTTGCTGTAATCGAACATGAAACAAGCTTTGTTCGAATGGAGGAACCAGTCGAGGGACGCGATCTTGACCAGATGGCGCGGGCGGCCGGCGTTCAAGTAATTGACCACCGTGTCGGGCGAAGTGAACCAGATGAGCTTGACCCCGTGTTTGGGGGCGATGTTGGTGATCCAGGTGGTGAGAGGTCCTTCACTTTGACGGAGGCGGCGCTCGTAGCTCGGTCTGTGCACCAGCCAGGTGATGCGGGCATCCGGGTTGGCGTCCTTGATCTGCTGGAAGCGCGTCACGGCCGGTCGGATGAAGTTGCCCCACCAGCGGTCGTGCGGCGGGTTTTTGAATTTTTCCCATTGGTAAAGGGATACCCCGCCGCTGACCACGATGTGTTCTTTTTCGTCGGCCGCGTGGAGCGGTGCGGCGGCGAACAACAAGACGATGGCAATCAGGCGTGGCATGAACCGTAAAATCTTCCGCGAAAAGCGGACGAGGGCAAGAGGATCCGGCCGGATGCTGCCACCTTGCCGCGGCGAATTGCCGCTTTGGCCGCGGGGATTCAGGCCGGAACGAAGTGATGTTTGCCGGCCTGGCGGTGGCGGATGGCGGCCAGTCCGAGAAAGATTGCTTCCGCGGCGAGAAAAACGAGGACGTAGCCTTCGCCGCCCACGCCGAAGCCGTAGCTATGGAGACCGGCCCCGAGGACGTAATTGACGCCATACCAAGCCATGATGATGCCCGCGAAATTGACCACTGCGGCCACCGCGATACCGAAGTCGCCCCACCAACCGGCCATGCGGCCGTGGATGGCGACGACATACATGAGCAGGGCGATGAGAGCCCAGGTTTCTTTCGGGTCCCAGCCCCAGAATCGTCCCCAGCTGTAATTGGCCCAGACGCCGCCAAGGATGGTGCCAATCGCGAGGAGGATCAGGCCGACAAACATCATGCGGTAAAGCCATTCGTGGAGCGGACGCAATGAGTCCGTGGCCTGCGGTTTGCGGATGTACCGCCAGAGGATGACGTGGGCGAAGCCGAGGGTGAGGGCGAAAGCGGCATAGCTCAAGGTAATGACGAGCACGTGCACGGTGAGCCAGAAGTTATCGCGCAGCACAGGGACGAGAGGATCGAGGCGTGCCGGCATAGCCACGGGGAGACTGCGGACGAGAAGCAAGCAGAGAAAACTGACCGGGAGCGCGCTGAGGAGCATGAGGCGGTTGCGGTAAACGGCGTAGAAGATCAGGCCGAACATCACCGTGCCCATGGCAACCCAGACCACGGACTCATACATGTTGGTCACCGGGGCGCGGCCGGCGATGAGCACCCGCAGAAAGAGTCCGTAGAGGATGAAGCCGAGCGAAGCCACGCTCAAAGCAACCCCGCCCCGGAGCAGCCAGCGGCGAGGTCCGTGGCGGGCGCCGGCCATGAGCAAAAGTGCCGCCGGAACAAGCAGCCACATCGCGAGGTCGAAAGGCTTGAGGCGATTGTAGAAGTTCTCGCGGTCGACCACATCGGCGGCCGGATAAACTTCGGGGTTGAGCGCCCGGAGGTCGTCGACGAGACGTTGTGCGGCGGCGGTGAAGGCCGCATTGTCGCCGTCGCGTCTGGCGACGTTCAGTTTGCGCAGGTCTTGAAGGATGGTGGCCGCCTGCTCCGGCCGGTAAACGGTGGCGAGTTGGTCGATGGACAGCCATGGCGAGCCGGCTGGCGCCCCGGGGGGCGGCGGGGCGAGAAGGAATGCGGTGGTGGCCCCGAGCGCATCGAAGAGTTGCAGCCGTCCGAGCACGGTTTGGGCCTCCGTATTGAGTTTCGGCACGGGTTCTCCCGCCTGGCGCAGCACGGCGGCTTCCTGCGAGAGGGAGGTCAGTGCCGTGGCGGCGGCCAGTTCCTTCCGCGAGAAACGTTTGCGCGAAGCGTCGAGCCCGAGTTTTTCGACCAACGGGCGGTAGGAGATGAGGATGATCGGATCGTTGCCCCAGTCGCGGGTGGCAAAGAGCTGCGAAAAAGCGAAAGCGCTGCCGTCGAAGGTGTCGCCTTCGCTCGTGCCGACCGGATCGCGGCCGGAGATTTTGACCAGAAGTTCGTGGCCGAAAGTACCGATCGGTTTGCGCCGACCCGAGTCCTGCACGACGAGAGATTCCCACGGGGTGAGGTCGGCGGGGGGCGGTGCCGCGGACAGGACGGCAGGGACGGCGAGGAGGATGGCGAGGAAGAGTTTCACAGGGTGGCGGACATTTGCCGGTTGCCTTGAGCCGGACTGGTCGGCCCGGGCACAGATTTGCCCTGCGCGCTGGGGCGACGGAAGATGAACATGGTGACAAGGCCCGCGCTGAAGATCAGAGAGCCGACCCATTTGCCGAGCCAGCCCGGATCGCGGAGGATTTGCACTGAACTCTGCGTAAGATCGTTCGGGTTCCACGAGGCTTGGGATATTTTGTAAGTCAATCCGGTGAGCGAACGCCACAAGGCTTGCGGATAATTGGCCGGCTGGTTCATCGAGCACGAGCCCGTCGCGTCGGCTTGTCCGTCCGGAAGGATCATGGCTAGGTCGCTGCGGAACGAGGCGGGGTCCTCCGTTCCCTCGTTGCGTTCGACGGTGAAATCCTCAAGCACAAGCCCGAAGGGCAAATCGGCAACTTCCCAGCCGTACGCTACCTCCAAGGGGAACGAGCCGGTCGGCAAACTGACGCGCCAACCTGCACCAACCCATTGTTCGATCGTGCGGTCGGCCTTGCTCGCCCGCACAAGGATGCCGTCGAGCAGGGATTGTCCCGGAGGGATGGGTTCTCCGGCCGGCAGAGGGCGGAAAGTGAAGCCGGTCTGGGCAGAGGGCAGAATGTCGAGTGCCTCGATCGTCCAATCATTCCAACCGGTCGCGACCGCCCGATTGGCGGGGAGCGGGGCGGAGGAGACCAGTCGGCCGCTGGCGAACAAATCCATTTGCAGCGAGCCGTCGGCCCGGGTGGTGAGGACGGCGCGGTTCGGTGCGCCGGTGGCCGGCGCGGGTTCGGCGGCGCGCGCCAGGTCGACGGTGATGAGGCCGAGGTCGAGACGGTTGTGATGGCGATCGCCCGCGAGCAACCACTGCTCGACGGATTGGTTCATCGCTGTGGTGCGGAGGCGGACGAGTACCGCGGGGTTGCCTCCAAGTGCGGTGGCCGGCTGGAAATTGGCCATGAGCCGCGGGGAGTCGGCCACGGCTTCGAGCTTCCATCCGCCGGGGGTGGTCCAAAGGTCGAGTGCGTCGCGCTCGCCGACCCGCAGTGGCTGGCGTCCGAGCTTGATCGTGACCGCGCGCTTGGCGTCGGGATCCCGGACGGTGATCTCGCGTTTTTGCAGGACGAGCTTGTCGTCGGGAGCAGAGTCCTTGAAGAGCGTCATGGTGCCTTCGATGCCCCAGATCTGGCCGATGACCGATCCGATCATGACGACAATCATGCCGAGATGGACGAGGAGGAAGCCGGTGTGGTACTTTTTCCAGGGCCAGCGCATGAAAGCGCTGCAAGTGAGGTTGGCCGCGAGAAAGAACAGCCAGAGGTAAAACCACGGAGCTTCGTAGATCCAAGTGCGGGCCGTGTCGGCATCAAATTTTGATTCGGCCAAAGTGCCGGCAATACTCATGACAATGAGCACACTGAGCAAAGTGACGGCCAAACGTAATGAAGCAAGAAACCGGAAGATCGGATCGTGTTTCCACGCATACCGCCGCGGGCGCGCAGGACCGGCATGGGTCGATGTCATCTTTAACTATACGCTAAAGACGAACTCTTTGGAGTCAAGGAAGGGGTGGGGCCGGCCCGTCGGGCGGCCGGTTGCCAGGAGGCAAGTCGGCCACGGTTTGCGGAGAAAAGTGGCCGGCGTTTTTTTTGCCCCGGACAAAGGGTGCGCCGGGCGCCTGCCAACCTTGCGCTAATCGCGATCTTCGCCGGGCTCCCCTGTGGCCTCATGGTTGATCCCGAGGACGCGCGTCGCTCGGCCGGACGGGTCGCGCAAAATGAAGTAGGTCGACGTGATGTCGTGCACCGTGCCATCGGGCCATCGGGCGTGAATGAGATCCCGCCCGCGGCTGCCGCCCGCGGCGATGAGGCGGATCAGTTGACCGGTGAGGTGCTTTTGGTCGGCCTCGCTGTGCACTTGGGACCACACGGCCCGGGCGTCGGTGGCCTCCGGATGCCCGAACAGGGCAAACGACCTCCGGTCCCAGTGCAGGGTGTCTTTGACCGGGTCCCAATCCCAAATACCGAATTCCGCCACGTTTTGGGCGATTTGCAGGCGCTCGTTGACCGCCTCCAGTTCACGCCGTATGTGCTGGATGGAGGTGATGTCGGTGACAGCGCCCAGCCAGCCGAGAGGTCTGTCCTCGTTATCGAGCAAGGGTGCCACCTTGACCAAAACATCGAAGCGACTGCCGTCCTTGCGGCAGAATCTCAACTCCATGCCTTCGGGCGCTACCTGCCCACGCAAAGTTTGCTCGAAGGCCATGCGGTTCGCAGGCCTTTCCTCCTCCGGCCAATAGCAATACGGCGCCGGCTGGCCGGTCAGTTCTTCGGCCGGCCAGCCCGTCATTTCGCAAAACGCAGGGTTGACCAACAGGCACTTGCCGTTTTCGTCGATGACAACGATACCGGTGCCCAGCGATTGCTCGATGGCCTGGCGGAAATGCAACTCGCGCAGGGCAACCGACTCGGCGTCGCGCAATGCGGTGATGTCGTGGAAAGTGCAGGTCAGCTGATTGAGGAGCTTGGTCTTCGGATCAGCGCGGACCTCGGCGTGGCTCAGCAGGGTTCGGCGGGAGCCATCGGGGAACAAACAGCGGAACTCGTATTCGAACGGGGCGCCGTTTTCGCGGGCCCGGCGGAAAAGTTCGCCCAATGGCCCGCGGTCACCCGTTGTGACCACGGCGAGCAGGTTGTCCAAAGTTGGCGGGCAGACATCCTTGTCTAATCCGAGAAGCCGCCAAGTCTCGCCGGTCCAATTCATCCGGTCGCTGGTCAGGTTCCAGGTCATACTCCCGGTGCGGCCGAGGGACTGCATCTGGTCAAAAGCAAGACGCAATGTTTCGAGGTTTTTCTGGAGATTGTTTTCCGTCGTAACGTCCAGGCCGGTGGAAAACACCTCTTTGACTTGCCCCTCGCCGTCAAAAACGGCGGCGTCCTTCCATCGTATCCAGCGCACCTCCCCGTCGGGCAGGAGTACCCGGTGTTCCACGCTATGAACCGGATGTCGGTACGAAAGGCGGCGAACGTTGGCCAGGGCCTCGGCGCGATCGGTGGGCGGAATGCCGTCGAGATAGTTCGTGCCGACCAATGCCTCCCGCGACTTTCCAAAGAGCCGGGCATAGGCCTCGTTGGTTTCGAGCAGGGTTCCTTCCGTTGTGCTCGAGCAGGCCAACTCGCTGTGCCGAGCAAGAAGCGCTTCAAGCCGTGCCGTGTGTTTGTCCCGCGCGGCCAGGGCCTCACGAACCGCAGACTGGAGCGAGCCGAGGGGTCCGTCTGCCTCCTCCGTCCGGGAAGGTTTCGCCATGCCGGAGGCGACCTCTGCAATCAGGAGGCTGATTTTGCTGAAGACGTGGCGGCGCACGCCCAGCCAAATGAAACCGATGATGAGCGCGCCGGTCAGTGCACCCGCCAAGGTATAGAACCGGATGCCTGCGAGGGTTAGGCGGCCAAAGCTGTCATCGTAGCCGACACGGATTACCGAGACGGTCCCCCCGTCCTGCCCGCGGACACGCTCCCACCCCTCGACCGATTGCCGCGCGGCCACGTAGCGCGGATTGGGTTGTGGAACTTCCTGGTCGGCCGGGAAGACATCGACGAGCAAGCCGATGTCTCGCAACTCCTGCAGGGTGTCATCGGTCGGCGTGGTCAAGGATTCTGCCTCCAGCTTGTCGCGGGTCAGGCGGCTGTAACGCTCCACCCGTTCGAAATCCTGGGTCCGGGCCGTGCCGAGAAACCGACGCTCGGCAAAGAACAAGCTGAAGAGCAGCAGGCAGATAAGAAAAACGGCCGCCGATCCGAAGACGGCCCACTCCACGCCGGACACGGTCGGCCATGCGCGGCGGTGCGGGGGGAGGAAAGGAGGTGCCTGCTTCGCCATGCTTTGTCCATAAAGCGTGCCCAATCGGGAGGCGAGCTTTCGATGGGAGCCAAGGGGCGGAGTGGAAGCGGGCCTTCGGAGCGGGGGCCGGCCGCGGGCATGGCGGCTCGTCATTGGCACGGGGGTGGGTCGGTGGCAGATTAGGCCGATGGAAGGGACTACCGTCATGATCACCGGAGCCAGCCGGGGAATCGGCTTGGCCCTGGCCAGCGAGTTGGCGCGGCGCGGCTGGCGTGTCATGGCCGGCGTGCGCGATCCGGCCGGAGTTCATGGTCTGCTTGCTGCGGCACAAAGTGCCGCACCAGGTTCGATCGAAATCATACCTCTTGACGTGTGCTGCGACCGCAGCGTCAGGTCGGCGGCCGAGGAGACGGCCCGCCAGTGGCGGGCGATCGATGTTCTGGTCAACAACGCGGGAGTGTTTCCGGAGGAGGGGAATGAAACCTTGGAGGAGCTGCCGCTGGAGTGCTTCGCCGAGGCGTTTGCCGTCAACGTGGTCGGCGTGGCCCGGGTCACGCGGGCTTTTCTCCCCCTGCTCACCGCGGCCCCGTATCCCCGGGTGGTCAATATGAGCTCCCGGGCCGGATCTGTTTCGCAGAAAGAAGATTCGCGTTATTACTGCTACAGCGTTTCGAAGGCTGCGTTGAATATGCTTACACGGGCCATGGCCGCGGAATTGCGTCCGCGTGGTATCACCGTGGTCGCGATCAGTCCGGGATGGGTGAAGACGGAAATAGGTGGACCCAAGGCACCGCTCACCGTGGCGGAATCGGCCCTCAGTTTGGCCACCACAATCGACCGCATGAAGCCAGGGGATGCCGGTCAGTTCCTCGATCGTCACGGCAATCGGGAGAACACCGCATGGTAGTTTCGTCTGGTGCGGAGGCGCCGGGAAAAGCATGCTCTGCCGTCCGATGAGTGAAGTGAACAACCTGACCGCGGTGCGTCTGGAAAAGCGCACGGCTTTACTGGGCCGCGGGGTGCCTGCTTACGGGGCGGCTTTCCCCGTGACCGGCGACGTCGGTGAGGTGCGGGCCGGGTTTGTCGAGGGGGGCAAAGTCACCATGGCCGGCCGGGTCACGGCACGGCGGGACATGGGCAAGAGCCATTTTCTTGATTTGAGCGACCACAGCGGGCGCATGCAAGTCTACCTGCAAGACAAGGCACTCGGCGAAGAGGTGGTCGCGGTCTACGGACTGCTCGACATCGGGGACTTCGTCGGGGTGGAGGGCGAATGCTTCACCACCAAAACCGGCGAGCCCTCAATCAAGGCGGAAAAATTCGTCTTTCTCGGCAAGTCACTCCACCCGTTGCCGGAAAAGTGGCACGGCTTGCAAGACGTCGAAGCGCGGCACCGGCAGCGTTATCTCGACCTTATTGCCAACGAGCACGCGCGGAATATTTTCCGCCAGCGTTTCGCCATTATCCGTGAGATTCGTGCTTTTTTCGAAGAGCGCGGATTCCTCGAAGTGGAGACGCCGATGATGCAGGCGGTGGCGGGCGGCGCAGCGGCTACGCCTTTCGAAACGCACCACAATGCGCTGGGGATGGATCTTTTCCTGCGCATCGCTCCGGAGTTGTATTTGAAGCGGCTGCTCGTCGGCGGGTTCACCAAAGTTTTCGAACTCAACCGTAATTTCCGCAATGAAGGCGTTTCACGGCGGCACAATCCCGAATTCACCATGCTGGAGGCTTATTGGGCTTATGCCGATTTCGACATGATGGCCACGCTGGTCGAGGAGTTGGTCTGCCGCGTGGCCCAGAAAGTGTGCGGCGGCCTCAAGATCGAGCACAACGACCAGGAGGGGATGGTCAGGCGGACGATCGACCTTTCGCGTCCGTGGCGGCGGGCCAAGTACCGCGATCTTGTCGAGGAGGCGGAACCGGGTTGGTTCGCCCGCGATGTTTCCGGCCGCCGCAACCGCGCGCTCGAGCTCGGTTTGGACATTTCGCACTGCGTCGAAGACTACGAGGTCACGCAGCATGTTTTCGAAAAGCTGGTCGAGGAAAAAACGATCGACCCGTGCTTTGTCATCCATTGCCCGAAAGAGCTTGTCCCCCTGGCCAAAACAAATCCGGAAGATCCTTCGTCCCTCGATGTGTTCGAATTGATCATAAACGGCCAAGAAATCGCGCCGGGCTATTCCGAGTTGAACGACCCGGTGGTGCAGCGTGAGCGTCTGGTCGAGCAAAGCGGCGGCGAGCAGCACAAGATCGATGAAGAATTTCTCCACGCCTTGGAATACGGCATGCCACCGGCCGGGGGCATGGGGATGGGCATCGACCGGTTGGTCATGTTGCTGACCGGCGCGGAGTCCATCCGGGAGGTCATCCTCTTCCCGCACCTCAAGCCGCGCGCCGAGGCCTGAGTGACCGGCCATGAAAGCGCGCAGCGCTTACCCGTCTGGCGCGCTCAACGTCAACGGATTCAGCTTCTTCAACGCGGTGTCCTTCCAGATCGTGCTGGGGGCTCCGGTCATTCTTTTCGCCAAGTCGCTTGGCGCCTCCTCCTTTCTGCTGGGCACCATCGCCGCGCTCACCCCGCTGCTCAATATCCTCCAACTCCTCGCGGCGCGCTTCCTCCACCGCACGGGCTACAAACGGTTCGTCTTGGCCGGTTGGGGCGCACGCACCTTTTTCACCCTTTGTATCGCGGCCATTCCGGTCTGGCCCGGGCTGAGCATCTCCGGGCGTCTGTGGCTGCTCACCGGTTGTCTCTTCGGGTTTAATTTGTTGCGGGGCTTTTCGGCCGGAGCGTGGTTGCCATGGATGACCGCGTTGGTGCCGGAGGCGGTGCGGGGAAGGTTTCTCTCGCGGGATAATGGCTTCACGCACGTTGGTTGCCTGGTGGCCTTGCTGGTTTCCGCCTGGGTCATGGTCGGCTCGGTCGAAGCGGCTGAATACACGGCGGTTTTCGCCATCGGTCTGGTCGCCGCCTTGATCAGCCTGTGGTTCGTGCACCGAATTCCTGATGCGGAGTCTCCCGAGGACCGTCTCCGATCCGGAGTGCCGGTGCCATGGGGCGCCATGCTGCGGCACGTGCCCTTCGCCCGCTTGCTCTGGTTCACCACCATTTACATGACAGTGATCGGCAGCTTGGGAGTCTTCACGGTCGAATATCTCGTGGTGCGCGCAAAATTCGGCGAGGCCACCATCCTGCTTCTCGGTAGCTTGTCTTTCGTCGGCGCGTTGGCCGGACTGGCCATCACCGCTCCGCGGCTCGACGTCACGGGCAGCAAGCCGTGGTTGCGTCGCGGGCTTGTCCTCATGGCGCTGGTTATTTTCGGGTGGTTTTCGGTGGCCGCCGGCTTGCTGCCCGGATGGCCCGGATTGGTCGGTGGATTAAATTTCCTCGGTGGTCTGGCCGGTGCGGTCTTTGGGGTGGCCAACACGCGCATCGTCATGGTCAGCGTGCCGGCGATGGGCCGCAACCACTTCTTTGCCCTCTTCACCATGGTCTGCGGTCTCGGCTTGGGCGGCGCACCGATGGTCTGGGGTGCCGTTCTGGACGCCCTCGGGTCACTGGAGGTGGCGGCCGGGCCGTTTTCGATCAATCGCTACTCGCTCTACTTTGCCGTACTCGCCTTGCTGGCCTGCTGGGACATGCGTTTGCTTCCCGGTCTGCGGGAAGGTGCGTCAACCGGGAGCGTTCCCCTCATGGCGGCGGAGGTTCGACCTGTGGCACCGGTGGAGTGAGGCCGGGCGCCCGGACGCGCACCTCCTGCCGCGGCAAAAACTTGATCAGCAGGACGGGACGCGTAAACTCCGTTTTTCATCGTATCGGCTAGGTAGCTCAGTTGGCAGAGCAGAGGACTGAAAATCCTCGTGTCGGGGGTTCGATTCCCTCCCTAGCCACTTTTTTCGATAAACATCGTGCCAATGAGAGTTACGACAGATGGCGACACGCCATTGAGCCCGCATATGCATTGGCGGTTGGCCGCGGTGATGGTCTCGGTACAGTTGCTTGATACAGCGGTGACGGAGAAACTTTGCGCGAGCGGGGAATTGGAGGCGGCTGGAGTCGCGGTGGTGCGGACCTTTCATTACGGGAGCAATTTTTTGCTCCTGCTTCTCCTCACTCTCATCGCGCTTTCCCTCATCCGTCCGCACTCCCGGCTTATTCTCCCCGGTTTGCTTGCCTACCTCGGATTTGCCGTCCTCCATTTGGCGGTCAACGTCGGTGCGTTGCTCCTCAGTGCCACGGCCAAGGCGACGGGTTTGGCCAGCCTCTGGGATGTCGGCGCAATCGGGGCGATGAGTGTTCTCACCTTCACGGCCTGCTATTGGGTGCTCGACCGCGCCACACCTGGTGGGGCTTTCATCATGCCCGGCCGCCCGGGACAGCCAGATGAACCCAAACTCATCGATTACATTTACTTGTCCTTCAACACCATGACCACGTTTGGTCCCACGCTTGAGGTTCCGGTCAGTCCCCGGGCCAAAGCCCTCATGATGCTGCAGGTAACCCTCTCGATCGTGATCCTCACCGTGCTGCTCTCGCGGGCCATCAATGCGGTGGGCTGAGGTCGACAATTTTTGAGTACAAAAGTTTGGTTGCGGCCCTCAAATTTCACTGCATTCTCGCACCTTATGAAATGCTATTTGGTCGAATTCATCGGAACGTTTTTTCTCTTTCTGGTCATTAGTCTTTCGACTCGCGTCGCTGATGCACCACTGCTTGCCCCAGTTGCCATCGGCTTTGCACTTGCGGTGATGGTCTATGCGGGAGGACGGATTTCTGGCGGACATTTCAATCCTGCGGTGTCGCTCGCGGCGGCAATCCGTGGTTCACTCCCGTTCCTGCGGGTTTTCCCCTACTGGTTTGCTCAGGTCGCCGGTGCGGTTGTTGCGGCTTTTGTTGCCTTTCTCCTTGTCGGTCCGGAGGGCATCACGGTGGTGCAACTCGAGGCCGGTAAAATTTTCCTCGCCGAGTTTATTTTCACGGCAGCCTTGTCCTATGTCGTGCTTAATGTGGCTACGGCCAAGGGTGTCGAAGGTAATTCGTATTACGGTCTGGCCATTGGTGCGACCGTGATGGTTGGCGCGCTCAGCGTTGGCCCTATTTCCGGTGGGGCCTTCAACCCGGCTGTTGCGGTAGCAGCCTGCGTATCGGGCCTCTTTGTTTGGTCCCAGCTTTGGATTTACTGGGCGGCTTGTCTGGCTGGCGGCGTATTCGGCGCTTTGGCTTTCAAGGCCGTGAATCCAGCTGGCGCATAGTGCCACGGGAAGAAAATCTTCACAAACAGCAGCTGCTTAATCCAGGTCTCTCCGGGCCAAGGCATCCTCGTCGAGGCCGAGGTAGTGGCCGAGCTCGTGCAGATAGGTGCGCCGGACCTCCTCGTTGAATCCGGTTCCGGCCTCCCCGCATTCCGCCAAGATGTTTTCCAGATAAAGAATGATTTGCGGGGGAGGCCCAGGGGCGGCGGCGTGTTCGTGGTGCGGTGCGCCGACGAAGAGTCCGAGGATGTCGGGATGGAGCCCGTCGGCGATGAGCGCTTCATCGGGCAAATCCTCGAAGCAAACCGGAACCTGACGTGCTGCGCCGCGCAATTCGGCGGGGAGGCGATGGAGGGTTTGCACCACGATACGGCGCGCGGCGGCGTGGTGTTTCATTTTTCGTCGAGGCGGCGTGCGGCGCGCTCCCGCAGCCGGATGCCGGCGGCGGTTCCGGCGGGTTGCTGCGCAAAGGCGCCCTCATAAAAAGCAGACCAACCATCCCACAAAGTGCCGGAGGCCAGGCCTTCGGTCCGGACGTAGCGTTTGAAGTTACCCGCGAGATAGGAGCGCAGGTGCCCGCGGTGCGGGGAGTGAAAGGCGAGGTAGGAAAGATTCTGCAGGAGGGCGAGGAACTTGAGCCGGTGAGCCGTGCGGCTGGCGTCTGTTTTGGCCGGAGGCGGAAGGTGTGGCACCTCGACGGCGGCGGTGAAGACACCGCCGAGGGTCGAGGCTGCGCGCATGGAAAATTCGAGATCCTCACCGAGCATCCAGAAGTCCTCGCGAAAAAATCCCAAGGTGTCGAAGGCCTGGCGGGTGTAGAGCATGCAGGCCCCGGTGGCCCAGCAGAACCGGTGAGGGGTAGGGCCGAGGGCCTGTCGACATTCTTTTGGAGTGCGGGTGCGGCGGATGGTTGCCCGTAGCGCAACCTCGAGGGGTTCGGGAAAGCCCCAGAGGCGGCCGTTCTCGTCGAAAAGAAGCGGAGCCGCTGCCGCCGCACCCGAGGCAACGAGCGCGTCGAGCAATCCGCGCAGGGCGTCGGCGGGAAGAACCACGTCATCGTCGAGCACAAGGATGTGGGTAACGCCCGGATTTTCCAGTGCTTTGGCTGCAGCGGTATTCCATGCGGGGCCGGGTCCGTTGTTGACCGCCCGGGGCAGCCAAGCGACGCCGGATCCCGCTTGGCAGACCGCTCGCGTTTCCGGCGACGAGGCATTGTCGGCCACGAAAATGCCTCCGGTCAAAGTCAGGTCGCTGTGGCCCAAGGCAGCGAGCAGACGCTGCAATTCAGCCTCGCGGCGATGGGTAGCGATGGCTGCCGCCACGCAGGGGGAGGGTTTGGGTGGAGTCATATCGTTCGGCAGCGGAGGTTGCAGGCGGGACGGGGCTCGGTTATGCAAGAAGGATGCTAAGTCGCCTCATCTGGCTGGCAATGATCTTTGCTGCGACGGCTGCCGCCCAGCAGCAGGAGCAGCGTATGATGGATCGGATCATGAACCCGGACCGGGATCGCGCCAATCCCATGGGGGTGAAAGCGTTTGCGGCCAAGCCGTTCGAAGGCCGCGAGTTCGAGGGCTCAGGCCAGTACACCGGGGTCAAATCATTCCGGAGCAAAGAATACGCCACGCGCGAATTCTTCGGTATTCGCAATCCGTGGTTCGGGAAGAAGGTTTATGCGACCGAGGCGGCCCGCGAGTTGAACCGCTACGTGTTGGCCGATCGGGGCTATTCCTCGCGCCGGTTCGAGACGCGGGCCGCGGCTGATCAAGACCGTGCTGCCCCGCTGCGCGAGGCCACCGGCAAGGACAATACCCGGGAATTCCTCGCCCGCGGCAAGGCGCAGGGCTCGATTGATGCAGCTTATCCCTCGCGGGGCGACGCACTGAGTATCGACGAAGTGCGCGAACTGCTCAACCGTCCCCGTTGAGCGCATGAGTCCCGCCGAAACGACCGAGTTCCTCTGCCGCGGATGCGCGGAGGTCATCAGCCGGGAAGAACTGACGAAAAAACTTTCCGCGGGTCGTCCCCTCCGGGTGAAGCTGGGGGTTGATCCGACGGCCCCGGACATTCATTTCGGCCATACCGTCGGACTGCAAAAGCTGCGCCAGTTTCAAGACCTCGGACATGAAGGCATCCTGATCATCGGCGATTTCACGGCGATGATCGGCGACCCGAGCGGACGGTCCGCCACCCGTCCACAGTTGACCCACGATGAAGTGCTGGCCAATGCCAGGACTTACCAAGAGCAGGCTTTCAAGGTGCTCGATCAAGCGAAGACCGAGGTGGTCTTCAACGGCGGATGGTTCCAGAAAATGACTTTCACCGATGTCATCCGCCTGAACAGCAGGGTCACGCTGCAGCAAATGTTGCAGCGGGAAGATTTCCGCGAGCGGATGGACAAAGCCCAACCGATCAGGGCCCACGAGGTGCAATACCCGATCATGCAGGGGTGGGATTCGGTGGTGATCAAGGCCGATGTCGAACTCGGCGGCACGGACCAGCTTTTCAATATCATGGTCGGGCGCGACTTGCAGAAGGAGGAACGGCAGGAACCGCAGGTGGCGATGATGCTGCCCATTCTCGAGGGGTTGGATGGCCGGCAGAAGATGAGCAAAAGCCTCGGGAACGCGATCGGCGTGAGCGAGGCGCCGGGTGAGATGTTCGGCAAAGTGATGAGCATTTCGGACGAACTGATGGCGCGTTGGTACGACCAGTTGCTTGGGCGGGAACTGTGCAAAGAGAAGCATCCGATGGCGGCCAAGAAAGAATTGGCGCGGGCGCTCGTGGAGCGTTTCCATTCGGCGGCCGAGGCAGGTCATGCCTTGGAGGAATTTGCAAAGCGCTTCAGCGGACGTGATCTGGAAAACGCGGAGTTGCCGACGTTCGCCCCGGCGGCGTCTCCGGTCGATGTGATCACCGCGGGTGTGGAGGCTTACGCGCAGTGTTTTGGCCAGAGCAGGTCGCGCGGCGACGTGCGGCGGCTCGTGGGGCAAGGCAGTGTGCAGTGGCGCGGGGAGAAGGTGACGGATCCGAAGGCAGTGCTGGATTTCTCGGGCGCGGGGATTTTGCGTTTGGATAAGACGCGGGCCGTGCGGGTGGGGGGAGATGAGGGTTGAAGGCCGAGACTAGAGCTTGAAACTTTGACCGAGGGGAAACGGCCGGCGGCGGGGACGCCGCTACAGTTCGGAGGAGATGGCGGCGGGGAGGGTGCGGGGACCGTCGCCGGCGAGTTGTTCGTCGATTTGTTCGAGGCGGCGGATGAGGTCGATCACTTCGCGGCGGGCGTAGGGTCCGCCGGCGGCGGCGCAGAAGTGGGTACGGCAGCCGAAGGGACGGTCTTCGTAAATGAGGCAACGTGAGGTTTGCGGATCGAGGAGAGGGCAGGCGCCGTCGGGGCGCGAGGGGAGCGCTTTGCGTCCGGTGGCTTTGAGGGCGCGGGCGGCGAGGAGGGCCTCGCCGCGGGTCAGATACGGGGTTTTACCGGTCAGTTTGAAATGGCAACACTCGGTGCGTAGTTGGCAGTCACGCTCGATCGGACGCGCGGCGAGGTCGCGGTAGATGGCGCGGACTTCGTCGAGTGCGGTGGCCGGGGACGGCCGCCCTCCAGCGGGGCGCATGGTCAGTGGCAGCCGCAACCGCCCCCGCCGCCGCAGCAACCTTCGTCGGCCGCGGCGTGGTGGACGTGGCTGTGGGCGATTTCTTCGGGGGTGGCGGGGCGAACGTCGCGGATGGTGACGTTGAAGGTGAGGGTTTCGCCGGCCAGTGGATGGTTGGCGTCGACCGTGATGGTGTCACCTTCCACCGCGACGACCACCACGTTGTCGGCGCCGTGTTGGCTGGTCGCTTGGAAACGCATACCGGGCTTGATTTCGGCCTTGGCGGGGAAGATGGAGCGTTCGACCTGACCCATCCGGCGTTCGTCGCGCAACCCATAGGCTTCGACCGGCGGAACGGTCACATTGAGTTGGTCGCCGGCCACTTTGCCTTCGAGGGCTTTTTCCAGTCCGGGCACAATGCTGGCGTAGCCGTGGACGTAGGACATGGGTTGCCCGCCTTGGGTGGAACTGTCGAGCAGCTCGGAGCGGCTGTTGCGGACTTCATAGTCGAAGGAAACGGCGTGGTCTTTGGAGACTTTCATGAAAGAGAAGTGTTCAGTGGTTCAGTGTTCAGTGTTTGGTCAGTTCCGAAGGGGAAAAGTAAACGCCGCAATGGCCTTGCTGAAAACTGTAAACTGAACGCTGGAAACTTCGAGCCGCTACTTCCGAAGCGGCTCGAACGCGTGATCTGCGCCTTGGCGTTTGGCTTCGAGAACGATTTGCAGGAGGCGGCCGAGGTCGCCATCCGGCCAGCCTTTCTGCTCGAACCAGCAGAGATATTCCGCGGGGAGTTCGTGGAGTGGACGACCTTTGAAACGGCCGAAGGGCATGGTCCAAGTGCGGAGCTTATCCCAGTCGGCGGCGGCTTGGGCGAGGTCCATGTGAGAAGCATGGGGTGGGGAGCGGGGATTTGAAATTTCAGATTTGAGATCGGCGCGGATTGGGCGATTCAAAATTGCGTATTTAGAAGGGCGGCGGCGGGTCCGTTTTTCCCAGCCGAGTTGCGGGCCGCGGTCGAGCCTTCCTACGATGTGGCGGCTCTGAGGGCCGCTGAGGCGAAGGCGGCCCACAAGGCGCGGAGGGTCCATGGAAAGCGGAAGCGTTCTGGTCGATAGCAATGTCTACATCGGGCTGCTGCGGCGGGGGTTTGATCCCGTCGCCGTGCTCGGCCCGTGGGCGGGATCGACCGATGTGGCTACGTGCGGGATGGTGCGCTTGGAAGTCGAGCGCGGACTTCGTGTCGAACGGATCCGGCGGCACCTGCGCGCCTTCTTCGATGTGCTGATCATGATTCCCACGGGTCATCCCACGTGGGCGCGGGCGGCAGAGTTGGCGTGGTCGCTCGACCGGCGCGGCATCACGCTACCGTCGCAGGATTGCTTGATCGCGGCTTGCGCCCAAGCGGGCGGGGCGGCGGTGCTGACCGATGACCGTCATTTCGATCATATTCCGGGTTTGCAAATTGTGCGTCGCACGGAAAAGGAGGCGGCATGAGCAAGACCGTCGAGCTGGTCAATGTCTTTGCCCTGCTTTCGTTGCTCGCGGTCGGGGGCGGCACCGCGGTTCTGCCGGAAATGCAACACGTCACGGTGGAAAGACGTCATTGGGTGTCCGACACGCAGTTTGCCGAAATCTACAGCCTCGGCCAACTGGCCTCGGGACCGAACATGACATGTGTCGCGCTCATCGGCTACGAGGTCTCCGGGGTGGCCGGGTTGCTCGCGGTGCTGGTCGCTTTTTTCTTTCCGTCCTGCTTGCCTTGCTACTTTGCCAGCAAGGTCTGGGATGCAGCCGAAGGTTCTCCTTGGCGCGATGCGGTCCAGCGGGGAATGGCACCTATTGTCATCGGGCTTATGCTCGCCGGTTGTTACGCGTTGGGTAAAACCGCGAGCTACAATCCGGCCAAAGATTGGGATTTTAATCTGCTCACCCTCGGGATCGGTGCGGCCGTGGCCGTGATCTTAGGTTTACCCGGATCAATCCGGCGTTGACCATTCTGGCCGGCGGGGCGGCCGTTTTTTTTCTTTTGGGGTAACCGCGGTAGGGCGGGGTTTCCGGACCCGCCGCCTGCATCGCATTATTCGTAACGGAGGGCTTTGACCGGGTCCATCCGAGCGGCGAACCAGGCAGGAATGACGGCGGCCACGGTGCAGATGGCAAAGGCGCTGGCGCAGATGATGGCGATGTCGGAGGGGACGATCTCGGCCGGAATTTCGGCGAATTGGTAAATGGATTGCGGGAAGATTTCGATGCCGAGGACACCGGAGAGCCACTGGCTGACTTGGTTGCGGTATTGGACCAGCCAGATGCCGAGGCCGAGGCCGATGGCCGTGCCAAAAAGGCCGACCACGATGCCTTGGCCGACGAAGACGCTGATGATTTGTCCGGTGCGGGCACCCAAGGCCTTGAGAATGCCGATCTCCCGCGTTTTCTGCACGGTGACGGTGATGAGGGTGTTCATGATCCCGAAGGCGGCAACGATCACGATGAAGAGCAGGATGAAGAACATGACGTTGCGCTCCATGTGGATAGCTTCGAAGAGTTCGCGATTCATATCCATCCAGGTCGAGACGCCCAAAGCCGGATCGACGCGTCCCTCCATGCGGGTCCGGATGGCGGCGGCTTCGTAGGGGTGGACAGTTTTGATGGTGAGCCCGTGCACTCCGTCGCCGAGCCCGTAGAGTTCTTGGCCGATGTGCAAAGGCACGAGGAGGAATTCGGAATCGTAGAGGTAACGTCCGGAGGAAAAGATGCCGGTCACGGTGAGCTCGAGTGGAAGCACCATCTCGCGCAGTTGGCCGGCCTTTTTGGCTTTGTCCCCGCCCTGTTCCATGGCGTTGATCCCGTCAATGATCTCATTCAGGTTCCCCGGCGAATAAACGGTGATGGTGTCGCCCACGCCCACGCCGAGAATACCGGCCAGGGCGGACCCCAGAACGGTTTCATTGCCCTCGAGTTTCAGCTCCCCGGCGACCATGAAGTCCTGCAGAGCGGTGACCTCACGTTCGGCCTCGGGGTCGATGGCGCGAATTTTCGGGGCAAGGCGGCGCCCCATGAATTCGGCCAGCACGGGGCCTTGGACAAAAGGGGCCACGCCGGTGACACCTTCAACCGCGCGGATCTGCGTGGCCTGGGCCGGCCAGTCAAAAATGACCGATTCACCGCCGGCCACGAGGTGCGCATCGAAGCCGAGGACTTTGCGCCGCAGTTCCTCTTCGAAGCCGGTCATGACGGAAATAACCAGGATGAGGACCATGATGCCGATGGTGACTCCGAGAATGGAAATGACGGTGATCAGGCTGAGGAAGGTGCGCTTCGGGCGGAGGTAACGAAGGGCAAGGAAAAGGCTGAAGGGTTTGGTCATACTTAAGTTTTCAGTGTTCAGTATGCGGTGAGTAACGGAAAGGGTTACCGGAGTCTTTCGCAGCGGGCGGGTGGAAGCAACGGATTTGCGAATTATTGGACACCGCAGCCCGGGCGTTGTGTCGCACGGTTAGGGTTTGCCCGGTCGGGGGCCGATGGTGTTTTATGGTTTGTCATGAGCAAACGATTTGACGGACAAGTGGCGGTGGTGACGGGAGCCGGTCGCGGGATCGGCGAGGCCATCGCCAAGAAGCTGGCCGACGAGGGAGCGAAGGTGGCAGTGGTCAGCCGCACCGAGGCCAATGCGGGCAAGACGGCGGAGGCGATCAATGCGGCGCAGCCGGGCGCGGCCCGGGCTTACGCGGTGGACGTGGCGGATTTCTCGGCGGTGCAGGAACTGGCCGATGTCATCTTCCAGGATTTCGGGAAAGTCGACATCTTGGTCAATAATGCGGGGGTGACGCGCGACGGGCTGAGCATGCGCATGAGCAGCGATGATTGGGACCTGGTGGTGGACACCAACCTGAAGGGCGCTTTCAACTTTATCCGCGCGGTGCAACGTCCCATGGTCAAACAGCGCAGCGGCAGGATCATCAATATCAGCTCGGTCAGCGGCCTCACGGGCAACGCGGGCCAAGCCAACTACGCGGCGAGCAAGGCGGGGCTGATCGGCCTGACCAAAACGATTGCGCGGGAGTTGTCCGGCCGCGGGATCACGGTCAATGCGGTAGCACCGGGCTTTATCGAGACGGACATGACCAATGTCCTGCCCGAGAACATCCGCACTTCTGTCGTCGGACGCATCCCGCTGGGTCGCTTCGGCGCGCCGGAGGACATCGCTGCGGCCGTGGCGTTCCTGGCCGGGGCGGAGGCGGGCTACATGACGGGCCAGACGCTGGTGGTGGATGGCGGGATGGTGATGTAGCCATGTTGATTTATCTGCTCCGGCACGCCGAAGCCGAGGTGTTGGCGGCGAGTGATGATGCGCGCCGGCTCACGCCGAAGGGAGACGAGCAAGCTTGGCGGGTCGGCCAATTTTGCCAACGGCAAGGCATCAAGCCGCCGGTTATTTTATCCAGTCCGGTCACGCGTGCTTGGCAGACGGCCAACTTGGTCGCGAAAAGTTTATCCGAGGCCGAAGTGGTCAAAGTGCCGTGGGCGGAGTGCGGGATGGACCCGTGGGCAGCGATGGATGAATTGAAGGCTTACGCGAAGTTTCCTTCCGTCATGTTGGTGGGCCACCAACCGGACCTCGGTGGTCTGGCCGCGGCTTTGCTCGGCATGCAAAGCGTGCAGTCCGTGAGGGTGCGCAAAGCGTTGCTCATGGGCATTGATGCCTCAGGAGGGTTGGCCACGGGTGCGGGGACGCTGCAATTTTTTGTCCCGGTGAGATTGATGTGATGGAAGGGCTTTCCGTGGCTCAGTTTGCAGGCTTCGGGCGGAAAGGTGACACCCCGGGGCGATGATCAATTTGCGCGCCACCTTGGAATGCGGTCAGGTCTTTCATTGGCACGAGACGGAAGGCGGGGTTTGGGAGGGATTGATCGGGGACGAGTTGGCCGCGGTGCGCGGGGAGGAAGGGCAACTCAAAGTGGTGCGCGGTGACGGGCCGCTGGTGGCACGGTATTTCGGGATGGACCACGATCTGGCGGAGGTTTATGCGGGTTTTCCGCAGGACGAGACGATGCTTGAGGCCTTGGACTTTTGCCGGGGGCTGCGGATACTCCGCCAGCCGGCCTGGGAGTGCCTGGCCACCTTTGTTACCTCCTCCATGAAGCAAGTCGTCCACATCCGGCAAATGTCATTCGCCTTGCGCGAGCGTTTCGGGCGCTCCGTGCCGGGGTCGGCATGGCGGGCCTATCCGGAGGCATCCCGGCTGGCGGCCGCGTCCGAAGACGAGTTGCGGGCCTGCGGGTTGGGCTATCGCGCGAAAAACTTGCAAGCCACCGCGCAACGCGTGTCTTCGGGCGAGGCCGACTTGTCCGGGTGGGAGGCTCTCGATGACCGCAACCTGCGCGAGCGGCTGTGCACCTTGCCCGGGGTGGGACGCAAGGTGGCCAACTGCGCCATGCTTTTCGGCTTCGGCCGCCTGTCGGCCTTTCCGGTCGACACCTGGATCGCGCGCATCATGCGCCGCAGTTACTGGCGAGGGCGCAAGAAGCCGACGCCGCTCGCTCTGGAACAAAAGCTGGCCTCGCGCTTCGGTCCTCATGCCGGCTACGCGCAGCAGTATCTTTTTCATCATGCGCGCATGACCCAACGGAGGGCGCGCGGGTGAGCGCAAGGCGCACGATGGAACGGCGAAAGTTGCGCCGCCGCACCGGCTGGGCGCTGCTTTTCTCGCTGCTGGCCCATTTGTTGCTCATCCTCACCGCGGCCTGGTTCACCATTCTCGGTGTGGAGCCGACTCCCGAACCGGTGGAGGAAATCGAAATCACCATCATCCAGCCCCCGCCGGCCCTGCAGAAACCGCAGTTTGTCGACACCTCGGCGCCGGCGGCGGAAAAGCCACCGGAGGATGCTCTCTTTGAATCAGACCGCGACACGGCGGCCGCTGCGCCCGAGGCGGCCGCGGGTGCGGAGCCATTGCCTTCGCAGGAAGGGCGGAAGCAGGATTTTCTCGAACTGGAGCAGGAGGAACTGGCCCTGGCCCAGGTCGACCAGGAGCCGCCGGCTCCGGAGACACCTCCTGCGGAACCGGCGCCGCCGGAGCCTCCGCAGCCCGAGGAACAGCGAGAGACCCGGTCCGAGGAAGAAAAACCCGAACCGGTGGAGGCCGACGCGCTTTTGGCCAGTGCACAGCCGAAAAAAAAGGAGGAGCCTTTTGAGCGAAAGCCGCCGCCTGCCCCGCCGCCATCCAGGCCGTCATACCAACGGCAAGCGCGTCCGACCCGCCTGAGCGGCAGCGTGAGTAATCGCGGGAAGTCCGCTGTAGCCTCGCTGTCCACCCCGCTGGGGCGCTACCGGAAAGCGATCAGCGATGCCATCGGCTCGAGTTGGTATCATCATATCGGCTCGCGCCTGGACCTCTTCAGCTACGGAACGGTATCGGTTGTCTTCATCATCGACCGCAACGGCAAAGCTCGCCGTCCGCGGATCATAACAAACAGCTCGAACGAAAGTTTTGAAATCGTCACGGTCGAGTCTATTCTTTCGGCCGACATTCCGCCGATCCCGCCGGACATCCTGCCGACCTTGAAGGGTGGACAGATCGAAATGGACTACACATTCAGCATCATCACCAATTGACATGACCGAGGCATTGCAGGGGGCGTTGGATTTTTTTGTGCGGGGCGGTTTTTTCATGCTGCTTTTGTTGCTTCTGTCCATCGTGGCCGGCACGGTGATTTTCCTGCGCGGTTTCGCCCTGCGGGAGAGCCTGATTATGCCGCCGGACGTGGAATCGGCGATCGACGGGCTGCAACCCGGTGACTCATTGCAGCGTGTTACGATTATGGCGCAACGCAGCAACTCGCCGCTCGGGCGCATCATCTCGGTATGCCTCCGGCACCTCAACTGGCCGCGGCAGGAAAATGTCGAAGCGGTGCAGGTGAGGGCGCGTCACGAAGTGGTGCGGATGGAGGGCGGGATGGCTGTGCTGGAAATGACCACCGGCTTGGCTCCTTTGCTCGGCCTGCTCGGAACCCTCTCGGGATTGGTCAGTGTCTTTGACAATCTCGGCGGTGGCACCGGCGCGGGCGACCCGATCGCGGTGGCGCGCGGTATCTCCGAGGCCTTGAACACGACGATTGTCGGATTGGCGGTGGCCGCCCCGAGCCTGGTCGCGCACAACTATTTCCAGCGAAAGATTGAAACCATGGCGGTCAGCATGGAAGGGGTGGTGGCCGATCTTTTGGCCAAGTGCTACCCCGAGCAACGTTAAACGGCCGTGGGCGCGGGATTTTACACGAGGAAGCGGCGGGCTCCGGTGCTGGTCATTGTTTCGCTCATCGACATCCTGGCCATCCTCCTCATCTTTTTTATTGTCACGACGACCTTCAAAAAAAACCAGCCGCAGCTGAAGATCGCCTTGCCCGAATCGAAATCCGCCGCGGCGGCCGAAACCAAGGAGGAACCAGTCCTTCTCGCAGTGAAAGACGAGCAGACATTGCAGCTCGACGGGCAGCCGGTGACCTTGGAATCGCTGGCCGTGGAATTGCGCCGGGTCAACCAAGCAGACCCGGAGCGCGGCATCGCGCTGCAGGCCGACGAAAGCGTTCCTTTCCGCGTCATTGTGCGGATCATCGATGCGCTGCGTGATGCGGGAATCCGCAATCTCCCGGCATTTGCGCGGCCGCCGGAAACGGAGGAACCGTAGGGTCATGCTCGCGATCACCAAGTTGGGACATCCCGTGCTGCGCGCCAAAGCGGAGCCGATCGCCGGCGTCGACGACGCCCTGCGCCGTCTGGCCGGCGATATGCTCGAGACCATGTATGCGCATGAAGGTTGCGGTCTGGCCGGCAATCAGGTCGGCGTGGCGCGTCGTATTGTTGTGATCGACACGCGCGAGGCGAAAAAACGCCCCAGCGTCCTGCGCATTGGCGGGAAGTCGCGGCCGGTGCACAAGCACATGCCCATGGTGCTGCTCAACCCGGAACTCGAGTTGGTCGGGGCGCCAGAGTCCGGCAGCGAAGCCTGTCTGAGTATCCCGGGTGTGCACGGCGAGGTGGAGCGGCCGGCGGTGGTGCGGGTCCGTGGAATCGATCTCGAAGGAAACAAGATTGAATTCGAGGCCGAGGGCCTCTTGTCCCGTGCCCTGCAGCACGAGGTCGATCACTTGGATGGGATCCTTTTTATCGACCGTCTGGACGCCGCGGAACGGAAACGGGTGGCCGACGAACTGCATGAGATGGCCGGGGGCATGGTGGGGTAGCAGAGCAGGCAGGAAGGTGGCCACAGGTGGAAGGCTTGTGTCGGGGACGGGAAAGGTATTTTATAGCCGGTTGACTTTGTTATGCCCCATGTGACCGAACCTGAGGACGCCGACCTGCGGCAGCCGCTTTTTATCCGTGCTGACTGGTGGGCCGCCCTGGTCGCCGCTTTGGTCAGCGGAGTCGTCTATTTTTACACGGCGCAGCCCAATGTCGGATTGCTCGATTCGGGTGAGTTCATCGTGGCGGCGCAGCATTTCGGGGTGCCCCACCCTACGGGGTATCCTCTTTGGACAATCCTTGCCTGGCTTTTCCAGTTGCTTCCGCTCGGCAATGCGGCGTGGGAGATCAATCTTTTCAGCGGGCTGTGTGGAGCGCTGGCCGTCGGGGTGACGACACTGGTTACCGCGAGCATGCTCCGCTGGATGATGCCGTGGTGGGGCGGCGGGCAGACGCCGCTCAAGGTTGCCCCGCTCCTGACCGGTATCATCGCGGTGTCCTTCGGTCTGCTCTTTGCTTTCAGTTTCTCGTTCTGGACGCAGGCGGTCATCGCCGAGGTCTATACCCTTCACGGGCTGCTCATCGGGTTGCTTGTCGCTTCGCTTTACTGGTGGGTGCGGCGTCCGCAGTCCGACCAGCCGGTTCTCGCCACGTTTTTTGCCTTCTCGCTCGGCATGAGCAATCACCACCTGACCCTCGCGCTGGCTCCCTTGCCGCTCCTCGTCCCGTTGCTGGTCAGGCGGTCGGTCTTTTGGGAGGTGCTTGTCGCGTCGGTCATCAGTGCGGCACTGGTTTATCTCGGTTTTGCCTGGCTCTCCAAAGACGCCACGACCTGGTCGACGGCCATGCGGTTTTTCTACTTCGCCATGCTCGGGCTGATCATCCTGTTAGTGCTGAAGTGGCGGCGCGCGGACCTCAAAATCGTTTTTCTCGTGCCGGTGGCGGTCCTCCTCGGCTTGCTCCCTTACGCTTACATGCCTGCCGCCTCCTCGACCAATCCGCCGATGAATTGGGGTTACACCAGCACGCCGGAGGGGTTCTTTTATTCGATCAACCGCACGCAATACGCGGGAAGTCTGTCGGATCTCATCGTGCGGACGCTGGGCAAGGGAATGGGCACGGCCCCGGAGAAGCCGCCCCAACCGGAGGATCCGGAACGTATTTCGACCCTGCAGCTGGGGCGTGAATTCACCAACTTTTACTGGGGCAAGCTGATGGAAAATTTCACCCCTTGGAGTGTTGCCGCATTTCTCGCCGCGATTTTGGCGGTGTTCCGTTTACCTTTGTACCAGCGGACCTTCCTTTATCTCCTCTTTTTCGGCTTCATCCTCTCGGCTTTCCTCCAGCCGATCATGGAGCGCACCGAGACGACGATCGACTCCTGGTCGTTGCAGTTCCCTTATCACGGCTACGCCTACCTGCTTTTTTCCCTGCTCTGCGCGGCTGGCACGGGCTACGTGGTCGCGCGGTTGATGTCCGTGCGTCCGGCGCTGCGCTATGCCGCTTACGCTTTGCCTCTGCTGCCTCTCTGGACTGGCATCCACAACGCCCCGCTCTGCAGCCAGCGCGACCACTGGTTCGGCTGGCATTACGGGCACGATATGCTCAAGGACCTTCCGAAAGACGCCTTTGTCTTCGGGGGCACCGATCCGGGGCGCTTCGTGCCGACCTACATGATTCTCGGTGAAAGTTTCGTCGACCCGGAGGACCGGCGGGATGCGGGCTTTGACCGTCGCGATCTGGTCATTGTCACGCAGAACGCACTGGCCGATGCCTTCTATCAGAAATACATCCACGACCACTATGCGCCCGGGCGCCCGAAAGCCGAAGGTTGGTTCGAGAAGTGGCTGGGCCGTGACAAACAGTATCCGGTGGACAGCACAATCATGCCGAGCGAGCAGGAATTGATGGAGATCGTGCGCGGCGTCTCGATGAACCTGCCACCGGGGGTCAATCCGCAGGACCCGAATGTCGGCATCCTTTACCACGCGGCCATCGCGCAGTGGATTTTCGAGAAGAACAAGGACAAGCGGGAATTTTTCATCGAGGAAAGTTTCCCCATGGAGTGGACTTACCCGTATGCCGTGCCCAATGGTTTGAGTTACCGGCTGAACAAGGAACCGTTGGAGACTTTGCCCCCGGAAGCTGTGGCTGAAGATTTCCGTTATTGGAACGATTACGTCGAGCGGCTGCTGGCCGACAAAAATTTTCACGAGGATTTCGACGCCAAACGTTCTTTTTCCAAGCTCCGCAATTCGACCGGCAATCTTTACCGTGCACGGCAGATGTGGACCGAGGCGGAGCGGGCTTATGGTCAGGCCCTGCAATTGCATCCGAACAACATGGAGTCGCTCGTCGCCCTGAGTGATATCCTGCGGGCGCAAAAGCGCTGGGACGAGATGGCTGTGATTTGGGATCGTGCTGTCGAGGGTGATCCGAGGAATCGCGCGGTGGGCAAGGCGCGGGAGCGGGTCGCACGGCTGCGCGAGGCGGACCGCGAGATTGACGCCTTGCAACGGGAATTGGCGGCGAACCCGAAAAATGCCGAAATGCTTTCCAATTTGCTGCGGCTCTACGTGGAGACCGGACAGCTCGACTTGGCCCGCCAACAGCTCGAACAGGCGTCGCAGACTTTCGGAGATAACCCGGACTTCCTCAAGTTCGCCGTCGACTTCAGCAACAGCAACGGCCAATGGCAGGCGGGTCTCGGCCCGGCGCGAAAGTTGGCCACCGTCATGTCGAACGACGCCGGTGTCTGGCTCGCCCTGGCCCGCTTCGAATTTGCCAATCGCGAGATGAACTCGTTCCTCGAGTCGGCCCGACGAGCGATCCAACTGGGCGGGAACCAAGCCAAGTCCGCCCTGGCCAACGACCCGATGTATTCCATGGTTCGCGGCACACCGGAGTTCCAGCAACTGTTTTCGCAATAGGGTGCAGTCTTGCTCCGACTTGCCTCGCGAGAAGAACCGGCTTGCTCAGTCGGTCAGACCGCCCGGACCTTGAAGCGGAAGAGGGAGTAAAAATTGCCGTGGTCGGAAAAGAGAACTTCGCCGCGGAGGAAGCCGGCGGCGTGGGCTGCCGCGAGATATTCTTCGACCGACTCCGGTCGTTCCGATTGGCGGACATGCTCCCGCAGGGCGTCACGGGCAGCGGGTGGGAAGGAGTCATACGGGCCGTCCATCGCTGCGGACCAGCGCCTCGTATAGCCTTCGCGTGATTCGCCCGCCTGCAGGATGGGTTCGAAAAGGTAAAATGAGCCACCATCGGCCATGGCGGAGCGCAGGTGTTGCATCATCTCGCGCTTGGCCGCGGTCTCGAGGTGATGGAGGGAAAGTCCGAGAAAAATGAGGTCGAACTTTTCCTTATTGTCGCGCAGAAAGTGCGTGAAGTCCTGTTCCCGAAAACGGCACGGGCAGGCCAGCGCGGCGGTTTTTTCCGTAGCCAGGGCGATGGCCGGCGCGGAGAAGTCAACCCCGGTGTAAGCGGTGACCTTGGTTTCCCGCAGAGCCGCCGCGGTTACTTCGGCATCGCCGCAGGCGAGGTCAAGAAAGGTGAAGGGCCTGCTTTGCTCTTGCAGTTCGCGGCGCAGGATAGCACCGACTTCGCGATGGAAGAGCGTGTTGTGCTCGATGCAGAGACGGTAGATGTCCCACTGCGAGAAGAAGGCGCGAACGGCCTCAGACATGGCGGGCGAAGAGATCACCGGGCGTCGGGTCGCCACGGCCGTGCCACCAGGCGGTCAAAATCATATGCGGCATGGTCAAGGCGCTGAGGCCCCAGAAGATGACCCGCATCATGGATTGGTCGAAGGTGAGCGTGCGGGCGAAAGCGAACCAGGCGACAACACCGAGGAGCACGGTCGCGGCGGTGAAGGGGAAGCTTTCGAGCAGGAGCCAGCGACGGGCGCGCCAGGCCGAGTCGGGGAAGCGGGCGGCCCCGAGGTCGGCGATGTGGCGGACCGAGTGGACGAAGCTGAAATAGAGGAGGAAGGCGGCGAGTGGGGCAAAGAGGGCGAAGACGGCGGCGGTGAGGAGGAGTTCGGCCACGGCGCTGAGCCAGTCCGGAGTGGGTTGGAGCAGTCGCCAAAGTATGGCGGCGGCGAGGCAGGCGAACCAGAGCCAAGTGACCGGCGCGGTGATGAAAGCAAGGACGCTGTCGAGAGGGGCGGTGGCGGTGGGTCCGACCAGCAGGGCGAAGAGGTCACGGGTGGTTTGCGGGTGGAAGGCGAGCGGGGCGATGCCAGCGAAGCCGCCGCGGGCCACCACTTCGAGGGCGCGCTGGGGGCCGTACAAATCCTCGCTATCACCAAGGCCGAAGTGAATGACGGCAATAGTGAGAAAGGCGAGGAGGGCCACCACCGGGGCGGTGAGCCAGACGGCCAGGACGGCAGCGGTGACCACGAGGTAGACGCCGGTGGCAACGACAAGGGCGCGCCATGATCCGCCGGAAGCTCCCTGCACGAGGGCGAGGTCGAGGGCGCCATGCGGGAGTCCAAAGAAGGCGACGGCGGCGGCGAGGAAGGCCAGTTGGACGGAAAGCGGAAGGGCGGGAAGAAACGGCGAGGCAAGAAGGGCCAGAGCGAGGAGCACGACCACGGCCAAAGTGTGGCGGCGACGGAATTCGGGGAACCACGTGCTCATCGGATCGCGGCGGCGAGGAAGGGGGCGGGCGGTAGGACGCTCATGACTCGAAGAATGTCGGCGGGCCGTGGCTCGGACTCAAGGAAGCGGAGGAGGGCGTCGGGGGAGACACGGTTGAAAAGACGGGTGAAATATTCGGGAACGCGTTCGGGGTGGCGGGTCATGGCCCGGAGGAAGACGCGGTCCAGCCAGGCGAGAAGAGGCGAGTCATGGGCGCTCTGCGCAGCGGGCCGACCATGTTCCCTCCACGCTTGCGCCATGCGTGCGCTGGCCCGCTGGAGGCGGGAGAAAGCATAGCCGGAGGAGGGACGGATGGCGCCGGCGGGCGTGCCCCAGAGGATGATGCGATTTTCCAATTTGACTGCGAGAGGAGCGCGGGAGATGAGCCCCATGGGAAGGTTGCCTTCTTCCCGGTGGCGAATTTGCCATCCGCTCGGCGACAGATGAGTGGCAGCGTAGGAGAGGATTTGCTCGTCGGAAAAAGCCGGGACCTTGCCGGTGGGGGCGAGCCAAGTGTCTTCGACCAAAGCGGTGTGGGGGTCGAGAGGAAGAACATAAAAAAAACGAATACCATCAGGTCCGGCGGATTGGAAATCCATGAGGGTCACCGTGCCGGTTTCGAGTCGGGCCGCGGGCGAGTGCAATTCGAGGCCGCGGAAGATCTGGTGCCAGGGCGCTTGGTCGTGTTCGGGCGGACGGCTATCGAAGACCCAGTCGGAGGCGAGGCGCCGTCCGTCGGAGAGTTGCAGGACGGCATGGTCGGGGTGATTCTCGATGGAAGTGACAGAGGTGCCGCGGATGAATTCCACCCCGGGGCAAGCGCCGAGTTTTTCCCTCGCGAGTCGATGAAGCTGATCGGCGGGTATCCGCACGTAAGGCGTACGGGCGGCGGCCCGGGCGGCCGTGCCTGCCGTGGAGTTACGGACAGTCCAGTGATGCCAGCGGTGGGTGATGGCGGAGTCGAAAGGCGTTTCGTGAAGTTGCCAGTGGCACCAAGTCCGGTCGCGAACGGGTTCACGGCGAGGGTCTACCAGCACCATGCGTGGCGGATGGGGCAGTGCGGCGAGGCGGACCGCAAGGCTGAGGGCGGCGAGACCTGTGCCGGCGAAGGCGATGTCATAAGCAGCGCCGTTCCCCGGTATTTTCATGAGTGCGCCCCCACCAGTCCGTCCAACTGGCTGTGCAGCGTGGGGTCATGCGGCGGCACGGGCGCGGTCCATGGCGCGGCGGCGAGAAAAGTCCCCGCGACCAAGCTGGCTTTGCGCCATGCCGGGACGGCGACGCGGTCGGCTTTGCGGGCGGGCCCTTGGCGGCGGAGTTCCCCGCCGATTTCCCGGTAGACTTTTGCCGCGATGAGGATGCCGCGGCGCGATCGGGGTGGGAGGTAAGCCAACCCAGCCAGGCCGCTGGCGTAATAGAGCTCGGCGAGCAAGAGACAACGCCGTACGGCCTGGTGCACTTCGTGCGGTGCCCGGCGGATTGCGGCCGGTGCGAGGTCCACCCAGGTGGCCGGAAGGTACCGGCGGTCGCGGTCGGCGTCCTCGCGCGTGTCGCGGGCGATGTTGGTCAATTGCATGGCGATGCCAAGGTCGATGGCGTGCCATGCGGCGCCGGGTCCAGCGGCGCCGAGGACGCCGGCCATCATCAGCCCGACCGTGCCGGCCACCCCGTGACAGTAGCGGAGGAGGGCGCGTTCGTCCGGGATGAGGGTCGGGCCGGTGTCGTCGCGCAAGGCGCGGGCGAGGGCAACAGCCGGAGCGGGATCGGGGCTTTCGAGGGCGAGATAGAGGGCGGCCAAAGGATGGGAGCGGTCGTTGGATTCCAGAGCCTTGGCCACGGTTTCGATTTGGGCGGTGTCACCCGTTTCGTCGGCCAGGTCGTCGAGGCCGCGGCAGAAAGCGTAAAGCCGGGTCGCGGCGGCGCGGCGTTCGGCCGGGAGGAATTTACCGGCGAGGTGGAAACTTTTTCCGGCACGCGCGAGGAGTTCTTCCGGGGTGCTCATGCCGCGCGGCGGAGGAGATTTTCCACCACCTTGGCAGAGCTCAAGACACCGGGCATGCCGGCTCCGGGGTGAGTGCCCGCCCCGACGAAGTAAAGGCCGGGGACATCTTCGCTCTCGTTGTGGAAGCGGAACCAGGCGGACTGGGTGAGAACGGGGGCGATGGAAAAGCCGGTGCCGTGGGTGGTGAGCAGTTGGTCGCGGAAGTAGGGCGGGGCGATGTGGAACTGGGAGACAAGGTGTTGATCGAGGTCCGGGAGGACGGTCTTTTGCAAGTGGTCGAGGATGCGTTGGGCGTAGCGCGGTCCCTCGGTCTCCCAGTCGATGTTGTGCTGGAGGTTGGGAACGGGGGAGAGGACGTAGAAGGTGTCGTGTCCGTCGGGTGCCATCGACGGGTCCGTGGCGGTCGGGCGATGGAGGTAGAGACTGAAGTCGTCGGCGATGATGCCGCGCTTGAAGATGTCATCAAGGAGTCCGCGGTAGCGCGGACCAAAAAGAATGGTGTGATGGGCGACGTCTTCGTAGCGGCGGTTGGCCGCGAAGTAGAGGACGAAGAGCCCCATAGAATATTTGCGGGTGGTGAGCTTTTGATCGGTCCACTTGCGGCGATGGACGGCGGGGATGAGCCGGCGGTAGACGGTGGGCGGGTCGGCATTGGCCACAACGAGATCGGCTTCGATTTGTTCGCCGCCGGCCAGACGGACGCCGGCCGCATGCCCTTGGCGGATGAGGATTTCTTCGACCGTGGTATCAGGCCGGAACTGCACCCCGTGGCGTTGACCGAGGGCGAGGAGAGCGTCGACCAGCGCTCCGGTGCCCCCGCGGGGGAACCAGACGCCCCATTGGCGTTCGAGGTAGTGGATGAGGGAGTAAAGGCAGGAGGTGTCGAAGGGGTTGCCGCCGACCAAGAGGGGTTGGATGCTGAAAAACATACGCAAGGACGGATCGCGAAGGTGGCGGCAGACCAGATCGTAGACCGTGCGGTCGCCGCGGAGGCGGGCGAGGTCGGGGAGGATGCGGATCATGTCCGTGAGCGAACTGAACGGCTCGGCCGAGAGTTTGGTGAACCCCGTGTCATAAAGACGCCGGGATGTTTCGAGGAGGCGGAGGTAACCGCTTTGGTCGAGCGGATTGAATTTGGCAATTTCGCGCAGGGTGTCTTCGACCGTGCCGCCGTAGTCGAAAGCCCGGCCCTGGTGGTCAATCATGCGGTACCACGGGGCAACCGGAAGGAATTCAATGTGCTCAGCCCGCTTTTCACCGAAGAGGGCGAATAATTCGTCGAAGAGGAAAGGTGCGGTCAGCACGGTGGGGCCGGCATCATAAAAAAAGCCGTCACGGCGGAAGACGCGGGCCCGGCCACCGTGATCGGGCTGGCGTTCGAGCAAGGTGACTTCCTTGCCAAGGGCGCGAAGCCGCAAGGCGGCGGCAAGTCCGCCGAAGCCGGAGCCGATGACGAGAGCGCGGGAGGAGGAGGAGTTGGCGACGGTCATAGACCGCCGCCAAAAGTAACCAAGTTGGCGGTGCGTTGGAAGATGGCAGGTTCACGGACGCCGGCAGCCAAGGCGGCGAGATGCGGAGCAAAAGGGGCGGGTAACTCGGCGCACGAATCGGTGATTTCATCGCAAAGGCAGTGGAGGTGTTCCTGGGTGGCAGCGACGGCCCCGGAGGCGAAGAGTTGCTGGAGCCACGCGTCGAGTTGCTGGTCGTCGGTGCGCGAGGGCGTATCGCGGAGGAAGGCCAAAAGGGCGGCCTGGTCACCGGGGCAAAGGGCGAGGTGGAAGAGAACGAGGCTGTTGGCTTTGCCCTCGCGAAGATCGAGACCGGGGCGTGACCGGCCTTTCAAGCCGAAAGCGTCAGCGAGGTCGTCTTGGATTTGGTAGGCCGCGCCGAGACGGGCAAAGGAGCCACCGATGGTCGCGGCAAGCTCCGCGGGGAGGCGGGCAAGGGTGGCCGCGGATTCGGCGGCGAGGGCAAAGAGGGCGCCGGTTTTGGCTTCCGCCATTTTTTCATAGGCGGGCAAGGTGGGGGTCGCGGTGTGAAAATCGAATTCGGCGGATTGCCCCGTGGTAGCCTCACGCAGGGTGGCGGCGAAGAGGGCGCTGATCTCGGGGAGACGTGCGGCCAAGGAGGTGGATTGGGCGATGAGGAAAGTGCCGAGATTGATCGCTTGGTTGCGTCCGAAAGTCCTCCAAATGCTGGCCCGTCCCCGCCGCATTTCGTCATTGTCCTGCACGTCATCAAGGACCAACGAGGCGTTGTGGAGAAGTTCGACCGCAGTGGCGAGGGCGATTCCGTGCTCGGGTGGGATTTGCAGGCTGGCGGAAAGGTCAAGGCAGAGTCGGGCGCGGACGCGTTTGCCGGGGCGCTCGAGAAGGTAGCTGGCGGCGTGCCCAAGGTGGCCGGGCGTGCGGGTCGCGTCGGCGAGAAGTTGTTCCACCAGTGCGAGTTTGTCGTGGTGCGCGGGTTTGCGTGGTCGGGGGGATGGCATGAGAAAAAGGGGAAGAAGGGGCTTTGGTCACCCCTCAGAAGCAAGAAAAAGCGGCCGGGGCGATGGAGCCCCGGCCGCGGTGAGATTAAGCGTTAGCTTTTAGTGCGAGGCCGAGGCATACGATGGATCTTCATCAGCCGACTTGGCGCGAGCGATGAAGTAAACGTAGAGGCCGAGGCCGCATTTGGACACGATATCAGCAATGCTGTAGCCGACTTGCAGACCGACATTGCTGGAGTCTGGAACCCCGGAACCAAGCATCGGGAGAGCGAAGGCAATGGGGTAGAAGGCCCAACTGATGATGATGAGGGCACGTGCCCCGCTGATCAGCCCGCGAGCACTTGCCGGTTGGCGGTCAAGAGAACTGGAGAGTTCGATCCACAGGACATATTGAATGTAGAGGAAGGGAACCATGCTGATCGCCCAATAGAGCCAGCGGGTGCTGGGATCGGCCGAAATTTCACCCGGGTAGCCGGCGCCGATCATAATCACGGAAGCAATGATCAAGCGTGTGAGCAGGGAACGGGTGACCTTTGCTGACAGGGCCAGCACGGCAACAAGTTCTACGAGGAGAAGCGGCACGGTGAGCAGCCAGTCGACGTAGCGGTAAGCGTCGTTGAAGGGTTGCCCTGATGGGTCATAGCCCATGGCTCCAAGAGCATAAGCGCCTTCCCAACTATCAAAGATGCGAAAGTAGTGGTAGCACGCGATGAGGGTGACAAGGCCCGAAACAATGAGGGCCGGACGGTATTTAGGAAGCACTGACTCGCGTACTAGGAAGAAGAACACGGTTGAGGCTCCCATGGCAGCGATGGTCAAACTCAGCATGTTGTAAACCAAGCTGTACTGACCTGTTGTTAGCATGAGGGTGGATTCCATATCGATCGCGACCTTGCTGGACTCCGGCGCTCAGTGCAAATCTTTTTTTGATTGGCAATCGCAGTTCCAGGTGGCCTCTTTGGCGGGTGGATAAATTCGATGAGCAAGGCCATGCGCGTTTGGTTGGGGGATCCTTGATCATCCTCGGCATTTTGGCTTTTGGTCTCATCCTGGCCGATTTTCTTCCCGATGACGTTTTCACCCTGCCCCCGCATTTTTTCGGCCAAGAGGGGTTGGTCGTGGTGGGGACGTTGATGCTCGCCGTGGGCTTCTATCTTCGCCGCAAGGGCCTTTAGGCTCTCTCTCTATCTCTCTCCGTTTCGCCTCCTCATCGAGGTACGCAGACCGCAACTCTATGGGGCGCGGAGGAGGCCCGCCCGCGGTTGCAGGGTCAGATTTTGACCACCACACCGGATTCTTCGATCGCCAGGTTGCCGCCGGGAGCGGCGATGACGACGTAGGGTGGTTTTTCGCCGAGGGAGGCGGCAATGAAGGTGGCCGTGAGGCCATTGACATCGACAACGGCACCAATCTGAAAAAGAGATCGGGTTTCGTCGATGGCATCGTCACTGCCGGCGCGGATCACGACCCGCAACTGCGGGTTGGCCGCCAGCGCACTGACCGCCACCGCGATGTTGTCACGTTCCTCGCTGCTCGCGGCAACGAGGGCGATGGCGCCTTTGACCCCCGTGGCATGGGCGGCGGCTTTGGAAGCGCCGTCTCCGATCAGGACCGGGATACCGCAACTGCGGGCAATCTGCAGCGTGCGGGCATGCGGACTTTGCTCGATGCCAACGACGGAGATCCCCAGCTGCCTCAATTCCTGAGCCAGGCGTAAGCCGACTTGTCCCATGCCGACCACGATGACGTGACCGAAACGCGGCATGGCCCGCCGGCCGAAGATGGCCACGTGGCGGCCGGAAAGGAGGTAGTTGACGATGCCGGCGGCAAACAACGCGGTGAAACCCATGACCAAGAGCGCCGCGATGGTCGCCCAGATCAGTATGACGGGATTGTCTGGCAGGCTCGGAGCGGAAATGGTGGCGGTTGTGCGGGTCGCGTCATAAAGCGCCCGCAGCAAGTCGGTATGAGTCCAACCAAAGAGAGTGTCGGCCACAATGATGGCAATCAAGCCGACTGCCCCGCCAAGGAGCACGCGCGACCCGGAGTCGAAGGGCCGGAATTGCCCGGCCAGACGGCCAAGTCGGCCTCTTCTCCGCAGGGATTCGGGTGTCCGGTAAGGTTCAATGCGGACGCCGCCTTCTGCGGTATCCGTGACCGAGACCCACGAGCGGAGTTCCGGCGTCGATGCTCTCCGGACCGCATTGGCCTGGGGCGCGATAGCCCCGGCCACCATGGAGGGCACGGAAATGGCGGCGGGTGAAAGCACGACACAATCCGGAACGACGCTGCGCAATTGGGTGCGCGCGGTAAGATCGAACATGGCCACGAAAAGGCGCGCGTCGGGACGGATATGGTGAACAATCAGGCTATAACGCAGGGCTTTGATGTCGTCGTGCAGGAGTACGGCTACGCCGTCGATGTCTTGGGCTAAGGCGGCGCGCAGTTCGGCATCGGATGGTTCATGCAAAGGCACCACGGAGATCCCTGAGGATTCGAGCAGTGAGCAGACCCGGCGTCCCACGTCGGTCCGGCCTATGACCACGATGCGCCTCATGCTTTTGATTTCGCCTCCCGCCGCGCGACACAGCATTGCGGCGGTGGGAGGCAGGTGCACTCGGACGGAGCACTCGGGGGAACGATGATCACTGAAGGGGTTTTAAGCGGGGTCGGGGGTGTGAAGCAAGCAGGCTGGTCTGGCTTGCCTCCTCGGAACGGTGAGCTAAGGAGGGGAACATTCGGTAGGCAGGGGTTTTACTTGCTGCCGGGCTTGACCACCGGCAGGGCGGCAAGATCGGGCGGAAGAGCGTCGGGGGCGAAGGTCTCCGGGTTCAGTTCGATTAAACCGTGGAAGGGGAAATCCATGGCGGGGAGTTGTCCGCCCGAGCGGTTGACCAAGGATGCGGCGGCGACCACCACGCCGCCATGTTGTTTGACGATGTCGACCGTCTCCATGAGGCGGCCGCCACGGGTGACGACGTCCTCGATCACGGCGAAGCGTTCGCCGAGCTTGATGGTGAAGCCGCGGCGGAGGACGAGGGCCCCAGCGTCGTTTTTTTCGCTGAAAATGTGGGGCTTGCCCAGTTGGCGTGCGACCTCCTGTCCGACCAAGATGCCGCCCAGGGCCGGGGAGATCACGGTGTCAAACTCGGCGTTGCGGAGCTGGCCGGCAAGGGTGCCGCAGACGCGTTCGGCCACCTTGGTATCACGCAGGAGGAGGGCGCATTGGAAAAACTCGCGGCTGTGCAGGCCGGAGCGGAGGACGAAGTGGCCGTGGAGGAGGGCGCCGGTTTGGCGGAAAAGTTCGAGGATTTCGTTTTGCTTCATGGAAAAGGGGGTTGCTGAATTCGTGTCTCAGGCATTGATGAAAGAAAGATTGGCCTCGTGGCGTTTGAGGAATTCCCCGGCCAGCCGGTCGTAGGCTTCGGCCCCGCTGCCGCGGGGGTCATGCTCGAAAATGGTGCGTCCGAAGCTGGGGGCTTCGCTCAGGCGGACCGTGCGGGGAATGACGGTGTCATAAAGCACATCTTCGAAGTGGTCGCGAACATCTTTGACCACTGCTTCGGCCAGGTTGGTACGGCGGTCGAACATGGTCATGAGGAGGCCGGACAAGGTGAGGCCGGGGTTGGCCCCGGACTCGCGGATCTGCCCCATGACGAACATGAGTTTGCCGAGGCCTTCCAGTGCATAGTATTCGCATTGCACGGGGACGAGAAGCTGGTCGGCGGCGGCGAGGGCGTTGGTCATGAGGATGCCGAGCGAAGGGGGGCAATCGAGGATGGCGAAGTCGAAGGTGTCCGTTTCGCGCAGGGGCTGCAGGGCGCGGCGCAGTTGCTGCAAGTGGTTGTCCATCCGCGCCACTTCGATTTCCAGCCCGGCCAGATCGATGTTGGCCGCGATGAGCGAGAGATTCGGCAGGCGGGTCGGGGTGAGGCAAGAACGGACGTCGGAGGTGCCGGTGAGGGGGCCGTAGAGGGTTGGCGGATTTTCGATATCGGCGGCGATGGCGCTGGTGGCGTTGCCTTGCGGGTCGAGGTCGACGAGGAGGACGCGTTGGCCGCGGGCGGCAAGACCGGCGGCCAGGTTGACCGAAGTGGTCGTTTTGCCGACGCCGCCTTTTTGGTTCGCGACCGCGAGGATTTTCATCAGCCCGAATTTTTAACCACGGATATCGCGGATGGCACGGATGGATTTTTCACTGCGGTCAAGGCCGACCGTGATAGGCCGCGAGGCCGTCGACCACGCCGCGGACGTATTCGCGGTAGATGCTTTCGCGCGGGGTGCCGTTGATCTTGCGGCGGCCGGAGTAGTCGCCGAGTTGGACCCGGTGGTGGACCTCCCGGTTGTTCATCACGTAGGGCTCGAGGTAGACCACGGGGCACTCGAAGAGGCGGTTGGCCAGAAGATTGCGGGCCCAGACGTAGGGGGAACTGCCGACCTTGATCGCGGTGTCGCCCGTGTAAGTGTAGGCTGGGAGTCCGGTGGCGCGGGCCATGCCTTGCGCCACGGCACGGGAGACCCCGACCTCTTGGTCAAAAGAGCGGTTGAGCAGTTTGACCATCAGGTCGTAGCGCTGGTCGTCGTATTCGAGTTCGCGCGCGGAATAGCAACCGCTGATCAGAAGGTGGAGGTGATTGAGGTCGGTCAGCGTGGGGCGGGCCGGGTTGCCCCACGCTTCGGCGTTGAAGTGGAGGGCGAGCACGAGGTCCGGCTTGTAACGCTGGTTGACCAGGCGCGCACGGGCGTGGATTTCTGCGGTGCGGTAAAAAAGGCGTTCGCTTTCGGCCTTGAGACTGGCCGGATTGACCGGCCGACCACGCTCGCGGAGGGAAGCGACGGCGGAGGTGCGGAGCTTTTCCGGGCGCAGGTTGGTTGCGGGTTTGCTACTCGTGCGGAGGAGCACGACTTTGGCCCCGCGGCGCTCGAGTTCTTTTTGGAGCAACTCGGCCACCTCGAGCACCATATTCCCTTCAATCACGGGCTTGTTCTCGCCGATTTGGAACCACCTTTCCTCCATGCGGGCCCACTCGCCGCCGAGATGGCCTGGGTCGAGGGCGATGCGCATTCCGCGGAGGCTGTTGCGCGGTTGCCAATAACGCGGCACGGGTTTGGCGCCGGCCGCGGCCGGAGCGAATTCGAGACGGAATGGCGGCTGTCCGCTTCCCGTGGCAACCGTGGCGTGGTTATCCGTTATGGTGAAAGCTTCCTGCCACGCCCCACGCGGCGCGTAGACCTGCGTGAGCAGACGGGTGAACTCTTGCTTGGTGATCGTGCCTTGGAATTTGTCGAGTGATGACCAATCGGGCCGTGGGGCGAGCGGGGTGAGTTTTTGCGCGGCCGCGCCGGTGGCGAGCAGGAGGAGGAAGAGAGCGGTGCGGACGTATAGCATGGCGGCGGAAGCGAGGAATGTCGGCGGATGTGCGGTGGAAATCAATGGTGGTGAGGGGGAATTTTGACCACGGATTACACGGATTCCACTGATGAATGAGGATGTCCGGACGGCCGTCTCCATCATTGACGTTGATGAAAACCGTAGTTGGACTTTACAACAATTCTGCCATTTTTGATTTTTCTACTTGCACGGACGCAGGGGGGGGGGCGACAAAATGATAATGTCGTCAAGATGGGGGCTCCGCGGCCGTGAGCCTTGATTCTTAGTGACGCTGCAGTTTTGTCGGCGAACCCCACGGCCTCACCCACAAACAAAATCGAACCATGAAAAAATCCACCCTTCTTGCGGCGGTTCTTGCCGTCTTCACCCTCACCTCCCAATCCCACGCCCAAGCACCCTTGGTCACCATCGACACGGTGACGGTGAGCGATGCGGGCAATGCGGCCGACAGAACGACTTATGGCGCGGTGGCTGATGTCTTTGCCATCGGCAAATACGAGGTGACCATCGGTCAATACAGAACCTTCCTCAATAGCGTGGCCTCGGTGACCTCCGACAGCTACATCGTCAATCTTTGGAACGCGTCTATGGAGAGTAATCTCAACATCGCCGGCATCAGCCGCAGCGGCTGCGGGATTTTGAGCAGTCCTTACAGCTACTCGGTGATCGGCAGCGACAACCGCCCGATCACCTACGTGAGTTGGTTCGATGCGGCGCGCTTTGCCAACTGGGTGAACAACGGCGCGACCAATGGGGCGAGCACCGAAACCGGGGCTTACACGCTCAACGGGGCCACGAGCGGAATTTTCACCGTCAATCCAGGGGCCACGTGGTTTCTGCCGAGCGAAAACCAGTGGTATAAAGCGGCCTATTACAAAGGCGGCGGGACCAATGCCGGCTATTGGGTGTATCCGACGCAAAGCGACAGCGCCCCGGGCAACGCGATCGGCGGGGAGGCCAACCAAGCCAACTACTACGTCGGAGGCTTCGCCGTCACGCAGTCGACAGACTACTCCACCACGATAAATTACCTGACCGAGGCCGGAGTGATCAGCAACAGCGGTAGTGCCTACGGCACTTTTGATCAAGGTGGCAACGTTTATGAGTGGAACGATGCGGTGATCAGTTCCTCCCGGAGCTACCGCGGGGGCTCTTAGAACGACAGCAGCGGCCTGCAGTCTTCCTACCGCGACTGGGACGACCCCACGTACCAGGGCAACGCCCTGGGATTCCGTGTTGCCAGCGTCCCCGAGCCGTCGACCTATGGGTTGTTGTTGATGGGAGCAGCCGCGCTGTGGTGGTGGCGGCGGCGGAAGTCTGCCCTTTGCCGGACGGAAGGGAATTGAACAGAAGCCAACGAAGGAAACAAAGAGGGGCCAGGTAGGGACGAGCGGCCGCTCGTCCGCTTTTTTCCCAACGGACACGCGAGCTCTCCGAGCCGTATGGCTCTACGAGCCGGAGGTCCGCGTGTCCCTACCCTCAGAGGTTTGTCCGATAAGCCCAAAGCTTCTCGGGCTTGGCTCTTTCCATCAGTGACATCGGTGAAATCCATGGTTGAATCGGCGGTGCAAAATGATCCGGATACTTTTTTTGGGCGACGTGGTCGGGGAGCCGGGGCGCAAGGCGCTGGCCCAGCGGCTGAAGGGGTTGCAGGAGGAGTTGGCGGTCGATTTCACCATCGTCAACGGGGAGAACGCCGCGGGCGGTCGCGGGATCAGCGGGAAGCAGTGCATCGAATTGCTCAAGTCGGGGGCCACGGTGATCACCACGGGTGACCATGTGTGGGATCAAAAAGACCTGCCGGCCTACATTGAGACCGAGCCGCGCCTGCTCCGCCCGTGTAATTATCCGGAGGGGACGCCGGGCGCGGGGTCGGTGGTCTTGGACACGGCCAAGGGTCCGGTCGCGGTGCTCAATGTGCGCGGGTTGACTTTCATGAACCCGCCCTTGGACAATCCGTTCCACCGCGCCATGGAGGAAGTGGAGAAGCTGCGCGCGGCGACCAAGGTGATTTTTGTCGACGTCCATGCCGAAACGACAAGCGAGAAGATCGCGCTCGGCCGGTATTTGGACGGCAAGGTCTCCGCCGTGGTCGGCACCCACACCCACGTGCAGACCGCGGACGAGCAGATTTTTCCCGGCGGGACGGCCTTCCTCTGCGATGTCGGGATGTGCGGGGCGGCGGACTCCGTCCTCGGCCGGACCAAGGAGTCGATCCTGCGGCGGTTTCTCACCGGGATGCCGACGACCTTGCCGGTAGCCGGGGGCGAGGTGCTGTTGTGCGGGGCTGTTGTTGATGTGGACGAGGCTACGGGGCGGGCGGTGGCGATTCGGAGGCTTCGGGAGTTCGTGGAGATGTAGGGTGGCTTTCGGCGGTGGGGATACGACCACGACATCTTCGGTCCGCCCGGCTCGTGCTTCGGCGGATCGGGTGCCTCAGTCCCGAAGATGGGGCCGCCCTGATCCGCTCCCTCAGGGAGTGGTTGGAAGCGCTGGCTGGACGGCTGTAGGAGCTTCCCGAGCCTCTTTTCCGGCCTAGAAGCAAAATCTCCTTTGACACGGACCGCCTTCAGAGGCATAAAAGTCGGACGCTGCGAAAAAGTCGCGCAGTCCGCAGGTCGTAAATCCGCTGAAAAAACGCGGGAGACGGCCCCGGGCTGCTTCACCTTTTTTGAGGCCGCGATCAACACAGAAACATCAACCCAAAAACACTTTGCGGAGTTTGCCCATGTAGCTCAGTTGGTAGAGCACGTCCTTGGTAAGGACGAGGTCACCGGTTCAATCCCGGTCATGGGCTCCAGCCTGCGCGGCGCAAAATTCGCAACATTCAAACCAACCAAACACACCAAGCACTATGGCTAAGGAAGCATTCAAACGCGACAAACCCCACGTGAACATCGGCACGATCGGTCACGTGGACCACGGCAAAACCACCCTCACTGCGGCGATCACCACCGTGCTCTCCAAGACCGGCAAGGCGCAGGCCCGCGGCTACGCGGACATCGACGCGGCCCCCGAAGAGAAGGAGCGCGGCATCACGATCAACACCGCGCACGTGGAATACGAGAGCGACAAGCGCCACTACGCGCACGTCGATTGCCCCGGCCATGCCGACTACATCAAAAACATGATCACCGGCGCGGCCCAGATGGACGGCGCCATCCTCGTGGTCAGCGCGGCGGACGGCCCGATGCCCCAGACCCGTGAGCACATTCTCCTCGCCCGTCAGGTCGGCGTGCCTTCGGTCGTGGTCTTCATGAACAAGTGCGACATGGTCGATGACCCGGAACTTCTCGACCTCGTCGAGATGGAAATCCGCGACCTGCTCAGCAAATACGAGTTCCCCGGCAACGACATTCCGATCGTCCGTGGTTCCGCCCTTAAAGCCCTCAACGGCGATGCCGAGGATGAAAAAGCGATTGCCGCGCTGATCGAAGCCGTCGACAGCTACATCCCCGAGCCGCAGCGTCCTCTCGACCTGCCCTTCCTCATGCCCATCGAAGACGTCTTCAACATTGAAGGTCGCGGCACGGTCTGTACCGGCCGGGTCGAGCGTGGTCGGGTCAAGAAGATGGAAGAAGTCGAAATCGTCGGGATCAAGCCCACGGTCAAGACGACGGTCACCGACATCGAAATGTTCCGCAAATTGCTGGACGACGCGATGGCCGGCGACAACGTCGGCGCGCTGCTCCGCGGCATCAAAAAGGAGGACGTCGAGCGCGGCCAAGTCTTGGCCAAGCCCGGTTCGATCAGCCCGCACAAAAAATTCAAAGCCGAGGTCTACATCCTGAGCAAGGACGAGGGCGGGCGTCATACCCCGTTCTTCTCGAACTACCGCCCGCAATTCTACTTCCGCACGACGGACGTGACCGGAACGGTGAAGTTGCCGGACGGCGTGGAAATGGTCATGCCCGGGGACAACATCTCGATGGAAGTCGATCTGATCACCCCGATCGCCATGGAAAAAACCATCCGTTTCGCCATTCGCGAAGGCGGCCGTACGGTCGGCGCCGGTCGCGTTGCCGAAATTCTGGATTAATCTTTGGAGGATACGCACAGGCCAGTAGCTCAATTGGTAGAGTAGCGGTCTCCAAAACCGTCGGTTGGGGGTTCGAGTCCCTCCTGGCCTGCTCTTCTTTTGTCACTGGTCGCCGCCTTTTCCCCGCATGTTCCGCAAACTCAAAACATTCATCGCCGAAGTTCGCACCGAACTGGCCAAGGCCACCTGGCCGTGGGATCCGAAGGAAAAAGGATTCCGCCGCTACAAGGAGCTGGCTGATTCCACCGTGGTGGTCATCGTGGCGATGGTCATTTTGGGCGGCTACATCGCCTTCTTCGATCTCATGCTGGTCAACACCGTCGGGTGGCTGACCCGCCCGTAAGGAAATATTTTCATGTCCATCGCCGCCCTTCGCATCCCCGCTCCGCGTGACCAATGGTTTGTCGTGCAGGTCCTCTCCGGTCAGGAGAAGAAAGTTTACGACAGCATCATGAAGCGGCTCAAAACCGAGGAGATGGGCGATCTGGTCTTCAACGTACTCATCCCGACCGAGCGCGTGCAGGAAATCAAGCAGGGCAAGAAAAGCGAGACCACGCGCAAGTTTTTCCCGGGCTACATCATCGCCAATATGCACCTTCTGACCGAGGAGGGCGGTTTGATGGATCGCACATGGTATTTCGTCAAAGACACGCCCGGGGTGATCGGCTTCGCCGGAACGAAAGACCGCCCGACCCCGATGCGTCCCCGCGAGGTGGAGAGCATGCTGGCCCAAATCCAAGAACGCGTCGACACGGTCAAGCCCAAGGTTTCCTTCCAAGTGGGCGAGAAAGTCAAAGTGGCGGACGGCCCATTCCAGAGTCAGACGGGAGTGGTCGAGGAAGTTGACCCGGGCAGGGGCAAGCTGCGTGTTTCGGTCACCATTTTCGGACGGGAAACGCCGGTCGAACTCGAATACTGGCAAGTGGACCGCGAGGAATAGAATTTTATGGCTAAAGAAATTGTTGGAACGATCAAACTGCAGATCCCGGCCGGGCAAGCAAACCCCGCGCCGCCGGTCGGCCCGGCGCTCGGTCAAAAGGGCGTCAACATCATGGCCTTCTGCAAGGAGTTCAATGCCGCCACGCAAAAGCAAGCCGGCGACATCCTTCCGGTCGTCATCACCGTCTACAAGGACAAGTCCTTCACCTTTATCACCAAGTCGCCTCCGGCGTCCGTCCTGATCAAAAAAGTGGCGGGGATCGCCGCCGGGTCGAAGGAGCCGAACAAAACCAAGGTCGGCAAGCTGACCAAAAAGCAACTCCTTGAAATCGTCAAAATCAAAAGGAACGACCTCAATGCCCGCGACGACGAGGCCGCGATGAAAATCATCGCCGGCACCGCCCGTCAAATGGGCGTCGAAGTGGAGGCCTGAAAATTTCAACCCGCGACCCGCGCGAGCGGGCCGCACAACCGCAGGAGAGCCCCGATGCTCGTTCGCACTGCAAAACACCATGGCAAAAAACCGAAGCAAACGTTATGAGGCGGCCAAAAAAGCCGTCGATCCCGCGCGGAAATATCCGCTGGCCGAAGCAATCAAAGTGCTCAAGGGCATGCCGCCGGCCAAGTACGACATGACCGTCACCCTCTCGATGCACTTGGGAGTGGATCCCAAACAGTCCGACCAGATGGTCCGCGGCACGACGCCGCTTCCACACGGCAGTGGCAAATCCGTGCGCGTTCTCGTCTTCGCCTCCGGTGCGGCGGCCGAAGCGGCCAAGGCGGCCGGAGCCGAGTTCGTCGGCTACGAAGACATGATCAAAAAGTGCAACGAAGGATTTTCCGATTTTGACGTAGCCATTTCCACCCCGGCAGCCATGGCGGAGGTGCGCAAGCTGGGCAAAGTGCTCGGACCGCGCGGCCTGATGCCCAATCCCAAGACCGGTACCGTGACCGACGACACCGCCAAGGCGGTGGGCGAGGTGAAGGCCGGACGCGTTGAGTTCAAGCTCGACAAGAATGGCAACATCGCCGTTCCGGTCGGCAAGTTTTCCTTCAGCGAGGACGCCCTGCTGGAGAATGCCGGTGTCGTGCTCGATGCGGTGGCCAAGTCCCGTCCGCCCACGGCCAAAGGTATTTTCATCCACAGCGTGACCCTCGCGGCCACCGTGACCCCGGGCATCGCGCTCGATCTTTCCAACCTCAGCAAGAACTGACCGCCATGCGCCCCGAAAAATCCAATATCGTCAAAGATCTCAAGGACCAGCTGGACGCTTCGCCGTTCCTCCTGGTTGCCGATTACACCGGGCTCAAGGTCGACCAGTTCGCCGTGCTCCGCACCCGTCTCGACGCGGTCGGCGCCGAATGCCATGTGGTGAAAAACACCATGCTGCGCATTGCCGCGACCGAACTCGGTCTGCCCGATATGTCCGCTTCCCTCGCGGGCCAAACGGCCATTGTCACCGGCGAGCAGGACATTTGCGCCACGGCGAAAGTGATCAAAGTGTTCGCCGCCGAATTCAAAAAGCTGTCGGTCAAGGTTGGCATCCTGGACAACACCCTGCTCACCGCCGAGCAAGTCCAAGCCATGGCCGATCTGCCGCCGTTGCCGGTCCTGCAGTCCCAGCTGCTCGGCCTGCTCAACATGCCGGCCAGCCAGCTGGTGCGTACCCTCAACGAGCCCGGGGCGAGTCTCGCTCGAGTGCTCAAGGCCAAAGTCGACGCCGGGGGAGGGGCGGCCTGAAAACTTTTCCGTGCGGCCGCTTCGTGGCCGGGCGGAGGAAAGCAAACAGAAACGGTTCCTTGTCGGTCGGACAGCAGTCCGTCTTAAATTCGCCGGAGCTCCGGCGCGCGACAATACCACAACCAAGGAAGCTGGCCGCAGAGGCAATGCCGAGGCGGCCGCTAGAAAGATAGTATGGCTAATATTGAAACCATCGTGGACCAACTGAGCGGCCTGACCGTTCTTGAAGTGTCCGAACTCGTCAAAGCCCTCGAGGAAAAATGGGGAGTCAGTGCCGCCGCCCCGGTGGCCGCTGTCGCCGCGCCCGCCGCTGGCGGTGCTGCTGCCCCCGTAGAGGAGAAAACCTCCTTCGACGTCATCCTCGTCGAGACTGGCGGGAACAAAATCGCCGTGATCAAAGAGGTTCGCGCTGCGGTGCCCGGATTAGGCTTGGCCGACGCCAAGGCCTTGGTCGAAGGCGCTCCCAAGCCCCTCAAAGAGGGCGTGACCAAGGAAGAAGCCGAAGAGATCAAGAAAAAGGTCGAGGCGGCTGGCGCCAAAGTCGAAATCAAGTAAATCTGCTCCCCGGGCGGGAAAAAAGGTATTTTTCCCCTTGACCCCCGCCCGGGAGCCACTCATAGTGCAGAGTCTGTCCCGGGAATCTCGTCGAACCATTGTCCAAAGCTTGACACCCTACTCTGAGTCATCCGGGCGCCTCCGCGCCCTAGTGGCCGGTGTGGGGCTGTTTTGTCTTTCCGACATTTTCGACGCAACCGGGAAATAGACCAGCGCTCCGCGCAACAACCAACATTCGTATTCATGTCTGATCGTCTCTACTTCGGCAAACTCAAGGAAACCACGGAGCCACCCAACCTCATCGAGCTGCAGGTCGATTCCTACAAGGAATTTCTGCAGGAAGGCGTCTCCCCTTCCAAGCGCAAGAACACCGGCCTGGAGGCCGTCTTTCGCGAAGTCTTCCCCATCCCGAGCTACGACGAGAAGATGGTTCTCGAATACACGGGCTATGACATCGGCACTCCGAAGTTGAGCTCGCTCGAGGCCCAACGCGAAGGCGAGACCTTCAGCGCGCCGCTGCACGTGACGTTCCGCTTCAAGGACGAGAAGGGGACCAAGGAAGAAAAAGTTTACATGGGCGAGCTTCCGCTCATGACCCCGCAGGGTACCTTTGTCATCAACGGCGCCGAGCGGGTCATCGTTAGCCAGTTGCACCGTTCGCCCGGCATCTGTTTCGAGTCGAACGTGCATGCCAACGGCAAAATTCTCTACAGTTTCCGCATCATCCCCGACCGCGGGTCGTGGGTGGAAGTGCAGTTCGACACGAACGACCTGCTTTACGTTTACATGGACCGCCGCAAGCGCCGCCGGAAATTTTTGGCCACCACTTTTTTGCGCGCCATGGGTTATCCGTCCGACAAGGATATTGTCGGCCTTTTCTACACGCCGCAGCACCTCAAGCTCAGCGGCCGCCTCGACGAGGACGAATTGGCCAGCAAGGTGTTGGTCGAAGACATCAAGGACGGCGAGATCGTCCTGGCTAATGCTTTTGAACCGCTGAACAAAGCGACCATTGCCCGCCTCCTTGCCGCCGGCATTGCCAAGGTGAGTGTGGTCGACGTTTCGGCCGACGAGACGATCATCAAGTCGCTCCGCAAGGATCCTGCGCACAACGAGGAAGAGGCTCTCAAGGATATCTACCGCAAGCTGCGTCCCGGTGACCCACCGACCGTGGCCAATGCCAAGAGCATGCTCAAGCGCATGTTCTTCGACCCGAAAAAATACGATCTCGGTCGTGTCGGGCGTCATAAAATCAACCTCAAACTCAATCTGAATGTCGCGGACGAAAACCGCGTCATGACCCGTGAAGATTTCGTTGCCGCGGTCCGGCACCTGCTCGAACTCAAGCGTGAAGAGGGCCTGGTCGATGATATCGACCACCTCGGCAGCCGCCGCGTCCGCACCGTTGGCGAACTCCTCGCCAACCAATGCCGCACCGGTCTGGCCCGCACGGAGCGCGTGGTCAAAGAGCGCATGACCTTGTTCGATTCCGCCCTCGAGCACATCACACCCTCGAAGCTGATCAACCCGAAAGCCCTCAGCGGCGTGGTCCGTGATTTCTTCGGACGCTCCCAACTGAGCCAGTTCATGGATCAGACCAATCCGCTGTCCGAGCTGACCCACAAGCGCCGCCTTTCCGCCCTCGGGCCCGGCGGTCTCAGTCGCGACCGGGCCGGGTTCGAAGTCCGCGACGTGCACCCGTCGCACTATGGCCGCATCTGCCCGATCGAGACGCCGGAAGGTCCGAACATCGGCTTGATCAGTTCGCTCAGCACCTTTGCCCGGATCAACGATTTCGGCTTCATCGAAACGCCCTACCGCAAAGTGACCAATGGCCGCGTCAGCGATTCCATCGAATACCTCCCGGCCGACAAGGAAGAGAACTTCCTCGTGGCCCAAGCCAACTCGGTGGTCGACGGGCAAGGCAAATTGGTCGGGGACAAAGTTTCTGTCCGCTACCGCGGCGACTTCCTCGAAGTCGAGCCGGCCAAGGTCCACTACATGGACGTCTCGCCGAAGCAACTCGTCTCCGTGGCGGCCGGCCTCATCCCTTTCCTCGAGCACGATGACGCCAACCGCGCCCTCATGGGCTCGAACATGCAACGCCAGGGTGTTCCGCTTCTCCGTTCCGATTCTCCGCTCGTCGGCACCGGTCTGGAAGGCCGGGTGGCCCGCGATTCCAAGGCGGTTGTCGTGGCCGAAGAGTCGGGCAAAGTGGCCTCGGTCACGGCCGACCAGATCATCGTGACCAAGGACGGTCGTCTTCCCGAAGGCAAGCGCAAGATCAAACACGATCCCGAGAACCACGTTTTCGTCTACGAACTGCGTAAATTCATGCGCTCGAACAGCAGCACGTGCATCAACCAGCATCCGATTGTGGAAAAAGGCCAGGCGGTCAAAAAGAATGAGGTCATTGCCGACGGCCCGTGCACCGAGAAAGGCGAACTCGCCCTCGGAAGGAACGTGCTCGTCGCGTTTATGCCTTGGAGCGGTTACAATTTCGAAGACGCCATCATGATCAGCGAGCGCGTGGTCAAAGAGGATATCTACACTTCGATCCACATCGATGAATTCGAAATCGGGGCCCGTGACACCAAGCTCGGTCCCGAAGAGATCACCCGTGACATCCCGAACGTGGGTGAAGAAGCCTTGCGTAACCTCGGACCCGACGGTGTGGTCCGGATCGGCGCGGAAGTGAAGCCGGGCGATATTCTGGTCGGCAAAATCACCCCGAAGAGCGAAACCGAACTCGCTCCCGAGGAGCGCCTCCTGCGCGCCATCTTCGGCGAGAAGGCGGCCGACGTGAAGGACACCTCGCTGACCGTTCCTTCCGGTACCTATGGCATTGTCATGGACGTCAAAGTCTCTTCCAAAAAGGAAATGACCAAGTCGAAGCTCTCGCCCGTCGAGGCCAAGAAGCATGCCAAGCAACTCGACGAGGACTACAAAAAGCGCAGCGAAGAGCTGCACGAGCAGCTGACCGAAGCGCTTTCCAACGTCTTGCTCGGCGAGAAGATCCCGCTTGATGTGGTCAATGGCGAGAGTGGTGAAATCATCATTCCGGCCAACCGCAAGATCACCAAAACGCTCCTCCGCAAACTGGCGGGCGTCTACAATCAGGTCGAGATCGACCCGAGTCCGATCCGCAACAAGATCCTCGAGATCATCGGCCAGTACCGCCACCGCTTCGACGACCTCCAGCACGAGCGCGAGGAGAACATGATGCGGGTGGAAAGCGGCGACGAAGTCGATCCCGGCATCGTCAAGCAGGTCAAAGTTTACATCGCGAGCAAGCGCAAGCTCAGCGTGGGCGACAAAATGGCCGGGCGCCACGGCAACAAGGGCGTGGTGGCCAAGATCGTACCCGAGGAGGACATGCCTTTCCTCGCCGACGGCACTCCGGTTGACATCGTGCTCAACCCGCTCGGCGTGCCGAGCCGCATGAACGTCGGGCAGATCCTCGAGACCCACCTCGGCATCGCGGCCAAGGCGCTCGGATTCAAAGTTGCCACGCCGGTCTTCGACGGCATCAACGAGGAAAAAATCTTCGATTACATGAAGCAGGCGAGCAAGGTCGATGGTTTCACCTGGGTGCAACCCAACGGCAAGGCCATCGTCCACGACGGCCGCACCGGCGATGCCTTCGAGCAGGAAGTGGTGGTCGGCTACATTTACATGATGAAGCTGGGTCACCTAGTCGCGGACAAGATCCACGCCCGCGCGGTCGGACCGTACTCCCTGGTCACCCAGCAACCCTTGGGCGGCAAGGCGCAATACGGCGGCCAGCGCTTCGGCGAAATGGAAGTGTGGGCCCTCCAAGCCTACGGCGCCGCTTACACCCTGCAGGAGTTGCTCACCGTCAAATCCGACGACGTGCAGGGCCGCACGCGCATCTACGAATCGATCGTCAAGGGCGACAACTCGTTGGAAGCCGGCACACCGGAGTCTTTCAATGTTCTGATCAAAGAGATGAAAAGCCTCGGCCTTGATGTCAAAGCCGGCCGGCCCGGACACGTTCCGGCCGACCTCGTGGCCTGACCACACCAAACGATTAAAGAAAAACCATGAGCGACCAAATGCTACGCGACCTGTCCGGCGAAACCGCGCCGGCCTTCGACCAAGTCTCCATCACGGTGGCGTCCCCCGAGTCCATCCGTTCCTGGAGCCACGGCGAGGTGAAAAATCCCGAGACGATCAACTACCGCACGTTCAAGCCCGAAAAGGGCGGACTTTTCTGCGAGCGCATCTTCGGTCCGACCCGCGACTGGGAGTGCACCTGCGGAAAATACAAGCGCATCAAGCACAAGGGTGTGGTCTGCGACCGCTGCGGCGTCGAAGTGACCCTGGCCCGCGTGCGCCGTGAGCGCATGGGCCACATCGAGTTGGCCGTGCCCGTCTCGCACATCTGGTTCTACAAATGCACCCCGTCCCGCCTCGGCCTCATGCTTGACCTGACCGGCAAGCAACTCGAGCGCGTCATTTATTACGAGGATTACCTCGTGATCGACCCGGGCAACACCAGTCTCGAAGCCGGTCAGCTCCTCAGCGAGGCCGAGTTCCGCGAGGCCGAAGAGCAATATGGCGAGGACTTCACCGCCGGCATGGGCGCCGAAGCGCTGCAAAAACTTCTCGAGCGCATCGATCTCGGAGCGCTGGTCAAGGACATGCAGGAGCAAATGGAAAAAACCAAGAGCAAGACGACCAAGACCAAGCTGGCCAAACGTCTCAAGCTCGCTCAAGGCTTCCTCCACTCGCGCACCCGCCCGGATTGGATGATTCTGAACGTCCTGCCCGTCATCCCGCCGGACCTCCGTCCGCTTGTTCCGCTCGAAGGCGGGCGTTTTGCCACGTCCGACCTCAACGATCTTTACCGCCGCGTGATCAACCGCAACAACCGGTTGAAAAATCTTCTGCAGCTGAAAACCCCCGAAGTCATCATCCGCAACGAAAAGCGTATGTTGCAGGAAGCGGTGGACGCCCTCTTCGACAACGGCCGCCACGGCCGTGCGGTGACCGGCGCGAGTAACCGACCGCTCAAATCGCTCAGCGACATGCTCAAGGGCAAGCAGGGCCGTTTCCGCCAGAACTTGCTCGGCAAGCGCGTCGACTACTCGGGCCGCTCGGTTATCGTCATCGGACCCGAGCTCAAGCTCAACCAGTGCGGTCTGCCCAAGAAGATGGCCCTCGTCCTTTTCGAGCCTTTCATCATCCGCCGCCTCAAAGAGCTCGGCTATGTGCACACCGTGCGCAGCGCCAAGAAAATCATCGAGCGTCAGGAACCGGTCGTCTGGGACATCCTTGAAGAGGTGACCAAAGGACACCCCGTCCTGCTCAACCGTGCGCCGACCCTCCACCGTCTTTCCATCCAGGCTTTTGAGCCGCAGTTGATCGAAGGCGAGGCCATCCGCATCCATCCGCTGGTCTGCACGGCCTACAATGCCGACTTCGACGGCGACCAGATGGCGGTACACGTTCCGCTTTCGGCCGAAGCTCAGCTTGAAGCCCGCATGCTCATGCTGGCGACCAACAACATCTTTTCGCCTTCGAGCGGCAAGCCGATCACCACGCCGTCGCAGGACATCACCCTCGGCTGCTACTACCTCACGCAAAATCCCCGCATCACCGCGAAGAACCGCGACGAGCGTCTGCCGCTTTTTGCCGATGCCAGCGGGGTCGAGTTGGCCATCTCGGAAGATGCGATCAAGACCCACACCCGCATTCTTTACAAGAACCCCGACTTCGGGAAGCAGACCGTCTATGGCGATCCTTCGAAGAAGGTGATCGAAACCACAGCGGGCCGCGTCCGCTTCAACGAAATCTGGCCCGAAGGCCTGGGCTTCATCAACAAACCAGCCGGCAAGAAGCAGCTGAGCGAAATTATTTGGAATACCTACCAAGTGGGCGGACAAAAAGTTGCGGTGGAAACCCTCGACCGCCTCAAGGACCTTGGCTTTAAGGAGGCGACCCGTGCCGGTATTTCCATCGGCATCGTCGACATGATCATCCCGAAAGAAAAGCAGGTCGAAATCGACCGGGCCCACAAGCAGATCGACGAAGTCGAGAAGCAGTATCGCAAGGGCATCATCACCGACGGCGAGCGCTACAACAAAATCATCGACATCTGGACCCACGCGGGTGAGGAAATTTCCAACGTCATGTTCCGCACCCTCGACCACAACGAGGGGCGCAGGGAAATGAATCCGGTCTTCCTCATGGTTGATTCCGGTGCCCGCGGCAACCGCCAGCAGGTCAAACAGCTCGCTGGCATGCGCGGCCTCATGGCCAAGCCATCCGGCGAGATCATTGAGCGCCCGATCACCTCAAACTTCCGCGAGGGCCTGACCGTGCTAGAATACTTCATCTCGACCCACGGCGCGCGCAAGGGCCTAGCCGACACCGCGCTGAAGACGGCCGATTCCGGCTACCTGACCCGCAAGCTGGTCGATGCCGCACAGGATGTCATCATCACGGAGGAGGATTGCGGGACGGTCAAAGGCATCGTCGTCCAGCCGATTTACGAAGGCGACGAGGAAGTGGTCGACCTCAAGACCCGCATCATCGGCCGCACCAGCTGCGAGACGATCAAGGATCCGGTCACCGGCAAGGTGGTCATCAAGTCCGGTCACATCGTCGACGAGGCGACGGCCGCCGCGCTTGAACACATGGGTGTGGAGCAATTCCGCATCCGTTCGGTTCTGACCTGCGAATCCAAGCGCGGCTGCTGCGCCAAGTGCTACGGCCGCAATTTGGCCAACGGCAAACTGGTCCACCTCGGCGAGGCGGTTGGCATCATCGCCGCTCAGTCCATCGGCGAGCCCGGCACCCAGCTGACCATGCGTACCTTCCACATCGGTGGAACGGCCAGCCAGACCTTCAAGCAGCCGATCATCAAGGCCAAGCACGACGGCACGGTTCGTTATGTCGAGCTCCGCACGGTGACCTCGACGGACGGCAACAACATCGTGCTGAACAAAAACGGCTTCATCGGGATCTACAATGACAAGGATGGACGCGAACTCGAGAGGCACAGCATTGTTATCGGCTCGGTGGTTTCCGCGAATGACGGCGGCACGGTCAAGAAAGGCGAAGTCTTCGTCCAGTGGGATCCTTACAACCTCCCGATCTTGACCGAAAAGCCCGGCACAGTGGAGTTCCGCGACATGATCCCCGGCCTCAGCGTAAAACGCGAAGTCGACGAGGCCACCGGTATCACCGGTCTCGTGGTCATTGAGCACAAAGAAGATCTCCATCCGCAAATCGTGGTGGTCGACGATCAGAAAAAAATCGTAGCCAGCTACTCGATTCCGGCCGGCGCCCACGTCGTGGTGGCGGACAACCGCAAGGTCGAGGCCGGACAACTTCTGGCCAAGACGCCCCGCAAGGTGGCCAAGACAAAAGACATCACCGGCGGTTTGCCCCGGGTGGCCGAGTTATTCGAAGCCCGCAAGCCCAAGGATTCGGCCGAGATCGCCAAGATCGACGGCATTGTCAAAATTGAAGGCACAGCCCGCGGCAAGCGCCGTCTCCTCGTCCTCGACCCCGAGGCCAAGGAGGAGGAAGAGCACCTCATCCCGATGAACAAGCACATCATCGTGGCCGACGGCGACCGGGTGAAGAAGGGCAGCCAGCTGACCGAAGGTCCCGTGCTCCCGCACGAGATCCTGGCAGTCTGCGGCCCCGCAGCCCTGCAGGAGCATTTGCTCAACGAAGTGCAGGAGGTCTACCGTTTGCAAGGCGTTGAGATTAACGACAAACACATTGAAATCATCATCCGCCAGATGCTGCGCAAGGTGAAGATCACCGATCCTGGTGACACCACCCTGCTCTGGGACGACAAAGTCGAACGGACCGAATTCGACAAGGAAAACGAGCGCATCACCAAGCTCGGCGGAAAATCGGCCGAAGGCGAACCGGTGCTCCTCGGCATTACCCGCGCCTCGCTGAGCACGGAAAGTTTCATCTCTGCGGCGTCCTTCCAGGATACGACGCGCGTCCTGACCGACGCCGCCACGCTGGGCAAAGTCGACATGCTGCGAGGTTTCAAAGAAAACGTCATCATGGGTCACCTTGTTCCGGCGGGCACAGGTTTCCAAGGCGCCCGCGACATCGAAGTCGTGCAGGTCGACCTCGGCGAGGAACTCGCCGCTGCGGCGGAAAACGAAAAAGAAGCCGGATAAACCAAAAACACGACCATGGCATCTATCGAACTGATCAACGAACTCCTCGAATCCGGAGTCCACTACGGACACCAGACCAAACGTTGGAACCCGAAAATGCGGGAATTCATTCTGGAAGAGAAAAACGACATCTACATCATCGACGTCAGCCAGACTGTCGAGCAACTCGACCGCGCGTCCAAATTCCTCGCCGGTATTGTCTCGGGCGGCGGCAAGGTCCTCTTTGTCGGCTGCAAAAAGCAGGCGCAGGAGGCGATCAAGGAAGCGGCCGAGTCCTGCGGGCAATTTTACGTGCAAAATCGCTGGCTCGGCGGGACGCTGACCAATCTCGCGACCATCCGCAAGAGCGTGGCCCGTCTCCAAGAAATCGAGAAAAAGCTGAAGGGCCCCGGTTTGTCCAAAATCGGCAAGAAGGAGCAGGCCTCCTTGCGCCGCGAACTGGCCCGGCTGATGAAGAACCTGGCCGGCTTGCGCGCGATGGACAAACTCCCGAGTGCCGTGGTTGTCATCGACACGACCCGCGAGGACATTGCAGTGCGCGAAGCCAACCGCCTCCGCATCCCGGTGGTGGCCATCGTGGATACCAATTGCGACCCCGAGTTGATCGATTATCCGATCGCCGGCAACGATGATGCCATCCGGTCGATCCGCGTTGTCCTGACCAAGCTGGTCGAGGCGATCAAAGGCGCGTCCGGAATCCGCGAGAAAAAGGCCGATACCGCCCTCGCCGGAGTCGCAGAATAAAAGATCGCGCAGCTTCGCTGCGGATCGGCTGAAAACTGAAAACGGTAATTTTCCCTATGTCCGACATCTCATCCCAACTCGTCCGTGAACTCCGCGAAAAGACCAATGCGGGAATGATGGACTGCAAGCGCGCGCTGACCGAAGCGGGCGGCGACTTGATCAAAGCCGAAGACATTCTGCGAGCCAAAGGCATCGCTTCGGCCGGAAAGAAAGCCTCGCGCAGCGCCAAGGAGGGCATTGTGGCCTCTTACATTCACCTGCAGGGTAAAGTCGGGGTCTTGGTCGAGGTCAACTGCGAGACCGACTTCGTAGCCAAGAACGAGAATTTTCGCGAGTTGGTCAAAGACATCACCCTTCACATCGCGGCGGCCAATCCGACTTGCGTTTCCCGCGAGCAGGTCGACCCGTCAGAAATCGAGCGCGAGAAAGCCATTTTCCGTCAGCAAGTCGAAGGCAAACCGGCCAATATCGTGGACAAAATCGTCGAGGGTAAAATCGAGAAGTTTTACGGCACGGCGTGCCTCATGGAGCAGCCCTTCATCAAGAATCCCGATGTGACCATTGCCGATCTGGTCAAGTCGAAGATTTCCGAGCTGGGCGAGAACATCGTCATCCGCCGCTTCACCCGCTACATGGTGGGCGAGGGCGTGGCCGACGAACCAACTGCGGCGTAGGGGCTTTTCCTCGCTCAGGGCGTTTCCTTCAAGGTTTCTGCTTTCTCTGAGTTGAACTCTTCGTCCGAGGGTCTTGGCCGCTACACTGGAGAGGGGAGGAAGAAGTTAGCGCCCATTTCCTCAGCGCTGGCTGCGGGCCAGTGTCCTCCGCCCCTGTCCTCCAAACGAGTGCGGTCAGGTCGTTTTGGAGTGCGGCGCCTTGCCGTCGTCCCTTCAGCGGGAGGCGGCGCGTGGCGATGTCGTCAGCGGGAACCGGGATGGTGCTGGGTCGCAGTTGGAACTCTGCGAAAGGAAGCGTCATGAAGTGCGCGTCGGCTCGAATTTCGTGCGTCGCCGTCTGAGGAGCGGGACGAAAAAGGCGATCGGCAGTCAAGCTGGCGCTTTATCGGGCATGCCCACACAGCAGAGTGAGCCGGCGAATTCTGCAGATTTTTCGGGTTGGGACGATCGCATCTCCATGGCACAAAGAAAAACGGCGCCGGATTACTCCGGCGCCGTTGCTGAATCAGTTTAGTCGCTCAATTAGAACGCGAAGCGCAGGCCGTAGCGCCACATGAGCTGGGAGCCGGGTAGGCCAGCAGCGCCCGAATAGAGATAACGAGCATCGCTGAACAGACCGATGTTTTTGGTGAAACGATACTCAAGCCCGCCGCCGACATGTCCGATGCCTTGGCCGCCGAGTTTGGGCACATTGCCGTAGATGGCACCGCCGCCGACCATGATGTAAGGGGCGAGGTTGATCGAGCAAATCGGATAACGCAGGAAGAGGTTACCGATGGTGGCCCAGCGGGTATAACCGAAGTCATTGCCCGTGCTGCTGCCACTGTTACGACCGAAGAGGTCTTGCTCAAGGCCAACACCAACATACTTCGAGAAGAAGTAGTTGAGGCCCAAGCCGCCGCCCCAGGCAGGACGACCGCCGAGATCGCCAGAGCTTTGGTAGAAGTCTCCGAGACCGAAGAGGTCGAGTTGAATTTCTTGGTCGCGGAAGAGGCAGGGATCCTCAACAACAACAATTTCTTTGGATACGGTTTCAGTGCCCGCGAATGCCGAGGTTGCGGCGATAGCGGCCATGATGCCTGTGATGATATATTTTTTCATGATTGGATTTATAGGTTTGTTTGCGTGCAGGTTGCCCTGCGAATGCGAAAGTGTTGGATTGTTCAATCAAGGGCAAGATTATTTTTTAACTCAAATGAGAAAATAGTATCACTATCTGTTGGTCTTGACCAAGCCGGAGAGACGGAGGCAACTACCGAGGCGGATGACCCGGGGACAGATGAGGCTGGCCGGGGGTGACAACTCGGGCCCGGCCACCGCCAGGACGCTTCCCCCGGCGACCATTGGGCCAAGATAAAAGACCACCTCGTTGGCCAGGTGGGAGGAGAAAAGCTGACCCAAGGTGTGTCCTCCACCCTCGACCAGAACGGATTGGATGCCTTGACGACCGAGGGCGCGCAGGGCAGCGCGCAAGCTGGGATGCCGGAGGACGATGGTCTGCTGGCGGTCATGGTCGGTGAAGACTTGGGCTTGGGCCGCGGGTCGGCTGCGGGGAGCCCAGACGATGCGCCGGGGCTGCTCCGCGCTTTTGATGCCGCGCACGGTAAGGGCAGGATCGTCGGCCCGGATGGTCCCCGCCCCGACCAGAATCGCCCCGACCCGCGCCCGCAGTTTCATGGCGTCGGCCCGTGCGGCCGCAGAGGTAATCCATTGTCCTTCGCCCGGTGGCCGGGTAAGGCGTCCGTCGAGCGACAGACCACATTTGGCCACGACCCAGGGCATCCCGGTGAGCATGAAATGGTGGAACTCCGGGTTGAGGGCGGCACATTGGTCGGCGAGGACGCCGGCCACGGTCTCGATTCCGGCCTTGGCCAGAGAAGGCAGACCACGGCCGCGGTGTCGCGGGTTGGGATCGATCGCGCCGATGACTACGCGGGCAAGGCCAGCGCGGGCCAACGCTTCGGTGCAGGGCGGGGTGCGTCCGTGGGTGCTGCAAGGCTCGAGGGTGACGTAAGCAGTGGCCCCGCGGGCGCGGTTCGGATTTTTCAAGGCGCGTAGCGCTTCGATTTCGGCGTGCGGTTGACCGGCGCGACGGTGGTAGCCGCGCGCGATGATCCGTCCGTTTTTGACCAGCACGCAGCCGACTGCGGGATTGGGGCGGGTTTGGCCGGTTCCGCGCCGGGCGAGTTTGATCGCTTCGCGCATGAATTTTTCGTCGACGGTCATTTCGGGCAGGGAAGTGACCACTACTCATCCGCCGCCGCGGCCAAGCGGGTCACTTTGGTAGTGGGGTGGCCGGCGGGGGACGAAGTTCGCCGCGGCAACGGAGCAAGCAAGGGGATTTCGACCCGAGAACCAAAAAAGCGGCAAAGGCGGACGGAGGCCCATGGCGTAAAAATGCCATAAGACGACCCGGTAAAGGAAGCCCTGCTGTGGTTGGGAACGCGGCCGGGGGCTTTGTCTCCGGCGGGCCCGCTCGGTATGGTCAAGGGGAAAATGTTGGCCTTGGACCACCGGAGCGAGTTTCCGGTCAATCTGCTTTCCCGTCATGAGCGCAAGGAGCAGAGCCATGACATCGCCAAGCGGCACAAAGCAAGGCTGGCCTTGGCCGAGGTGCCGCCCGGACTGCCGATGCTGCCGATCATTGTGGCGGAGATTTGCGGCCCGGATGATGCTTCGAGGTTCAGCCTGGCCTCCGGAGTGAAAAAATTTTCGAGGAGACGACGGGGATGGTCGAGGTCGGAGTTCTTCTCCTTGACCAACCGCAACCAACTTCCCGGCGAAGCTATTTGATCGTGCGGGAGGGTTCCCTTATGGTGTGCGGATGAAGTTATTGGTGACCGGCGGGGCGGGCTACATCGGGAGTATCTGCGTCGAAGAGGTGCTCAACCGGGGGCACGAAGTGGCGGTGCTCGACAACCTGACCGAAGGTCATCGCGCGGCAGTCGACCCTCGGGCCACCTTTTATCAGGCCGATCTGGCCGACCGGGTGGCAGTGGGGCTGGCGATGAAGGAGTTCGCTCCGGATGCGGTGATGCATTTTGCCGCCAACGCGTTGGTCGGCGAGTCAATGACCAATCCGTCGAAGTATTTCCGTAACAATGTTTCCAGCGGGATCAACTTGCTCGATGCCATGGTGGAAAACGGGGTGAAAAAATTCGTCTTTAGCTCCACTTGCGCGACCTTCGGAATTCCCGAGCGCATGCCGATTGACGAAAGCCTGCCGCAGCGACCGATCAACCCCTACGGGGAGTCCAAGCTGATGTTTGAAAAAATTCTGCGCTGGTATGACGAAATCCATGGGCTGCGTTTCACCGCCCTGCGGTATTTCAATGCGGCCGGCGCCTCGGCAAAGTTCGGCGAGGACCACCGGGTGGAGACCCATTTGATCCCCAATGTCCTCGCGGTCGCGCTCGGGCAGAAAGAAGCGGTCGAGATTTACGGGACCGACTACGAAACGCCGGACGGCACCTGCATCCGCGATTACATCCACATTTTCGACTTGGCGGACGCCCACATCCGCGCGCTGGATCGGACGGAAAGCGGCTTTTTCAACCTCGGCACGGGAGGCGGGACTTCGGTTCGCGAGGTCATCGACTGCTGCCGCCGCGTGACCGGAAAAGATATCGCGGTGCGGGAGAAGCCTCGCCGCCCGGGCGACCCGCCGCGCTTGATTGCGGCTTCGGAGAAGATCCGCCGTGAACTGGGTTGGGAGCCCCGTTTCCAGAATATCGAGAGCATCGTCCGCCCTGCCTGGGATTGGCATGTGCGACATCCGTCCGGCTACGGTGATTGAGCCAGTTTGGGGTTGGCCACATTTGACTGGCTTCGCCGGGTTGTTTTTTTAGGCTCACCTCGGTATGCGCAAACCCTTTTTGCTGGTGCTGCTCCTTCTGGCGGGCAGCGGGGCGGTGCTTGCCCAGTTCGGTAGCTTCAGCGATGTGCCGGTGGAGATCAGGGCGGACGGCGGCACCCGCTTCGAGGGCGGCGTGGCGGTGGCGGAGGACAATGTGCAGATCCATTTCCGGGGGACGGATATTTACTGCGACTATGCCGAGTACAATCCGGAGACCCGCGAGGTGCTCCTCACGGGCAACGTGCGCATTTACCACGAGGGCCAAATTCTCAACGGGCAGCGCGCGATCTACAATCTGGAGAAGCGGGAGATCGAGGCGCTGGATTTCGAGGGCGGTGACCAGATTTACAAGTTTACCGCGGTGAGTTTGCGGGCGCCGACCCTCCGGCAGTTCCAAGCGCAGGCTCTTAGTCTGACCACGAGCGACAATTCTAAGCCCGACTTCCAACTGCGGGCGGGAGGCGCCCGGATTTATCCCGATGACCGCGTCATCCTGACCAATGCGACCATGTATATCGGCCAGACCCCGGTCTTCTGGTTCCCCTACCTTTACGCGCCGCTCGGCGAGGCGGGTTTGGACATCCAGCCCGGCTACAATTCCACCTGGGGCGGATTCCTTCTCCTCGGCTACCGCTTTCCCTTGACCGAAAAAGTCGACGCCTTGGCCAAATTCGATTACCGGACTGAGCGCGGGGCGGCCTTCGGCATCGACTTGGATGGGGCTTACGGTCCGAACGATACGAGCAATGGCAAGTTCCGTGCCTACTACGCCGATGACAACAATCCGGGGAGCAACGACACCGCCTTCCCGCGCACCAACCCGCCGGGACGCGATCGTTGGATCGTCTCTTTCAAGAACCGTCTGGTCGTCGATGAGAATATTTATGCCACCACGGACCTGAACAGCATCAGTGACGACTATTTTCTGCAGGACTTCTTCCCGGCCGAGTTTGCGGTCGATCCCCAACCGGACAACAACACGTCCTTCAACTGGCTGACCGAAAACTTCCAGGTCAACCTTCTGGCCCGTTGGCAGATGAACAATTGGCAAGAGGTGACCTCGCGGCTGCCGGAGTTGAGTTGGACGGCCAAGCAGGCTCCGCTCTTCGGATTGCCCATTTTTTACGACGGGTCGACCAGAGGCGGCTACTTGCAACGCAACTTTCCCAGCGGCGAGACTCCCGACTACATCACGCAGCTGCAGGAGTCTGTTTTCAACCCCGACGTTCTGGCCGATACCACGGATCTGAAGAATTACTCGGCCTTCCGCTTCGACACTTTTCACCAGCTGTCCTATCCGAAGACCTACTTCGGCTGGCTCTCGCTCACTCCGCGGGTCGGTTTCCGCGGGACGTATTACAGCCGCACGGGAGATTCGAACCCGAATTCCCCGGGTTACATTGCCAAGCCCGGCAACGACTACAACAACGGCACGTTCCGTCCGGTCATGAACGCCGGTCTCGAGGGTTCGTTCAAACTCTCGGCGCGGTTCGAGCAGGTGCAATCGACCTTTCTGGGCCTCGACGGCCTTCTCCACGTCATCCAGCCGTTCGCCAACTACGCTTACGTCAACAATGCGGGGCTAGCCCCCGACCAGATCCTGCAGTTCGACCGCGTCGTGCCCTCGGCCCAACTGCCGTCGCTCAACTTCCCGCAGTTCAACATGATCGACAGCATCGACACATCCAACCTGATGCGGGTCGGCGTGCGCAACCGTCTGGTCACCCGTCGCGATGACGGCAACCACGAGTGGTTCGCTCTGGAGACTTTTCTCGATGTGAATTTCGACAATCCTTACCTCGACGACCCGGGCCAGTTCTCCAACCTCTACAACAACTTCGCCTTTTCCCCGGTTCCCTGGTTCACCGCGGGAGCCACCACGCAATTGCCCATCTCCGACGGGGGCTTCACCGACGTGAACTCCTACCTCAACTGGCAGCCGGTCGAGGATTTTTCCTTCTTTGTCTCCCAGCGCTTCATCGAAAGCAGCCCCTATTTCCAGAACGACAGCCAGGCTTCCCTCGGGGGCTATTGGCGGGGCGATGACAACTGGGCGGTCAGCGCCGCAACGCGCTATGACTTGACCTTCGGTACCTGGGATATCCAGCGTTACATGGTCCACCGCGACTTGAGCTCCTGGCTCATCTCGGCCGGTTTTCTCATCACGGACAACAGTGCGACCTTCAACAACCAGACGAGCGGCGAGGTCGGCGTGGGCGTGCTCCTCATGGTGACCCTCAAGGATGCGCCGAATATCAATTTGCCCCTGGCTTTCGACGTGCTCGGCAACCAGCAGCAGGGTCAGCAGTAGTGATGCAGCCGACCACCACCACGGCAGAAAGCCCGATTGCCGTTTTTGATTCCGGGATCGGAGGGCTCACGGTGGTCAGCGCCCTGCGCCGTGAGTTGCCCGGCGAAGATATTGTTTATCTTGGTGACACCGCACGTGTGCCTTACGGCGGGAAATCGCGCGGCACAATCGAACGTTACAGCGAGGAAATCGCCGCCCTGCTCGTCGGGGAGGGGGCAAAGATGGTGGTGGTCGCCTGCAACACGGCTTCAGCTCTGGGCCTGCCGCGACTCCGTGAGGTCCTGAGCGTCCCGGTCGAAGGAGTGATCGAACCCGGGGTGGAGGCCGCCTTGGCGGCCACCGTGACCGGCCACGTTGCTGTGCTCGGCACCAAGGCCACGATCGGCAGCGGGGCCTACGCCCATGCCTTGCAAGCGGCCCGGCCCGGCATCCGTGTGACCAGCTTGGCCTGTCCGCTGCTTGTCCCGCTGGTCGAGGAGGGACTTTTCGAGGACGAACTGACCGATGCCGCGCTCCACCGTTACGTGGCCGCACTGCGGTCGGGCGACGCCGACGCGCTAGTCATGGGGTGCACGCATTACCCTTTGCTCGCGGGCGCCCTGGCCCGGGCGGCGGGGCCGGCCATCACCTTGGTGGACTCCGCCGCGAATTGCGCCCGCACCGTGGCGCGCCGTCTCGACCAACTCGGTTTGCGTGCTCCCTCCGGCCGCGTGGGCTCGCTGGATCTTTCCTTCACCGATACTCCGGACAACTTCCTCCAAGTGGTCCGCCTTGCCCTCGGTCTGGAGGCCGGGGAGGTGAAGGTCCGTCCGGTGCCGCCGCTTGATCAGTAAATCGATTCGCGCACGCGCTTGCTTCGGGGCAGAGGTTCTTCGCCGAGGAATTCGTGGTTGTCCGAGAGGCGATAGAGCCCGACCCGCAACCATCCGAGGGCCGTGGGTGCGAGGTTGTCGAAAAGCTGGGATGCACGGAAGTAGAGCCAAACCGCAGCAGCCAGTTCGGTCAGTGAGGCGATGGCTGCGACCGCTGCCGCCCAGCCCGCGACCGACTCGGCGGCAATCGACCAGCGTGCCGGCCAAGCGATGGCCGCTGGCCATGCGACCGACGCGACCAGACCCGCCAGGCCGATCCTCCGCCCAAGATGGCGCCGTGCGGATGGCCAGTAGAATCGCTCCGGCGGCAGCGGGCGGCGGTGTGCCGAGGCAAATTCCAAGTGCGTGCGACGCATGAGGAGACGACTCCGCCACCACGCACCGACCGGCACAGTCAGCGCGGCAACCAAAAGGGTCGGGGCCGCGGCCAACCCTGCCAGATACTGCAGGGCAGTGATCGCCAACCAGGCGAAAAAAGCGATGATGAAAAGAAGTTCAAGCACGGCAGATACTGCACCAAATCAAAGTCTCGCCCCCAAGGGTACGCGTTCCTCCTCAGGCGGCGACCGCGGTTTCCGCACCCGCTGGTTGGACGATCGGCACGGGTGCCATAAGTTGTTGGCCGCCGAATTTGCTGCAGAAAAATTTGGCCGACGGGGTGCCGGGGCGGGCCAGGCCGACCGCTTCGGTCAGACCGCGTGTGCGCAACGCTTCCAAGGTGGCATGGAGCAAGGCGCCCCCGATGCCGCGGTTGCGGTATTCGATCAGCACGCATGAACCGGTGACGAGATGAATCCCGTCTGCCGGTTCCGGGTCGTAGGCCGAGGCGGCAATGACGCGGTTCCCATGGAGGACAAAAAGGCAGGTCGCTTCATCCTCGAAAGTCCGGCGCAGGCCCGGCAAGATGGTCTTAATGATGTGCTTGGCGCACCCGCTCCAGTCCGGATCCAGATCGTAGCTGGCTTGGACCACCCGCGCTGCGTCGTCCAGTTCTTGTTCACCCGCCGGGCGCAACTTGAAGGGTTCCGGGGCCGGGACCGAACCGGGCTGCAGGTCGGCCAACTCCCACCGGAAACGATTTAACACGGCGGGCTTGGATGGAATGGGCATAAGGTGTGGCGTGCGCGGAACGCGAAAGGGTCGTCAATAAGGGCCTTTTCACCAGGCACCGGCCGCTAACCTTTCCAACGCATTCTGTACCAGAAAAGCTAGCAAGGCCCCATCGCGAGTCAATGGGATTCCTCGGGTTCTCTGGGGAAGAGTTGTCGCAAAACAGCACGGTAAACTTCCTGCTTCATTGAAGGTGCCAGATGGACGGGAAAGTCGTGCACGGCCACCCAGCGGAGGGCGGAGAACTCTCCGCAGGTCCCGCTGAGGTCCGGCTCAGGAGACGTTGCCGCTTTCAAGGAACAAAGGAAGTAGAACTGCTCTTGCCCGTCGAACCCGCGGCGGTCCGGGCCGGCCGGAAAATCGTAACGGTGCGGACCGCTCCGCGCGGTGATCCGGTAGGCATCAGCGGCAATCCCGACTTCTTCGAAGACCTCCCGGCCAAGCGCTTCCTCCGCAGACTCGTCCCGGTCGATTCCCCCCTGGGGGAATTGCCAGCTTTCGGGAAAATCCGTGCGCTGGCCGATGAGGACAAGGCCGTCGGGCCTTTGCAGGATTGCGGCGACGTTCGGGCGGTAGCGCTGGTTCATTCTCTGCATTTTGCGCCGCGGGCCGGACAGCGGCAAGCGACCGATGCATTGTCAAATGCGGGGCGCGCGATAGTTTCAGCGACCGGTATGGCGGAATTCTGGAAAAAAAGCCTTGGGATGGGAGTCGGAGCAGGTCTGCTCGGGGCCGCGGTTGTCGCCTTGCGCCGGGGCTTGCGTCCGTTGCCCCAACCCTCGCTGCCGGACATCATCTCACCTGCCGTCTTTGCCCGCCGCGTGCAACGCACCACGCGCGGACAAGTGGTTTATCACATCAGCGGGGAGGGGGAACCACTGGTCTTTTTGCACGATTTTTTCCCGGGGGCCGCTTCCTACGAATGGTCGAAAATTTATCCGCTTTTTGCTTCGAGCCACCGCGTGCTCGCTCCCGACTGGGTCGGATTCGGTGAGAGCGAGCGCCCCGACCGCCCGCTCCGGGCCGATGATTATGCCCGTTGCCTCCACGAATTTTGCCGGGCCACCTGCGGGGGCAAAAGGCCGGTCATTGTCGCCTCGGGCCTCGGTGCTGCTCTGGCCTGCCTGGCCGCCGCGCAGCATCCGGAATTTGTCACACGGCTCATTCTTTTCCATCCGACCGGCACGGACCACTGGCTCCAACCTTGGGCTTCTGCTCCGGTGCGCGCGGCGGCTTGGACCCGCTCCGGGCGGCGTTGGATTTACGCGAACTATCTGGCCCGTCCGGCCTGCCTCGAGCGCTGGCTCAACGGGCGCCGCAGCGATGCCGGTGAGATCGATCTGGTCGAACCCGTGTCGGTTTATTCGTCCTTCGCCCGGCAATATGGTGCAGGCTTGGCGGTGCAACGCATTCTTTCGGGCCGCTTCCAGACCGCCGCCCTTCCACGTTTGTCCGAAGTTTGTGCCCCGGTCACCGTTTGGTGGCCCGATTGCCGCGCGAACAATCCCCCCGAATCCGCCCTGCGACCGGGGTCCCAGGTGCGTTTGGACTGGCTTGATGCTTGCGGTCCGCTCGCCCCTTTGGACCGGGTGGATGACCTCACGGCACGCTTGCAGGTGGAACTCTTTCAGCCTGTTCATATGGCGGATAGACCGAAGGGGGATTGACATCCGCCCCGGCGCGGGGCCATGTTCTCCTTTCGTCTTTATTCCAACCGGCTTATGTCCAACACCGAAGTAATCCTTACCGCGCACATCCCGAGCCTCGGCGCCGAGGCCGATGTGGTCAAAGTTCGTCGCGGCTACGCCCGCAATTTCCTCATTCCTCGCGGCATGGCCCACGAAGTCACGCCTGCCTCGTTGCGCAAGACCGATTCGCTCAAGGCCCGCCGCGCCGAGCGCGAAGCAAAGGAGCTGAACGAGGCCAACGACCTCGCCAAGCGCCTCGGCAAGTTGAAGCTTTCCTTCGTTCTCGAAACCGGCGAGAGCGGCAAGGCCTTTGGCGCCATCACGGCCAAAGACATCGCCGACCGCGTCAAGGCGGAATCCGGCCAAGACATCGACCGCCACCGCATCACGTTGGAACGTCCGATCAAAGAAACCGGCGAGTTCACGATCAACGTCCGCCTCCATTCCGACGTCCAAGCTGGCCTCAAGCTCACCGTGACCGCGAAGAACGCGAAAGCCCCCGTCGCGTCCGAAGATGAGGGCGACCGCGAAGGCGGGTCGCGCTCGCGTGGCCGCACGGCCCGGCGCGAAGAAGAGACTGGCGCCTGAGTTGTTCACAGGTTGCTGGGAAGGTTGTTCGCCATCGGGTCTTTTCTTTTTTGGCGTTGTCGATGGTCCGCATTTGACCGGTCAGGCATGCCGGTCCCACAATGGCCGCCCGCATGACTCCGCCGGTTGATCTGACAGCGCCCGCCGCCCGCCGTACACCGGCGCCGCGTCGCAACGGTGCGGCCAAAGCGGCGGGTGCCGCGCCCGATGCCCACCGGCCGCTGCCACAGAATGTTGAGGCGGAGAGGGGGCTTCTCGGGTCCATTCTTCTTTCGCCGCGCGAGGTGCTCAACGATTGCGCCGAGCAGATCACCGAGGAGGCATTTTACTCGCCGGCCCACGGCACCATTTTCCGGGTGCTGGTCGAGATGTGGTCCGCCAACCAGCAGATTGACGTCATCACGTTGACCAACCGGCTGCGCGATCTCAATCTTCTCGACGCGGTGGGCGGCCCCGGGGCGGTCACCGAATTGTTCGGCTTCGTGCCCACTGCGGCCAATGCCCCGCACTACCTCGACATCGTGTTGGAAAAGTCGCTCCTGCGCCGCATGATCATGGCCTGCACTTCGTCCGCGGCCCGTTGTTACGAAGAGCAGGGGGATGTTCCGCAATTGCTCGATGACGTGGAGCGCGAGATTTTCACCATCGGGGAAACGCGCTTCCGCAAAACGGAGCCCGACATGCGTGACGAAGTCTTTGCCGCGCTGGAAAACATCGAGAAAATGTATCAACAGCGGGGGCGGATCAGCGGGCTGGCCACCGGATTCACCATTTTCGACCAGATGACCGACGGCTTGCATCCGGGCGAGATGATCATCGTTGCGGCGCGTCCCTCGATGGGCAAAACCGCCCTGGCCATGAACATCGTCGAACACGTTGCGCTTAATCTGGAAGCACCAAAACCGGTCGGCGTCTTTAGCTTGGAGATGAGCACGCAACAACTCGTGCAGCGCATGCTCTGCTCCCGCGCGCGCGTCAACATGAAGAAAATCCGTTCCGGCATGCTGGCCCGCGCCGAACACGGGAAGCTGAACGACGCGGCCGCCGCCCTGAGCGAAAGCAGCATTTTTATCGACGATACGGCGAGTCTCACCATCCTCGAATTGCGGGCCAAAGCGCGTCGCATGCGCGACCGCCACCGCATCGAATTGATCGCCATCGACTACCTGCAGTTGTGCCGCTCGACCTCCCGCCGCGGACAGGACAACCGCCAAATCGAAATTGCCGAGATTTCCTCCGGCATCAAGGCCTTGGCCAAGGAACTCGAGATCCCGATCATCGTCTTGGCCCAGCTCAACCGGCAACCCGAGCAGCGCGGGGGTGGCAAGCCCCGCATGTCCGACCTGCGCGAATCCGGCTCCCTCGAGCAGGATGCCGACGTCGTGGCTCTCCTCGTGCGCCCGGAAGTCTACGAGGAGGACGAGGATGCGAGGTCGGAGATGGCGGGCAAAGCCGAACTGCTCATCGCCAAACAACGCAACGGGCCGATCGGCGAAATACCGCTGACCTTCATCAAAGAATACACGCGTTTCGAAAACGCCGCCTTCGACCGTCCTTCCGGCTCCGAGGAATAAAAACGCTCTACCCCGCGAAGTGGCGCTCCAGCGCGGCGAGGGTTCGCTCGAGGGGCAAGCCGACCACGTTTGAGCGGCAGCCCTCCACCGCCTCGACCAGCATTTCACCGCGTTCCTGCAACGCATATGCCCCGGCCTTGTCGAGCACATCGACCGTGGCGAGGTATTCTTCGATCACTGCTTGGCCGAAAGGACGGAAGCGTACCCGGGTGACCTCGTGGAACTCCACCTGCTGGCGTGATGCCATCCTGACCAAGTGCACGCCAGTGGCCACCTCGTGTGTCCTTCCGGCCAACTCCCGCAGCATGCCGCGGGCCTGGTCATGATCGGCCGGCTTGCCCAAGGTGCGGCCCCCCAGCCAGACGAGGGTGTCGGCTCCGAGCACCACCGCGTGCGGGTGACGCGCCGCGACTTCCAGTGCCTTGGACCGGGCGTTGGCCTCGACCAGCATGGCCAGCCCAAGGGTGTGATCTTCGCTCTCCGCGCCCTCTGCCGGGTCGACCGAGAAGTGCACACCGGCGGACCGCAACAATTCGCTTCGTCGCGGCGAAGCCGAAGCCAGAACGAGGGGTGGGCGGATCAATAGAACTCGCCGTCTTCGGCAAACCCGGAATCGTGCCGGATCGTCTCGAGGCGGCGGCGTGTGCGGCGCCCTTCGCCCAGTTCGCGGTTGACGCGCACGCCCGCGCCGATGAGCAGCGGAATGGTGGCCGTCAGTCCGGCCAACAGCACGACAACACCCAAGCGTTGCCGGGCACCCTTGCCGAGTTGGTCGGCGACCAGCAGTCCCGCTCCCACGCCAACGGCCATTTCAGCCGCGGCGGCCAAGGAGGTGGCGGAAAGATTGCGCGATAGTGTGTCGAGAATATTGGCCATTTCTTACGTCCCTTACTCCAGATGCTGGCTGCTGGCAACTGTAACCGGCAGAATTCTTTGGTCGGGGATTGCACCCGGCGCGGCAAAATCGTCTCATTGACCGATGGCCGACAACCTTTATGCCCTCATTCTCGCCGGCGGCAGCGGCGAGCGGTTCTGGCCCTACAGCCGGCGCGTGCGTCCGAAGCAACTGCTCAAACTTTTTTCCGACCAAACCATGCTGGCGGAAACCATCGCCCGTCTCGGCACGGCTGTTCCTCCCGAACGGGTCTTTGTCCTGACCAATCGCGAACAGGAGGAGGCCGTCCGCGCCGCTTGTCCCGGTCTGCCCGCGGAGAACATTGTCGCCGAACCGGCCAAGCGCGATACCGCACCGGCGGTCGCGCTCGGTGTTGGTCTCATCTTGCGGCGCGACCCTCAGGCGGTCATGGCCGTGTTGCCCGCCGACCACCTGATCAAGGACACCGCAACCTTCCGCCGCGATTTGCTCGCTGGCGCCCGGGTGGCCGCGGACTCCGGCGCGTTGTTGACCATCGGGATCAAGCCGACGTGGGCCTGCCCCGGCTTCGGTTACATCGAGCAGGGCAAGCGCGTCTCCGACGGTGAGCCGGCCATTTACGAAGTGAAGCGCTTCCGGGAAAAACCCGACGCCGCCCTGGCCGAGTCCTTCCTCAAGCAGGGCAATTTCCGGTGGAATGCCGGAATGTTCATTTGGTCGATCCCCGCCATCATGGACGAACTGACCAAGCAAGCGCCCGAGTTGGCCGCCTTTGTCACCCGCCTGCGCACGGCCGACGACCTGACCGCCTTGCTCGCCTCCGACTTTCCCCTCCTGCCCAAAATATCCGTCGACTATGCCATCATGGAAAAAGCGGCGCGGGTGCTCGAGCTGGAGTCCGGCTTTGACTGGGACGATGTCGGCAGTTGGGTCGCGGTGGCCAAATACCTGGCTGTTCACGAAGGAGACAACGCGGCCAACTGCCCGCTCACCACCCACGATGCCTGGCACAACATCGTGTTCTCGGGCGGGAAAAAGCACGTTGCCCTGGCCGGCGTGCAAGACCTCATCGTCATCGACACCGGCGACGCTCTCCTCGTCTGTCATCGCAGCGAAGCCGAAAACATCAAGAAACTTATCCCGCAAATCCCGGCGGAATTGCAGTGATCCCGACTCCTCCCATGAGCCGCACCATGGCAGTCGACCTCGGCACCGCGCGCACCGGCATTGCGGTGAGCGACGAACTCGGCATGCTCGCGCAGCCGTGGAAAACGCTGCCCGGTGGCGCGGCCTCCCTCGAAGCGGTCGTGGCGGCGGTGGGGGAAATCCGGCCCGGGCACATCCTTGTCGGTCTGCCCCGCAACATGAACGGCACCTTCGGACCCGCGGCTGAAAACGCGCGCGCTTTCGCCGAAAATCTCCGGGCCCGTGTGGCCTGCCCGGTGGACTTGTGGGACGAGCGGTTGACTACGGTCGCCGCCCAGCGCGCCCTGCGCGAAAGCGGGCGCAAAGCGCGTGACCAGCGTGGGGTGGTGGACCAGGTGGCCGCGCAAATTCTCCTCCAGAGTTGGCTCGACCGCGCCCCATGCGACTTAAGTTGACCTTGGCCTACGATGGGGCCGCCTTCCGCGGTTGGCAAAGTCAGACCGGCGGGGGCGCCGTGCAAGACGTCTTGCAGGAAACTCTGACCCGTCTGGCCGGCGGCCATAAGGTCCACGTCCATGGCTCCGGCCGCACCGACGCCGGGGTTCATGCCCTCGGCCAGGTCGCCCATGCCGATGTTCCCGATCAACGCCCCGAGCCTGCCTTTTGGCAACGCGCGCTCAACGCCACCCTGGCTCCTTCCATTCGCGTCATGAGTTGCACCCGGGCCAAGGACGATTTCCACGCCCGCTATTCTGCCACCGGAAAAATTTACGACTACCTTCTCTGGACCGGTCCGGTGCTTCCGCCGCATTGGGCCGCGCGCGCCTGGCACGTCGTTCCTCCCGCCGGTCCCGCTGCGCTGCGCCGGGCGGCCAAGATCCTCGCCGGCCGCCATGACTTCCGCGGGTTCGCGGCCAACCGCGGTACGCCGGTCAAGGATGCCCGCCGCCATCTTCGCCGCATCAGCGTCTCGGGCCGCGGGCCCGTCATCCGCTTGCGCTTCGAAGGCGATGGTTTTCTTTACCGCATGGTCCGCATGTTGGCCGCCGCCATGGTCCGCGTCGCGCAGGGCAAGGCCACGGAGGCGGACCTGCGGGCCCGCCTTGCCGGAAGGGAAACGGACCTGCCGCGCATCGTTGCGCCGTCCGACGGACTTTATCTCGTGCGGGTTGCCTACGCCCGGGCCGGGGCGCAATCGGGTTGAACTTCCGCCGTTCGCGCCATTAGCTTCTCCCCGTGCGTGTCGCGCCCGCTTTCTTCATCACCCTCGGGCTTTCGCTTCTCGCGGTGACCATCGCCCCGGCGCAGATTTCCGCGGAGGAGCAGCGCAAGCGCGATCTTTTCCTCAAGGCGCGCGAGTCGATCGAACCGCTCCCCGCCGCCACCCCGGCGCGGCCACCTGTCCGCCCGCAACCGCGCCCGCGGCCGGTGGAAAAATCCGTCGAGCAACCCCTCCAGCCGATCAAGCTCCCGCCGCCCCGCTCGACCCCTCCGCCCAAACCCCGTCCAAAGCCGAGGCCCGAGCCGCGGGCTACGCCAAAAGCCAAAGTCACCCCGCCACCCCGCGCGACACCCGTGCCGCCCGCGGCCGGACGCGGCGACGATTTTGTTTTGCCTCCGGCCCAAGACAGTTCGTCCGACGTGATCAAACTCCCACCACCCCGTTCCGCACCCACCCCTCGATCCGGACGCGCGCCCGTGGAAAAGGTCCCCGCCGCGCCCATCGTGGTCGAGAAGTCCGGGCAGGAGGATGAGCAGGGAATGGCGCCGGTCCCGGAGCGCGAGCGCCGGGGTTGGTTCGGGTGGGGCGGCGGTCCGCGTCACCGGTACCTCACGCGCAACGTGCGCGCCGCCATCGACCGCGCTCCGGTCAAACGCGGTCGCTGGCAATACGTCATTGTGCACAACAGCGGCACGCGGCAGGGCAATGCGCGCATTTTCGCCAACTACCACAAAAACGTGCGCAAAATGAAGAACGGGCTGGCCTACCACTTTGTCATAGGCAACGGCACCTCCTCCGGCGACGGCGAGATCGAAATCGGCCCGCGCTGGACCGCTCAAATCAACGGCGGCCACGTGGCCAGCGACTACCTCAACAACATCGGTATCGGCATCTGTTTTGTCGGCGATTACAACCGCCATCTTCCGACCAAAGCCCAACTGGCCGCGTTGGAGGAGCTGATCAAATACCTCCGCAAGCGCGCCGGCCGGAGCAAAGGGCGCGTGCTCATCGTCAAGGCGCACCGCGAAATCAACCCGAAGCCGACCGACTGCCCGGGCAACCGCTTTCCCTACAGCTGGATGCGCCGTACCTTCTGACCATGCGCCTCGGGATCACAGGGGCCTCGGGCTTCATCGGCGGGCAAGTGGCCCGACTGGCCGTGGCGAGGGGTTGGGACGTCGTCCCTTTCTCCCGCCAACCGCGCGAGGCGCGCACCCGCCGCCTCGTGCCGGGTGAACCGGCCGATGTCGACGGACTTGATGCCGTTCTGCACCTTGCCGGTGAGCCGGTGGTCGGTCGTTGGACACCCGAAAAGCGCCGTCGTATCATGGACAGCCGCGTGATGGGCACGCGCTCGGTGGCCGAGGGTTTCGCCCGCGCCGCGCACCCGCCCCGGATGTTGGTCAGCAGCTCGGGCATTGGTTACTACGGCGACACAGGCGACCGCGAGGTCACCGAAGAGGCCCCGCCCGGCCGCGGCTTCCTCGCCGAGGTTTGCCGCGCCTGGGAGAAGGAAGCCATGGGAGTGCGGAACGCCCGCGTTGTCGTCCTGCGGATCGGGCTCGTTCTCGGCCGCGGGGGCGGGACCATGCAGCGCCTCCTACCCGTTTTCCGCGCCGGGCTGGGCGGGCGGCTCGGCTCCGGCCGGCAATGGATGTCATGCATTCACGTCGACGACATCGCCGGGCTCGCCATGTGGGCGATCGGGCAGGAAGGTTTGGTTGGTCCGGTCAACGCGGTGATGCCCCGCCCGGTGACCAATGCCGATTTCACCCGCCTGCTGGCCGGCGCGGTCCACCGCCCGGCCATTCTGCCCGCGCCGGCTTTCCTCCTCCGCACGGTCCTCGGTGCCATGTCCTCCCTCCTCCTTGACAGTTCGCGCGTGCGTCCGGGCGTGGCGGAACAACGTGGTTATCGCTATGAGTTCGGCAACGTGGAGCAAGCCCTCGACGAAGTCGTGCGCCGATAATTGGCCTTGTCGCCCCGCGGCGAAGAACAAACCATGGCCAGCCCATGCCCTCGCGCCCGCCCCTGATCGATCTACACCGCCATCTCGATGGCAGTATCCGCCTGGCCACCATCCTCGATCTCGGCCGGCAGCACGGCATCCCTTTGCCCGGGGACACCCTCGAGGAACTCAAGCCGCATGTCGTGGTCAGCACGCCGCAGCCCGGTTTGGTCGAGTTTCTGGCCAAGTTCCGGTGGATGACCGCGGTGCTGGCCGATTATGACGCCTGCCGGCGGGTGGCCCGCGAAAATGTGGAGGATGCGCACGGCGAGGGGATCCGTTACCTCGAGTTGCGTTTCAGTCCGTTCTTCATGGCTGACGCCCATAATCTCGATCCTTCCAAAGTCACCGCCGCGGTGATCGAGGGCGTGCGCGAGGGCGAGGTTGCCACCGGGGTGAAAGCCAACCTTATCGGCATCCTCACCCGCACCTACGGTCCAACGCGCGCCCAGCGCGAACTCCGGGCTCTCCTCGACCATCGGGAGGAAATCGTCGCGCTCGATCTGGCCGGGGACGAAGGCAACTGGCCGGGTGAACTTTTTGTCAGGCACTTCGAGGAAGGCCGCGAAGCCGGTTGGCAGGTTACCGTGCATGCCGGAGAAGCGGCCGGAGCGGAGAGCATTGTCACCGCGATCGATCAACTGGGCGCGACGCGTATCGGGCATGCCGTGCGCGCCGCCGAGGACCCTGCCGTCATCGACCTGCTGCTGCAACGCCGTATTGGCATCGAGGCCAATTTGACCAGCAATGTGCAAACCAGCACGGTGTCGGACTACGCCGCCCATCCGCTGAAAAAGTTTCTCCAGGCCGGTCTCCTCGCCACGATCAATACGGACGATCCCGGCATCAGCGGGATCGACTTGCGCCACGAATTAGAGGTCGCCGCGCCCGCGGCCGGCTTGGATGAAGCGCAGATTGGGCAAGCGCTGGAAAATGCTTGGGAGATCGCCTTTTTGCCACCCGGCGAGAAGGCGGGTCTGCGGGTTTGAGTCCGGCTCGGGCCGGAGCCCCGTTTTCCGCGCTGGAAAACCACCGCGATCAAGTCCTTAATGGAAAGAGATGAAAGCCACAACCGCTCTTCTCCTCGCGGCGGTGCTGCTCACCGTGCCGGCCTCGGGGCAAAGTGTCCAACTCACCGCTTACCAAGCTCTGCGCACCGTGGGGCGCGAAAAAGGCGAGAGCTGGCTGGATCGTCTGGTCGAACTGCGCGGGGTCGATGGCGGTCCGCAGCCCGTGCGTTGGTTGCTCACCTTCCGCGATAAAAATGCACGCGGCGGGGTGCGCGAGTTTGCCGTGACCGCGCAGGGTGTCAGCAGCGAACGCACGCCGGTCCGTGTCGCCGGGTCCGGCGCGTCTTCGGTCATGGGTTCGCGCTCGCTCAATCTGGATTCGAGCGGCGCCTTCGCCGCGGCGAACAAGCAGGCGGCCGCCGCCAAAGTCGGTTTCCACTCCCTCAACTACCTGCTGCAAAACTCCCAGGGTGCGCCGGTTTGGCTGGTCCAACTTTACGACGAAGCCGGCCTCGAAGTCGGCAAGATGAAAGTCTCCGCGCAAAGTGGCGGCATGGTCTCGCGCCTGCGCACGCCTTTGGGGCCGGCCGCCGCACCTGCCGTCACCGCAGCCGCGCCGGTGACCTCTCGGCCAACTGCTCCCACCGGCGGCACTTTTGGTGACCGTTGGGTGGAGGGAGGGGGACTGGTCGGCCACGTCAGCCGTTGGGGTGAGCGGTCTTGGGATGCCACCACCAATACTGCGGTGCGCGTCGGCGACAGCATCAATGCTTTTTTTATCGGGCGTCCGGAGCAACCGGCACCGGCACCCCGCAACTGACCATGCCCCAAGGCTCATCCCTCATCATCGTGCTCTTTCTCGTCGGGTTTTCCCTCGTCGCAGCCGAAGTGTTCCTCCCCGGGCTTATTCTCGGGACAATCGGATTGCTTTGCCTTGTTGCCTCGGTTGTCGTGGTTTTTGCCCAATACGGCACCTCCGCCGGCCTGCTCGCCGCTTTTCTGGTCGGAGGTCTCAGCTTTGTCGGATTTATCGTGTGGCTCAATCTCTTCCCGCGCACTTTTATCGGCCGCCGCCTCATGCTCCGGACAAGCCAACCGGCCGACCTCACCGCTGCGGCCCACCAGACGATGATCGGGGCCACGGGCGAAGCCCTCACGCCCCTGCGTCCCTCCGGCACGGCGCAAATCAACGGGAAGCGCGTTGATGTCACGGCAGTCGGCGACTTTCTCGAGTCGGGCGAACAGCTCGTGGTGATTGCGGCCGATGGCCTGCGGGTGGCCGTGCGGCGAAAAGATGGTTTGGAGTTCGCTCCCCGAATCGCCTAGGGTTGCCCCATGGGCTCAATCTTCATTTACATCGTCACCGGACTGGCCGTTGTTCTCGGTCTTGTTCTTCTCATTGTTCTCTTCAATTTTTTCGGCATCTGGTTGCGGGCCAAGGTCGCGGACGCTCCGGTTTCTTTTGCCAGCTTGATCGGCATGCGTCTGCGCCGCGTGCCGCTCGGCCTCATCGTCGACAGCCGCATCACCGCGGTCAAAGCGGGCATCCCGCTCAATACCGACGAACTCGAAGCCCACTATCTGGCCGGTGGCAGCGTGGATTCCGTCGTGCTGGCTCTCATTGCGGCGGACAAAGCCGGGATCAAACTCGACTTCAACCGCGCCTGCGCCATCGATCTGGCGATCAAAGGCACGAGCAAAACCGTCCTTGAGGCTGTCCGCACGAGCATCAATCCGAAAGTGATCGACTGCCCCGCCCCGGACTCCGGCCGCTCGACGATCGACGCCGTGGCGCGCGACGGCATCGGGGTCAAAGTCAAAGCGCGGGTCACCGTCCGCTCGAACCTCGACCGCTTCGTCGGCGGTGCCACCGAGGAAACGATCATCGCCCGCGTCGGCGAGGGCATTGTCACCTCCATCGGTTCGGCCCTCTCCTACAAAGATGTCTTGGAAAATCCCGACCGCATTTCCAAAACCGTCCTGCAAAAGGGCCTCGATAGCGGCACGGCCTTTGAAATCCTTTCCGTCGACATTGCCGACATCGACGTTGGCGAAAACGTCGGGGCCAAATTGCAGGGCGAGCAGGCCGAAGCCGACAAGGTGGTGGCCCAGGCCAAGGCGGAAGTTCGCCGCGCCGCCGCCGTCGCCCTCGAAGGTGAAATGCGGGCCAAGACCCAGGAAATGCGGGCCAAGGTGGTTGAGGCCGAGGCCCAGGTGCCGCAAGCCATGGCCGAAGCCTTCCGCTCCGGCAATCTCGGGATCATGGATTACATGCGGATGAAAAACATCCAGGCCGACTCGCAAATGCGCGAATCCATCGCCGGCTCCGAGCGCGGCGACGCCGAGGCCCGCTAAAGCACTTCATCCGGTTCCGCCATGGAACAACTTGTCCTCCTCGTCGTCATCGGGTTGATCAGCCTGGTCAACTGGCTGCTGCAAAAGGCCGCCGAGAAACGCGAGGCGGCCAAGTCGACCCGGGTCGAAAAGCGTGAGGTGAAGCGCGCGACGCGCCGCAACATTTACACGCACCCGGCGCCCGCCCCGCCGCCCTCCTCGCCCCGCCCGGTGGTCGCCGAGCGCGACCCGTTCAAGGACCTGATGGATGCCCTCGGGCTGCCGTCCGACGAGCCGCCGCCGCGTCCGGTGGTGGCCGAACCTGTCATCTTTGATCACGAGGAATTTGCCTCGGTCGAAGACGCGCTACCACCTCTACCAAAGCCCAAGCCTGTCGCGGCCAAAGCCCTTTCCGCGGCGGCCTCCTGGCATCCGCCCGCCCGCGGTGCGCAACCCGACGAGAAAACCAAACAACTCGCCTCGGCTTTCGCCGCCATGGATGGTGCCGCCCCCGATGTCTGGCAAGGCGGTGACGTGCGCGCCCTGCTCGCCGGTTCCTCCGCCCAACGCAAAGCAATCATCCTGTCCGAAATCCTCGGCACCCCCCGTGGTCTGGCCAAGGCCGGCGCGCTCATGACCCGCGGTCATCTTTGAACGGTTCCCGGCTTGACCCGCGGCTTTGGCCCGGGTCGCCACCCGGAGCAATCCTACTTCACGGCAGCCCAAACCCGGTGCACGTCATCGTGATCGTCGAGCGCTTGCAGGAACGCTCCGACCTCCGACCCTTGGTCCGCCGACAATTCCGGACACTGCTTGGGGACAAAGCCCAACTCGCTCGTCACCACGGTCCACCCGTTAGCCGTCAGCCACTTGGCCACCCCGTGCGTGTTCGTGCGGTCCGTGATGAAGCGCGCGCCGGTCGCGTCGGCCGGAATGTCATCGTTCTGCTCATGGGCGAGGGGTTCCACTTCGTCGGCGCCTGCTTCGATCGCCGCCTCTTCCCGGTCCACGCCAGGCTTGGCCACATAGGCTTCGACCAGACCGACATGGTCGAAAAGAAACTTATTGCTCCCCGAGGCGCCGAGTTGCCCCTTTTTGAAAAGCACGCGGATTTCCGGGGCCGAGCGGTTGTGGTTGTCGGTGAACACTTCCACGATGACCGGAACTTTGTGCGGCGCGTAACCTTCGAAGGTCATGTGCTCGAGCGAAACCTTGTCGCTCCCGGTGCCGGCGCCCTTGGCGATCGCCCGTTCGATGGCATCCTTGGGCACACTTTCCCGGCGCGCTTTTTCCAAGGCCGCGGTCAAACGCGAGTTGGTCGCCGGATCCGCCCCCCCGTGGCGCGCCGCGATGGTGATTTCACGGATGAATTTGCCCGTGGCCTGCGATTTCCGGAGCGAAGCAACTTCGCGTTTGGCCAACAACCATTGACGTCCCATAAGCCGGAAAGCCTAAACCAAGGCCGGCCCGGTGCTCAAGACCGCCGCTTCTCCGCCCGCCCCGCTCCCCCCTCATGGCTGTGTCCCCGTCACCCTGAGCATGACCTCGTTACGGCGCAGGAAAGTGGGAATCCACGGGGGATCGTAGTAACCGAAAAGCGGTTCACCTTCCACCTCCAGTTGCCGGCCCTCGACCCACGCGCGCAATTGGCCCAGGGCCTCTTGCTCGTTGGCTTGGTTCCGTCCGCCCGAGTATTGGTAAACCGCAAAGTGCCCGGCCGGCAGCTCGTCCATCGTGACCGCGGCATCCTTGGGCGCCGGAACTTTCCTCGCCGCCACATCGCGCGGAACAATAAAACTCATGCCGCTCTGCCCGCCTTCGTCCTTCATCAGCACCGGCGCCGTCATGGCGATCTTCTCGTCCGCCTCGTTCCAGCCCGAAATGTAGCCGAATAAGCGCATAAAATCCCCCTTGCCGGCCGCCGTACGGACCAAAGTCAGGGCCGGATATTCCCGCACCTCGAACTTCCCGTCGGCCACCAGCACTTGGTAATCGGGGACTTCGGTGGCCACGACATGAAACGAACGGAGCTCTTCGGTTTTGGCAGCATCTTTCTCCTCCCCATGCGGGCATCCGCCGCAACTGCTGGCGAAAGTGGAGGTGGCGAAGGCGGCCATGGCAACGACCATGAAGGCAAGTGTGAGTAGTGATTTCATAAGTCTTCAAACTGTCCTCTTTTTTCCGATAAGCAAATAGTTTTCGCACCATGATCCGGCCCGGGGGACGCGAAGGCCATCATTCCCCAGTCAGGCGGGGTCGCTTCCGGATGCCCTCAGGACTTGCTGCAGGCGTCGCCGTTGCAGGTTGCGCTCGCTTTGCAGGCGTCCGAACCGCAAATGTACCCGCAATCCTCGCATTTGCAGGGTTGGCCGGCGACGCAGCCGTCTTTATCAATCACCTTGTCCGAGGCGGACAGCACGGGGGTCAAGGCCAAGACAAGGAGAGCGAGGGTGGTTTGGAATGCTTTCATATCGATAAGTTTGGGACGCCGCGGGCCAAGAGTCAAATTGCCTCTTGGTCGAGTCTCAGATTCTTCGACCGGCCCGGCCTGACGGAGTCCAGGTAAGATTGATTGGCTTTCCGGTGCTGCGGACCTCACGGTCCGCGCCATGCCGCACTTCCTGTTTCTTCTTTTTCTCGGCTTCGTTGCCGTTCCGCCGTCCGGTGCGGCCGCCCCGGGTACGTTCACCCTGACCGGAGGAATGTCCTCGGCCCGCTCTTTGCACACCGCGACTTTGCTCGGCGATGGGCGGGTGCTGGTTTGTGGTGGGGCCGATGCCACGCTCCAAGCACTCAGTACGGCGGAGATTTATGATCCGCGCACGGCCACCTTTTCTCCAACCGGCACCATGAGCACGGCCCGTTTTGCCGCCAATGCCACCCTGCTTCCCGACGGCAGGGTGCTCATTGTCGGGGGTGAAGACAGCGGCAATGTGTCGACCACCTCGGTGGAGCTTTTCAATCCGGCCACCGGCATGTTTTCTTTGACCGGATCGCTGCTCGTCTCACGACTCAACCCGACGGTGACAATGCTCGGCAACGGTCTGGTCCTCGTCGCCGGCGGCTACGAGGGCACGAGCACGGGGACGCCCCTGGCCTCGGCTGAACTTTACGACCCCGCGTCCGGAACCTTCTCGCTGACCGGATCCATGGACGTGGCGCGCCGCAACCACACCGCCACGCTGCTGCCCGACGCCACCGTCCTGGTCGCTGGCGGCTACAACGGAACCTACGTCAACGCCCCGGAAATTTACCAACCCTCCACCGGCCTTTTCGTGCCGACCGGCGACATGTCGGTGGCCCGGCGCTACCCCACGGCGACCCTCTTGCCGGACGGCGGGGTGCTGCTCGCTGGCGGCTATGAGAACGGGACGGACGGGACGCTGGCTTCGGCCGAGATTTATGACAATGCCTCCGGGTTATTCCTTGGCACCGGGTCGATGGGGGAGGCGCGCGGACGCCAGACCGCGACCCTCCTCGGCGACGGCACGGTGTTGATCGCCGGCGGCTACAATTTGCAGACACCTCTCGCCTCGGCCGAGCTGTATGATCCAGCCAGCGGCTTGTTCTTCGCCACCGGATCCATGAATGAGGCGCGATGGCGTCATACCGAAACCCTGCTCGACGACGGTCGTGTCCTCATCGTCGGCGGGGAGGATGCCACCGGCTTCCTCCGCAGTGCCGAAATTTACACCGTCCCCGAGCCATCGACCTGCGCCTTGCTCCTCATGACCGTCGCCGGCGGGCTGGGGTGGATGAGGCGGCAACAAAGCCGCTCCCGGTGATACCAGGCCAACCGGATGGGCACCGTGCTCCGGGCGGTCCGAGGTGTCACCCGGCGGGAAGGGGACCCGCCGCGCCTTCCTCCACACTTTCACTGGTCGGTTTTTTTTGACATCGCCCGATCGGAAAATTAACAATCTCCGCGCCCATGAAGCCCTCCCTTGTCTCGACCATTGCCCGCCAAGTTGGAGCTGTTCCCGATGGCCCGACCCGCCGTCAGTTTCTCAAGACAACACTGGCTGCGGGAGCCGCGCTCATGCTCGGAGGGCGCCCGGCGGCCGGTCGCGCGGCGAGACCGCGCGTGCTTGTGATCGGAGCGGGGTTCGGAGGGTTGAGCTGTGCCTACCAGCTGCAGCAAGCCGGAGCCGACGTGCGCATCTTGGAAGCCCGCAACCGCGTCGGCGGACGGGTTCTTTCCCTCGGTAACTTCATCCCGGGCCGGGTCGTGGAGGGTGGGGCGGAACTGATCGGGTCCAACCATCCCACCTGGATGGCTTACGCCAAATTGTTTGGCTTGGAACTCCGCGAGGTGACCTCTCCGCATGATGACGAATCGCCCATTCTGCTGGGGGGCAAGCGGTATTCCGGCAAGGAACTGGAAACCTTGTGGGAAGGTTTGGATCGCACCCTGCAGCTCATGAACGCCGACGCCCGGCAAGTGAACCTTGAGCAGCCATGGACGTCGGCCCAGGCCGCCGCGTGGGATGCCACCAGCCTTTCCCAAGCAGCCGCCCGCTGGGATGTCGGGGACCAGTTGCGCCACGCCGCACTCACCGTGCTGGCCAATGATGGGGCCACCTGGCCGGAGCGGGCCAGCTATTTGGCCTGCCTCTCGACCATCGCCGGAGGAGGATTCGAGGTCTTCTGGACCGAGTCCGAAGTCTACCGCTGTGTCGGCGGCAACCAATCACTGGCCTTCAAACTGGCCGAGAGCATCGGATCCAACCGCATCGATTTGAACACCCCCGTGACGCTCATCCAATGCCAAGGTGCCGGTGTCACGGTGCAGACCGGTTCCGGCGAAAAGCACGAGGCCGATCTGCTCATCTTGACCGCTCCTCCCAGTACCTGGGATCATTTTCAGGTCGAGCCCGGGCTTCCTCCCGCTTATCGCCCGACGACCGGCCCGGCCATCAAGTATCTGGCCAAAGTTGACCAGCCATTTTGGACGGAAAGTGGACTGCACCCCGATTCGCTCACCGACACACCGGTCGGTTGCACTTGGGAGGGCACGGATGCCCAACCGGAGGGCGGGAAAGATCCGGCCTGCCTCACCGTCTTTTCCGGGGGACAGGCCGCCCAGGATTGCCTTGAGGTTCCGGCGGAAGCGCGCCGGGCGTTTTTCGAAAAACAAATCGGAGCCATCTACCCCGGCTTTGCCCAGCATTTCAAAAAAGGCATGTTCATGGGATGGCCCGACGAAAAATGGACCCGCTGCGGTTACACCGCTCCCTCCACGGGGCAAGTCACCTCGGTTTATCCGCTGCTCGCCCAAGGCTTTGAGGACCGTCTCTTTTTTGCCGGCGAATATAGCAGCCTTCTCTTCACCGGTTATATGGAGGGTGGTTTGCACAGCGGAGCTGTGCTGGCCAAACGATTGGCCGGCACGTTGAACCTGTAGCCGCTCCCGGCGAGCGTCAACAAGGTGGGGATGGCATCCTCCGGTCGGTCTCCCGGCGAATGATACGCCGGTGAGGTGGTGCCGACGATCGATTGGGCGCGATGTTAGACGTAAGTATTGCGCAGCATCTCCGCGACCGGGGCATCCAACTGCTCGCGGCGTCTCACATCCTCGAACCGCTGCAGGAGGTCCTCGGGCCGGGCCCGCGCTTTTTCCGCTCCCTGAATATCGTGAAGGATGCTCCCGCGGTGCATCATGATGAGACGGTCGCCGAGACGGACGGCTTGTTGCATGGAATGCGTGACCATCAGGGTGGTGAGTTTGTCGCGCTTAATGATCTCGTGGGTCAGACGGATCACTTGGTCCGCGCTCTTCGGATCGAGCGCCGCCGTGTGCTCGTCGAGCAGGAGGAGATCGGGCTTGAGCCACGATGCCATCAACAAGGTGAGAGCCTGCCGCTGTCCGCCGGAAAGCGTGCCGATGTCGTTGTCCAG
>JAQBWH010000066.1 GCA_027624625.1 Verrucomicrobiota bacterium | reverse complement strand
CCACGGTCAACTTCAATGGCGGGGTGATCAAAGCCAAGCAGGACGAGAGTAATCTGATCGAGAACCTTGACACGGCAAACGTGGAAAGCGGTGGGATCAAGATCAATAGCAATGGATTTAACGTGGCCACCAGCCAAGTGCTCACGGGCACGGGCGGCTTGGAGAAGTTGGGCGCGGGCAGCCTGACCCTCAACGCAGCCAACACTTACACCGGGGCAACGCTGGTCAGTGCCGGTACCTTGACCTTGGCTCTCAACAGCAGCATCACCAGCGCGGTCAGCGTGGCCGACGGTGCCGCCCTCGCCGGGGCGGGCGCCATTGCCGGCGACCTCTCCTTCAACTCCGGCGCCAAGTTTGCCTTCAGTCTCACCCAGACTCTTCTCGCCAACGGCACCACGGTGAGCTTTGCCGACTTCGGCATTGATGACCTTGTCGGTCTTTCCGACACGACCGATGTGGGCACCTACACCCTCATCGGCGGTTCAGCCACCATCAACACGAACGGTCTGGGCAACCTGGGCCTCGAGAATGCCTTCGATCTCGGTGGCGGAAAGTCCGCTTACTTCATCGATGGCAGTCTGCAAGTCACCGTCGTTCCGGAACCCAGCACCTACGCCTTGCTCGTCCTGGCCGGACTGGGGCTGGCCGGCCACGTCATCCGCCGGCGCCGCTAAAGGAACATAGGCTCTCAAGCAGAACGCCCGCCAACCGGCGGGCGTTCTTTTTTTCACCCGGAACCGGTACGTGCCGGCGGATGGCTCCACCGATAGGACACAGCCGAGTCAAGGGGCTGAAGCGTCGTCGCCGCCGACTAAACGGTCACGGAAAAGTCGTAGCCACGGATAGAAGAAGATGGAGGAGGATGATTTTGCGCCGGTGCCAGCCGGCACAACTTTCTTCGGCTCATCTTCCCTTGTCCTCCCCGATCAGTGGCTAAATGCTTTGGGCAACCCCACTAGTCATTCCGGACTATAGCGAGTTTGCAACTTGGTGGTATCTTAAGGGTGCCCTCTGTCTTGACCTCCCCTTAAATCTCCCCCGCAAGCCATCCTGCCCATGTCTCTCCCCACGAGTCCCCGCCGCCTCCTCACCACCCTCCTGCTCGGCGGCTTGTCTCTGACCATACATTCAGCCGGAGCCGCGGAGGAGCCGGTTCGTACTTGGTCGGTGGTCGAAACCGCCAAGGATACCGGACACCGGCTCAGCGCCGTGACGGCTCCGTCCAAAACCGCAGCCCCTGCCCCCAGCGCCATTGTCTGCGATCCGTCGAAGTCATTTCAGGAAATCGTCGGCTTCGGCGGTGCCCTCAGCGAGTCCTCCGCCTGGGTTTTGGCCCAGCTTCCGCCGGACGAGCGGATGGAAATACTTCGCCGCTACTACGACCCCAAGGAGGGCATCGGCTACACTCTGGCCCGCACGCACCTCAACTCCTGCGACTTTTCCCTCAGCATGTGGTCGCTTACCCCCACCCCGGGCGACTACGACCTGCATGATTTCACCCTCGAGCCGATGCGCCGCTGGATGATGCCGCTCATCCACGATGCCCGCAAGGTGGCCGGGCCCGACCGCTTCAAATTGATGGCCTCGCCCTGGAGCCCGCCGGCTTGGATGAAGAACAATAACCGCATGGACGATGGTGGTTCGCTTCGCTGGGAATACCGTCCGGCTTGGGCCGGTGTTTATGTCAAATTCGTCCAGGCCATGGCCAAGGAAGAGGGCATTCCGATCTGGGCCCTTTCCGTGCAGAACGAACCCGGCGCCCACCAGCGGTGGGAATCCTGCACCTACACCCCGGAGCACGAGGCGGAGTTCATCCGCGATTTCCTCGGGCCCGCCTTGCACGCCGCGGGGCTGGAGGATGTGAAGCTGCTGGGCCATGACCACAACCGGGACTCGATCGAGAAATTTGCCGAGGCCGAACTCGGAGACCCCGCCACCGCCAAGTATCTTTGGGGCCTCGGGCTGCACTGGTATATGAGCGAGGACTACGCCGCCTCGTCGCGGGTGCACGAGAAATTCCCGGACAAACACATTCTCTTCACCGAAGGGTGCGTCGAAGGCGCTCCCGAGTGCATCGGCAAATGGGAGAATGGCGAGCGCTACGCGCGCAATATCATCGGCGACTTCAGCAACTGGGTCTGCGGCTTCATCGACTGGAATATCGTCCTCGACCAACGCGGCGGCCCGAACCACGTCGGCAATTTCTGCGATGCCCCGGTCATCGTCGACACCAACACCAAGCAAGTCACCTACGGTCCCTCCTTCTACTACCTCGCCCACTTCAGCAAATTCGTCCAACCCGGCGCCCGCCGCATCCACTCGGAAGGCGGCCCGCAAGGAATCCAATCCATCGCGTTCCGCAACCCGGACGGAACCCTCGCCGTCGTCGTCTTCAACCCGACCGAACAGCCCGCCGAGTTCGCCCTCGGGGTGGCCGGAGAGGCGAACCTGACCTGCCAGATTCCGGCCCGCGGTATCCAAACCTATTTCGAGTCCCCGCAGTCTTAAAACATCGAACCCCAAACCCTCCAACCCCCGATAACCCATGAAATCCGCAACCAACAGACCGAGAATCGCCAAAACCAATCTGGCCACACCTGTCGTCGCCGCTCTTGTCCTCGGCATGAGTGCGCCGCTCGGCTTCGGTGATGACAACTTCTGGACCGGAGCCGTGAGCGCGGATTGGAATGACGGCGCCAATTGGTCCTTGGGAGGGGTTCCGGACACAGCCTTCGGCGACAACGCGGTCGTTTCGACCGATTCTCCCAATATCGCGACGATCACCGCCGACATCGCTCTCACGCCCAATGATATCATCGTGAACGGGGGCGGCCGCATTGACCACTTGGCAGGCGTGGCCGGCACCTTCGGCGGGGCTTGGATGAAAGTTGACAACGGCATTTATAATTTGGCCAACACGGAAATCCCGGGCCTGGGCATTACCGGCTATGCCCAAGGATCCGGTTCGCTCAACGCCACGGGGAATCTCCTCGTTGCGGCTTTCGGTGACAATCGCACGGCCACAATGAACATCAACACCGACGGAACCCTCGCGGTTTCCAGCGAGTTGTTTGTCGGAGACTCCTCGGGCAGTCAGGGGATCCTCAACCTCGAAGCGGGCAACGTGACGCTGAACAACACGACTTACATCGGAAACAACCGGGGCACCGGCACGGTGACCATGACCGGTGGCGCGATGATCAAGGCCGGCGGGGGACAGCTTCTCGTCGGGCAAAACAATGGTATTGGCCGCGTGTTGCACAGCGGCGGCACCATAAGCGCGAACAACGAAGTGTACATCGGCAATGCCAATGCCGGTTCGGGAAGCTACACGCTGAACGGGACCGGATCGCTTAGCATTTCCAACGAGCTCGTCGTGGGGCGCGAACTCGGCACGGGCGTTCTGAACGTCGACGGCGGCACGATTACGACCGAGGGCAATGGCAACATGTATGTCGGCCGCCGCAACGGCGTGGGAACACTCAACCAAACGGCCGGCACGCTCAACGTGAACCGCGAGTTCGGCGTGGGAACACGCGACGGCGACCAGGGCGGCATCGGTGTCTACAATCTGAGCGGAGGCGCGCTGGCGGCGACCAACAACATCTTTGTCGGCAAGGACGAATCCTCCTCGGTCAACGCCACCTCCTTGGTTCGTGGCGTGGCCTACGTCATCACGACGCCGGGCGATACGATTTGGACCGCATTCGGCGCAGCCGATAACAACGTGGGAACGGTCTTCACCGCCTCGGCCAGCGGAACCGCGGACAGCGGCACCGGTGTCGCGGCCAAGGTCACCGATGTGTCCGGCAAGTCGTCCGGCACCATGACGATGACCGGCGGAACCGTGACGGGCAGCGACAAACTGATCATCGGGGAGAATGGGGCGACAGGCTTCCTTGCGCAGAGCGCCGGCACCATGAATGTGCAGTACGAAATTTATGTCGGCAATGGTCTCCCGCCCGCCCAAGGCACAAGAATCCTTTCCAATGCCAATGACGGACAACTGGAAAAGCGCTCCGGGTGGCCGGCCGGAACCGTGATCATCCAGAATGTCGACAGCTGGAATGTCAGCATCGGCGAATGGTATGGAGCCGACGGCCTGACCACGGCCGTCATTCCGTTCCAACTGCCCGACTTCGGTGCGGTGGCCGATCCGTTCACCAGCGCCACCTTCGGGGTGAACCTTTACAACAAGTTGAATGCCACGGTCACCGACCTCGACCTCTATGCGGTGAGGGTCAGCGCCTCCCCGCAGATTGCCACGACCGACTGGTATAACGGCTCCGCGCCCGACCCGAATGCCACGCTGATCCAGGCAAGTTTCCTCACTCCCGCCAGCACCACGACGAGCGTTGGTCCCGAGAGCGGTCCCAACAACCTTACGGATGAAGCGGGAAGCGCGGCACTCCTCGCCTACCTCAATGCCGCTTACGACAGCGGGAACGGGGCCGGACAGTTCGTTTTTCTCCGGGTGAGCTACGCCTCGGACACCTTCCCC
>JAQBWH010000027.1 GCA_027624625.1 Verrucomicrobiota bacterium | reverse complement strand
CCTGGTTGAATATAACCTGAGCATTGTTAGCAATATTGCCCTGCAAGCTGCTGGTGTCACCCTGCAACGTGCCGGCGCTCACCGTAGTATCGCCCGTGTACGTGTTAATTCCACTCAGAACGAGAGTGCCTGAACCGGATTTGGTGAGACTGCCTCGCCCGCTCATGACCCCGGCATAGGTACCGGTTCCTGATTGGTTGAAGGTGACCACGGTGCCGTTGACGATGCCGCCCTGCAGGCTGGCCGCGTTACCGACCAAGGTGCCTGAGTTGACCAGCGTGCCGCCAGAGTAGGTGTTAGCCCCGGAAAGAGTTAATTGACCGCTGCCAACCTTAACCAATTGGCCGCTTCCGGACATACTGCCGGCGTAAGTTCCCGTGGTGGTCTGCTCGAATTGGACAACACCATCGTTGGTGATGCTGCCTTGCACGCTGAGAGTCGAGCCCGCAAGGGTGCCGGCGACCACGGTGGTGCCACCACGGTAGTTGTTACGACCGGTCAAGGTCAGAGTTCCACCCCCCAACTTTTGCAAAACACCAGTGCCACTCATCGCGCCGAGATAGGTTCCTGTGTCGTCTTCGGTCAGTTGCACGTGGGCATTGTTGACAATGTTGCCTTGCACGCTGTTCACCGTTCCGGCGAGAAACCCGCCGCTGACGGTGGTCCCCCCAGTGTACTGGTTGCCAGCGCTCAGCGTGAGGGTTCCACTGCCGCTTTTGGTCAGCCGGCCTCGGCCACTCATGACCCCGGCATATTCACCGGCGACCGCCTGATCGAATACGACGGTTGCATTGTTAACAATCGCGCCTTGCAAGTTGGACGAGTTACCTCGCAAGGTACCGGACGTAACGGTCGTGCCACCCGAATAGGTATTGGTTCCGGTCAAGGTCAGGGCCCCCGCACCGACTTTGATCAATGATCCAACACCGCTGATGTTGCCAGCATAAGTTCCAGCTGCGGTCTGGTTAAATCGGACCACACCACCGATAGCTGCAATATCTCCCTGTAGGCTGGTGGCAGAGCCGGACACCGTTCCACCGTCAACCGTGGTGCCACCTGCGTAGCTATTGCGCCCTGTAAGGGTCAGTGTTCCAATGCCTTGTTTGATCAACCTACCCGTGCCAGTGATCGCCCCGCTTTGGGTGCCCGAAAGCGAAGAGGTGTCGAAGACCACAGTTCCGTTGTTGAGAATGGCGCCACGCAAACTCCGCGGGGAGCCGGCCAGGGTGCCAGCTGAGACGGTCGTGCCGCCACTGTAAGTATTGGCCCCCGAGAGGACGACGGTACCTAGGCCGGTTTTGACAAACGCGCCTCTTCCGCTGACGGGAGCAGCAAAGGTCACTTGGGAGAGGGTGGAATTGTCAAACGACAGAGTGGCATTGTTGACGATTGTCGTTCTGCCCGACGGCAGAGGCAGAGTGCCATCCGAAACCGCCAGAGTACCGCCACTGATCGTCGTGCCACCTGTGTAAACGTTGGTGCCAGTCAGAGTGAGTGTTCCATCACCAATTTTGGTCAGCCTGCCCCGACCATTGATGACAGCTGAATACGTTTCAGATGTTGATTGGTTAAAAGTCAGGACACCATTGTTCAACACGTTGGACGGCAGGCTGCTGACAGAAGAAACTTGCAGCGTTCCGGCACTGACTGTCGTGGTGCCGCCATTGCCAGTGTAGGTGTTGATTCCCGTGAGGATGGCCTTGCCGGTCCCTGTTTTGGTCAGGGCGGCAGTGCCACCCAGATTGGCATTGATCGTGCCTCCCGAGACACTGTAGGCCGACGAGGCGGAAATGTCACCGTTGGAGATCGTGCCGCGGCTTACCGTAACGGTGGTGAGGGTTTGGCTTGTTCCGCCCAGGTCGAGTGTTCCGCCATTGACGGTGAGCGCGCCATTGGCAGGCAGTCCGCTGGCAGGGCCAATGACCAAGGTTCCCGCAGTCACCTTGGTGAGGCCGGAGTAATTGTTGGCCGCACCATTCAAAGTCAACGTTCCGGCCCCGGTTTTGGTCAGGGCGCTGGAACCAATAAGACTTGCACCGATTGTGCCCGCAGAAAGAGTGAATCTTCTGGCGCTAATCGAGCCGCCGCTGAGCGAACCGCCTCTCATGGTAAACGTTTCTCTGACGATGAGGGCACTGTTGGGCAAGCTGAGAGAGCCTCCGGAGACCGTGAGGTTCCTGACAGGATTGCCGCCCAAGGCAGAAACAGTGAGGTTGCCTGTTTTCAGGACTGTGACATTGCCTCCAAAGCTCGTTGCGTTTCCCGTCCATGTGCCGATCGTAACGGGAACGGAGGAAGCAGTTCCTGTGGCCGCGCCCGCTCGTAATGTTCCGCCGCTGAGGGTGGTGACCGTGACACCGGGAGCGGTAATAGTCACGATCGCAGTACCCGACACCGAGTTGATCACCCCGTTGAGTGTGGTCCTACCGACGTTGGCGGGAGTGACGTTAATCGTTCCTCTGGAATAATTCTTCTGCGCGAAGGAAGTCGTAGCCAGGGCAATGGTCAAGACCGCAAAAGCAATGAAGGTGGTGGTGGTGGTCTGGCGTGCGTTCATTGCCCGAACTAGAAACGAGAAAGTATGGACGCGCAAGAGAAAAATGGCCTGCAGCGCAGATTTTTCCGATCTGTTGGCAAGTCTTTGGCCCCCAAGGCTAAATATTACGTATTGAGAATGCGTTATGGACATTTCCCTGACGGGTGGATTTAAAAGTTGGACACGCGGTTCTTTTCCGCGCTGCGGGCCGGGGCGCAAAGCATCGCTGGCCTATGACCTTTTATGACTTTGTTTCACCCGCAGCACGATCCAAGACACAACCGGCTTCGGGTGGTCAGCATGGCGGCCACATTCGGCGGGCGAAACACCGAGGCTGGAGATGGTTTGTCATAGCGGGTGAAAAAAGTTATTCACCAACCGCACCCCGGAGAGAAATACCGCGAGGGAAGGCCAGCTTCCCGGTGGTTAGGCCACGTCCCTTCGCCCCGGCCGGCTGGACAGCCAGATCCGGAGTTGTCCGCCAAAATATTTCTTGGAACGACCGGGAGACCGACATTGCCTTCACCGGGAGAATTTGATTAGCCATGGAATATCAGGACGCGCTGAATTCTCATGACCACCCGAAAAATTGCCCTTATTTTCCCCGGCCAGGGCGCGCAGGCCGTGGGGATGGGGAAGGAACTGGCTGCCGAATTCCCGGTGGCTGGGGATATTTTTCGTCAGGCTGATGAAATCCTCGGCTGGCCGTTGAGCAAATTCTGCTGGGAAGGTCCTGCGGAGGAACTGACCAAGACTTCCATTTGCCAGCCCGCGCTTTTTGTCCACGGGCTGGCCGCCCTCGCCGTGGTGCGGGAGAAGTTGGGGCATTTTCCGGTGGCCGGGGGCGCGGGGCTTTCCCTCGGCGAATTCACGGCCCATGCCGCCGCCAGTACCTTCGATTTCGCGACCGGGTTGCGCCTCGTGGCCCAGCGCGGACAATTCATGCAGGAGGCCTGCGAGGCGACCCAAGGGGGCATGGCCGCCATGATCGGCGGGGATGAAAATGTCGTCCGTGACTTGGCGGCGGCCACCGATGTCGACGTGGCCAACATCAATTCCCCGGGGCAAATTGTCATTTCCGGCGAGGCCGGCAAGGTCTCCCTCGCGGTGGGCATGGCCAAGGACTACGGCATCCGCAAGGCGGTGGAACTCAAGGTGGCCGGCGCCTTCCACTCACGACTGATGCAACCGGCCTACGAACGTCTCGGCGAAGTGCTCCTGCAGACCCCGCTGCACGAACCGCGTTTTCCCGTGGTCTGCAATGTCGATGCCAAGCCGGTGCGGACGGCAGCCGATATCCGTCGCTCGCTCGCCGATCAAGTCACCGGCAGCGTGCGCTGGGCGGAATGCGTGACCTGTCTCCTCGACCACGAAGGATGCGACACCTTCCTCGAACTCGGTCCCGGAACAACACTCGCCGGGATGATCGCGCGGATTCGCCCGGGGACCGAAGTGCGCTCGGTCGGCGCACCAGCCGACTTCGACGGCCTCGTCCTCTGATTGCCCCGGCGCATCTGTGACCTCATAGTAGCCCCATGTTTCTGGCCGACGAAATCAAACGCCTGAAAAGCGAGCGCAACGCGGTCATTCTCGCCCACAACTATCAAGTGGCCGAAATCCAGGAACTGGCCGACCACGTGGGCGATTCGCTCGGGCTGGCCTACCGGGCGGCCGAGACCGCGGCCGACGTCATCGCTTTCTGCGGGGTTCATTTCATGGGCGAGACGGCGAAAATCGTCAACCCCGGCAAGACGGTGGTCATTCCCGACCTCGAAGCCGGTTGCTCGCTCAGCGATTCCTGCCCGCCCGACAAACTTGCCGCTTACCTCAAAAAGCATGCCGCGGAGAACTATTACGTCGTCGCTTACATCAATTGCTCGGCCGGGGTCAAAGCGCTTTCCGATGTCATCTGCACCAGCGGCAACGCGGTGAAAATTGTCGAAAGTGTCCCCGCCGACCGCAACATCCTCTTTGTCCCGGACGAAAACCTTGGCGCGTGGGTCACCGAACAAACCGGACGTCCCATGACGCTCTGGCAGGGCAACTGCTACGTCCACGTCGAATTCACCCGTCAGAGCATCGAAAAAATCCGCGCGGCCTACCCCGCCGCTCCGGTTGTCGCTCACCCCGAGTGCACGCACGCCGTGCGCATCCTCGCCGACGAAGTGTGCTCGACCGAGAAAATGGTCAGCTACTGCCGGCAATCTCCGGCCCAAGCCTTCATCATCGTCACCGAATCCGGCATGCTTCACCGGCTGCGCCGCGAGATCCCGGAAAAAACCTTCATCCCCGGTCCGACCGACCACTGCGCCTGCGCCGATTGCCGTTACATGAAAATGAACACGCTGGAGAAACTGCGCGACTGCCTGCGCGACCTGTCGCCCCAGATTGTCATAGCGGAGGATCTCCGCGCCCGCGCCGAATTGCCTCTCCGTCGCATGCTCGAATTGAGCCGGTAAAACCCCCAGCGAAGCGCGGCGTCCCCGGCGCGCTGGGAGCATTTCTCAAATCACAATCCCAAGCCAGGCAACCCGCCCAGGCCGCCGGTCACTTTGCCCATGGTGTCGGCTTGCAGCTTGCGCGCGGCTTCCAGCGCCTCCCGGACGCCGGAAAGCACGAGGTCCTCGAGCATTTCGACATCCTCGGGATCGACCACGTCCTTGGAAATTTTCACCGCGGTGATCTCACCCGACCCGTTGGCCGTAACCGTCACTTTACCGCCGCCGGACGACACCTCCAATTCCTGTGAAGCAAGATCGGTTTGCGCTTGGGCCAGGCGCTCCTGCATTTTTTGCGCCTCTTTCATCATTTTCTGGATGTTCATGATTTTTCTTCCGGTTCGAGCGTGGCACCAAACAGCTCGATGGCCGCCTCGATACCCGCATCGTTGGCAAAATTTTCAGCCGTCGGCGAGGTGGAGGCCGGAGGCGCGGCAGGGGCAGTGACCGCGCCCGTGGCTTCGGGGCGGAAGACAACGGCACGACCGGTCGACTGCTTCCATAATTCCTCGATGATTTTGCCCTGCTCCTTGACCGTCGGTGTCTTGAGCTGCTTTTCCTGATCGCTGGGAAAGACCACCCGCAGGACGCCATCTTCCTCGACCACCTCACCCGCCTTGTCGAGCCATGCGCTGCGCAGCGGTTGTCTGGCCCCGATGTCGCCGACGATGCGCTGCCACGTGGCGCGCGAATCGGCGGAGACGGGAGCTGCCGCCGGTTTGGCCGCCACCTTGACGGCGGCCTGGGGCGCCGCAGCGCGGGGTGCAGGGCGCGGGGCGGACGGAGCCACGGAAGCGCCACCGCCCACGCCGGCCAAGGCCTCCAGCACCTCGTCAAGGTCCGCGGTGTGAAGGAGATGGATCCCCTTGATCACCGCGACTTCGAGGGGAAGCTTTTTGTCCGAGGTAAAACGCAGGCCGGCCTCCGCCGAAGAAAGAATCTCGAGCAACTCGGTCAGCTTGCGCGGCGTGGAAAGTCCGCGCAAAGGCGCCAGCAATTCGCCCCGCCGCCCCGGTAATTCCTTGGCCGTGACCTCGCCGACCAACAAGTCGCGCGTCAAGGCCACCAAATCGGCCAAGAGCCGTCCGAGATCCTTGCCCGCCTCGCCTTGCACTGCCACGAGGTTGAGCGCTGACGCCGCATCGCCCGCCAGGATGTGCCCTCCGAGTGAGGCCACATCCTCAGCCGAGGCAAAACCAAAAATGGAAAGCACATCTTCTTCCGCTACCTTGTCCCCGCAGAAGGAAACCACTTGGTCGAGCATCGACTCGGCGTCCCGCATGCCGCCCTCGGACGCGTGGGCGATGACCTCCGCGGCGGCAGGATCGAGCGTCACCTTCTCCTGCTTGGCGATGGCCAGCAAATGCTTCGCCGCCACTTCGTCGCGGATCGGCTGGAGGTCGAAACGCTGGCAACGGCTGATCATTGTCGCGGGCAGCTTGTGGGCCTCGGTCGTGGCGAAGAGGAATTTCACGTGCGGCGGTGGCTCCTCCAGCGTCTTGAGCAAAGCGTTGAAGGCGGCCGGGCTGAGCATGTGCACTTCGTCGATCAAATAGATGCGGAACTTTCCGTGCGAAGGAAGAAAGCGGACATTCTCGCGCAACTCGCGCACCTGCTCGACGCCATTGTTGCTGGCCCCGTCGATCTCGAGAACATCGAGGCTGTTGCCGGCCGTGATTTCACGGCACGGGTCGCATTGGCCGCACGGCGTCTCGGTCGGCCCCTTCACGCAATTCAGCGCCTTGGCAAAAATGCGCGCGGTCGAGGTCTTGCCCACCCCGCGCGGACCGACAAAAAGGTAAGCATGGGCCAGGCGTCCGTTCTTGATCGCATTGCGCAAAGTGCGCACCACGGTGTCCTGGCCAAGGACTTCCTCGAACAGCTGGGGGCGGTACTTGCGGGCAAAGACTTGGTAGGTCACAAGCGCAAGCTAAACCAAGCGGTGGCGGGATGCGGAGGAATTAATGCCGGAAGTGGCGTTTCCCGGTCAGAACCATGGCCAGGCCGCGCTCGTCGGCTGCCCGCACCACCTCTTCGTCGCGCACCGAGCCACCCGGCTGGATGGCCGCCGTTGCGCCCGCGGCGGCAGCGGCAATCAGTCCGTCGGGAAACGGGAAAAATGCGTCACTGGCCACCGCACTGCCGGCCAGCGACAATCCCGCCTCGCCCGCTTTCCAGACGGCAATCCGCACCGAATCCACCCGCGACATCTGGCCGGCGCCAATCCCGAGCGTCCGGTCCGGACCGGCAAAGACAATGGCGTTGGATTTGACGTGTTTGACCACCTTCCATCCGAAGTCCATGGCCCGCTGTTCCTCCGGCGTGGGGGCGCGACGGGTGGCCAACTTGCTCCCGGCCAACTCTTCACCCCTCGCGTCGTGGTCCTGCACGAGGAGACCACCCACGACCGAACGCACGTCACGCGAAGCCGCCTCCGGCAAGCTCCGGAGTTTCATCAGGCGCAGGTTCTTCTTTTTTTGCAGGATGTCCAGCGCGGCGGGCGGAAAATCCGGCGCGATGATGACCTCGCTGAAGATGCCGGCAATGGCGCCGGCCAACGCCTCGGTCATCGGCCGGTTGGCAATGATGATCCCGCCAAACGGCGCCTGCCGATCGGTCGCGAAGGCCTTGTCCCAAGCGGCGAGAAGATCCCCACCGCTCCCCACCCCGCACGGGTTGGTGTGTTTGAGGATGGCCACCGTCGGCTCGCTGAATTCCGCGATGAGATCCACGGCGGCCGTGATATCGAGAATGTTGTTGTAGGAAAGTTCCTTGCCGTGCAGTTGCTCGAGATGCTCGGAAAACCTGCCGTAGAGTTCGGCTTTTTGGTGCGGGTTTTCGCCGTAGCGGAGGCCCGCCGCGAGCGGGAGAGCACAGGAGAAGGACGAACCGCGGGGCGATGGACCGCCCAGATAATCGGCAATGGCCCGGTCGTAGCGCGCAGTAAGGTCGAACACTTTGGCCGCGAGGCGCGCCCGCAAGCCGGACGACGTTGCGCCATCGCTGGCCTTCATCTCGCGCAGGACTTCCGCATAGTCGCCCGGATCGCACACCACCGTGACCGCCGCGTGATTCTTCGCCGCGCTGCGCAGCATCGAAGGCCCGCCGATGTCGATGTTCTCGATCGCCTCCTCGCGCGTCACATCGCCGCGGGCGACGGTCTTGGCAAAGGCGTAAAGGTTGACCACCACCAGATCGATCGGCGCGATGCCATGCGCCGCCGCCTGTGCCTCGTGGGCCGGAAGATCGCGGCGGAAGAGCAATCCACCGTGGATCACCGGGTGCAGCGTTTTGACCCGGCCGTCGAGCATTTCCGGAAAACCGGTATGCTCGGCAACATCCTTTACCTCCAAGCCCGCCTCGCGCAGGGTCGCGGCCGTCCCGCCGGTCGAGAGCATTTCCACCCCGGCGGCCGCCAGCCCCCGGGCGAATGCGACCAAACCGGTTTTGTCGGTGACCGAAAGAAGGGCGCGGCGGATTTTCACGGCGCGGAGGACACTAGCAGGTCGGTCCGTTCGGGCAAACCTTGACGCGCACGCATTGACGGTGCGGGGCAAAGATCGCCATGCTGCTTTGCCATGACCGACCAGCCTCTCCACGGATTCCGCCTCGTGCGCCACCCCCTGGCCGACCTCAAGGTTTCCGCCCTACGCAACAAGGACACGCCGCCCCCCGAGTTCCGGAGCCGGCTCCAGGAGCTCTCCCAGCTGGTGGCCTACGAGGCCCTGCGCGATTTCGAGACGGAACCGGTCACCGTGCACACCCCCCTCGGTCCCGCGCCCGGCGCCCGCGCCGCACGACCACTGGTCCTCGTCCCTGTCCTGCGGGCCGGCCTCGCCATGTCCGACGGCATCCTGCGCATGTTCCCCTCGGCCGCGGTCGGGCACATCGGCATGTTCCGCAACGAGCAGACCCTCCAACCGGTCAGCTATTACTTCCGCCTCCCTCCCGACGCCGCCCAGGCCCACGTCCTGCTCCTCGACCCGATGCTGGCCACCGGCAACAGTCTCGCGGCGGCGGCCGACCGACTCAAAAAAGAAGGAATCGGCAAACTGACCTGCGCTTGCATCATTGCCTCGCGCCAGGGAGTAGAACGCCTGAGGGCCGCGCATCCGGACATGACCATTTACGGCGCGGCCTTGGACGACGCGCTCGACCAACGCGGCTACATCACCCCCGGTTTGGGCGACGCGGGCGACCGCATCTTCGGAACTTAGGGGCAACCCTTCCGGACTCCCGCCAGCCTCACAGCCGCGGGGCGCTGCGCAACTTGTCTTCCCAGCGGGTCAAAAGGTGGATCACCATATTGGTACCGAACTTGTAGGTATCGAGGAGGCTCTGGATCGGCGGGTTGGCATCGACGTTGTGAATGTAGAGCCCGCTGTTGATGTAGAGGTCCCAGTCCAAGGCGACACGTTCCCACCGCTCGTTGCGGTCGTTGTTGATTTCCCACTCGCGCGGCCCCTTTTTGATGCCGAACTGCCACATGTCGCCGTAGTCGTTCGCCGTGTAAATGATGGCAATCTCGCCGAAGTAACGCATCACGTAAACCGGCTCGTCATAATAATTCAGGCCCGGCGGCTGCTGTTTCACCTCGGGAAAGTAGGGCGCACGACGGAACATGGCATCGTTCGACGAGAGGGGCTCGAAATCTTTGTCCTTGTCCGGCATGACCCGTTTCATCTCCCGCCGGAAGGCCAGGTCAAAACGCGAACCGCGACCCGGCACGGAGCTGTCGCCCCAGATGGCCCCGCCCAGACGGACATATTTTTGCAAGTTCGCCACCTCCTTCTCGCTGAGCACAAAATCGCGCGACCCGGTGAAGAAAATGAAGGGCGGTTTGGCCGCGAAGATGCGGTCGCTGTCCAGCGGCACCGGCTCGACCATTTTGTAGTTCGTCTTGATCTTGTCGCGTGACTCTTTGCTCATGAACTCGAGCAAATTGGGCAAGGCGCCTTGGGGAAGGCCACCGGCCATGCGGAAAACGGAATTCCAGTTGCCGCCGCCGTATTTGGCAATGAAAGCGGTGAAGTCGAACTCCCGCTGGCGCGTTCCCGTGCCGCTCCCCGTGCCCTTGCCCCACCCGCCGGTGAATTCACGGATCTGACCGGCCACCGCCGCACTCATGCCAGCGGCACCCGCCACGGAAGTCGGCGCCGCGGCCGCCACGGCGGTCGTCGCCGAAGGCTTGATCATGGCGGACGGGGTAATGATCGCATCCATGGAAAAATTGAGCGGGTTTTGCCCCGTCGTGGTGATGGCCGCCACGGTCGTGCTCTGCACCGAGGGCGTGCTCACCGTGAAGGTGGTCTCCTGCGGTTGCACTTGGGCGGCGCTGGGCGGAGCAGCCACCTCCTCTCCCGCGGCGAGGAATCCACCCTCCCCGCCCTCGAAATCGGGCGGTTCCTGCATGGCTTCAAAAAGAACCGTCCCGCCGAAAATGACAATCAGGAGGACGTGCAACACGAACGAGATCGTGAAGAATCGCGAGTTGTTGAACTTGTCGATCAGACGATCGAGCAGGGAATTCTTTCCGGGGGTTTCCATGGGCGGAACTCCAATATCCCTGGACGGCAGGGGAAATCAACGCCCGACTGGACGCTTGGCGCAACCGCGGCGCTTTGCCAATCTCCAAGTCCGTGTCCGCGCACCCAGACCGTCCTCCCGCCACCCAACGTGCCGCCGCCGCGGGAGGCGCCGCCTTGTTGCGGCTTCTCTTCGCCACCCTCCGGATCCGCATACACGACCCGCATGGCTTCCTCGCTTCGCCGCGCGCCACGCCGGTCATCTGCGCCTTCTGGCACAATCGCATCCTCGCCATCACCGCCGCATTCCTCAGGTGTTATCCAGTGAGCCGCCGCGGTGTTCTCGTCCTGACCAGCCCGAGCAAGGACGGCACGTGGCTCGGCCTGGTCGCCGCGCACCTCGGCATGGGGTCCGTGCGCGGCTCGAGTTCCCGGCGCGGCGCGCTCGCCATGCGCGAACTGCTCGAACGCGTGGCCGCGGGATACGACATCGCCATCACCCCCGATGGTCCGCGCGGTCCCTGCTACGAACTCGGTCCCGGCCTGACTTACCTCGCGCAAAAGGCACAGCTTCCCGTGCTTCCCTGCCACGCCGTTTTCCACAGTGCCTGGCGGTTGCGCACGTGGGACCGCTTCGCCATTCCCAAACCCTTCTCCCGGGTCGATGTCACTCTCGGTCCGCTCTTGTCCGTGCCCGCGACCGAAGACGAGGCCGCATTTCTGACCGAACACCGGAAAATCGAATCGGTTTTGCGGGCCGGAGCCGATTAACTGGACCACTGTGCCAACTTTTATCGACGGAAAAACCATTGCCGCCCGCTCTCAGGCCTCGACGGCGGACGAAATTGCCCGGCTGCGAGCCCGGGGCATCACGCCGGGTCTCGCCGTGGTCCTTCTCGGCGATCATCCCGCCTCGCGGGCTTATGTCCGCAGCAAGGACAAGACCTGCCGCGAGCTCGGTATGTATTCGCGCAAACTCGAACTCCCCGCCTCCACCACGCAGGAGGAGTTGCTCCACCTCATCGCCGGTCTCAACGCCGACCCGGCGATCCACGGCATCCTTGTGCAGTCCCCGCCCCCGCGGCACATCGACGAAGCGGCCGTGGTCCGGGCGATCGACCCGCGCAAGGACGTCGACGGATTCCATCCGCTCAATGTTGCCGCCTTGGCCATGGAAGATCCTTCCGCCCTGGTCCCCTGCACACCGCTCGGCTGTCTCGAACTGCTCCGCGCCTACGACATCCCGACGCGCGGAGCGCGCGCCGTGGTGGTCGGGCGCAGCCTCATCGTGGGCAAACCCATGGCCATGCTGCTGCTGGCCAAAGGTGCGGACGCCACGGTGACCGTGGCCCACTCGCGCACCGCGGACCTCGCCGCGGTGTGCCGCGAGGCGGATATCCTCGTCGCCGCCCTCGGCCGCCCGAAATTCCTCGGCGCGGAGCACGTCCGCGACGGCGCCGTGGTCATCGATGTGGGGATCAACCGGGTCGAAGATCCGGCCGATCCCCGCGGTTACCGGCTGGTCGGCGACGTGGATTTCGACGCGGTGGCCCCGAAGTGCCGCGCCATCACCCCCGTGCCCGGCGGCGTCGGGCCGATGACCATCGCCATGCTCATGGGCAACACGGTGCGCGCCTGCCGCGCACTGACCGGCGGAGAATGAGGAATTTTATGCTGGCCAGCAATGCGCGCCGTGCCCATTGAAAGAGTGTGGCGATGATGGATGCATCCTTGCTGCCCCCCGGGCGGCGGTGGTGGCTGCCCCAGGGACCAGCCGTGCAGCGCGCCTTTTTCGGCGGCTGGACGGTCGCCGTCTTCGCTTTCCTTTATCTCCCCATTGCTCTCCTCGTCGTTTATTCGTTCAACGATTCGAAGCTCAACCTTTACTGGACCGGCTTTACCACCAAGTGGTACGGAATGCTCTTCGGCAATGAAGTCCTGCTGCGGGCCTTCCAAAACAGCCTCATTGTCGCCACCGCCACCACGGCGCTTTCCGTAGTCATCGGCACTTCGGCCGCCTGGCTTCTCTACCGCTACCGCTTTCCCGCCCAGCAGACCCTCGGCCTTCTCATTTTCATCCCCATGGTCATGCCCGAAGTTCTCATGGGCGTCAGCCTCTTGGTACTTTTCGTCTCGCTGGGCATCCCCCTCGGCTACACCACCTTGATCATCGCCCACACCACCTTCTGCTTCCCCTTCGTGCTCGTCGGCGTGCAGGCGCGACTGCAAGGCATCGACCCCTCGCTGGAGGAAGCCGCGATGGACCTCGGCGCCACCCCGCTCAAAGCCTTCTGGCTCGTCATCATCCCCTATCTCTTGCCCGCCATCGTGGCCGGGGCCCTCATGTCCTTCACCCTCTCGTTCGACGAATATATCGTCACCATCTTCACCAGCGGAGCCGACTCCCAAACCCTGCCGCTCAAGGTTTACGGCATGGTTCGCGTGGGCCTCAACCCGCAACTCAACGCCCTCAGCACGATGTTTATCGCCGCCACCGCGGTCCTCGTGATCGCCAGCCAAGTATTCACCCGTAAGAAAACCGTATGACAAAACACAAAACCAAACTGATCGCCGCAGCTTGCGCCGGAGCCATGCTCCTCGCCGGTTGCGGGAAAAAAGACGAAACCCTCAAACTGTTCTCCTGGAGCGAATACGTGCCACAGGCCGTGATCGACAAATTCACGGAGGAAACCGGCATCAAAGTCTCGGTGGAGAATTATTCCTCCAACGAGGAAATGCTGGCCAAACTCCTCGCCGGAGGAGGGGCCTATGACCTCATCCAGCCGAGCGAATACGCCGTTCAGGCCATGATCAAAGAGGATCTGCTGCAGGAACTCGACCAGGCGAAGATCCCCAACCTGAAAAATCTCGCCCCCGAGTTCCGCAACATGCCGTTTGACCCGAACAACAAATTCTCCGTCCCATGGTTGGCCGGCTTCGTCGGCGTGGTTTACAATGCCGAGGTCGTTCCCGGCCCGGTCGTCGGCTACAAGGACGTCTTCACCGACGAACACGCCGGCCGCATCGTCATCCTTGACGACGCCCGCGAAACCGTCAGCTGGGGCCTGGCCACGGCCGGCATTCCGATCAACAACGTAACCGACGAAAACCTCGCCACTATCACCCCGCTGCTCAAAGACTGGCTCGGCAAAGTGAAAGTCTTTGACTCCGACAGTCCGAAGACCGCCATGAGCAACGGTGATACCGACATCGGCATCGTCTGGAGCGGCGAAGGGGCCCTGCTCTTCGCGGAAAACCCCAAATTCCAATGGGTCATGCCGGTGGAAGGCGTTCACATGTTCGTCGACAACCTCGCCATTCCCAAGACCTCGCAAAACAAGGACAAAGCCGAGGCCTTCATCAACTTCATCCTTCGCCCGGAGATCAGCAAAATGATTTCCGACGAATTCCCCTACTACAACCCGAACCTCGCGGCCCGCGCCCTGCTCAGCCCCGAGCAACTCAACAACCCGGCCAGTTATCCGCCGGGCTTCGACGTCACTTCGGCCCAACTCTTCACCGACCTTGGTGAGCAGGCCTCCAAAGTCGACGAACTCATCACCACCCTCAAGGCCCAGTAACGTCCCGATGGCCGTTACCGCCGCAGCAGCAGCTCTGGCCGCCGGCCCGTCGCCCCAGCGACGGGCCGGACTCGGGCCTTGGTTCGCCGTCACCCCCATGCTCGGGTGGCTGGCCCTTTTCGTCATTGTCCCGACGTTGATGCTTTTGGTCATCAGCTTCTGCGAGCGGGATGGTCTCGGCCGCATCGTCTATTCCTTCACCTTCGAAAATTACACCCGCGCCTTCGATTGGAAATGGCTGAAAATCCTCGGCATCTCCGTTTGGTATGCCTTCCTCACCACCGCCATCTGCCTGGTCCTCGGCTACCCTGTGGCCTATTTCATCGGACGCTCCAGCGAGCGCGTCCGCGGGCTTCTCATCATGCTGGTCATGATCCCCTTCTGGACCAGTTTTCTTATCCGCACCTACGCGTGGATCTCCATCCTGTCACAGGACGGGCTGCTCAACGCCCTGCTCATGACCCTCAAGATCACCAGCGCGCCCATCGGATTCATGTACACGCCCTTCGCGGTCATTCTCGGGCTGGTCTACAACTTCCTCCCTTTCATGATTCTCCCCATTTACACCAGCGTGGAAAAGCTCGACGGTTCGCTGATCGAAGCCGCCTATGACCTCGGGGCCCGGCCGGCCCGTGTCTTCAGCAAGGTGGTCCTTCCCCTCACCCAGCCCGGTATGGCCGCCGGCATCCTCCTCGTTTTTGTTCCCGCCATCGCCATGTTTGCCATCACCAACCTGATGGGCGGCGGGGCCAATCCGACGATCGGCGAAGTCATTCAAAACCAATTCACCAAGGCCCGGAACCAACCCTTCGGGGCCGCCCTTGGAGTCCTCCTTCTCGCCATCTTCATCTTGAGCCTCTGGCTGAGCAGCAAGTTCCGCCGCAGCGAGCAGGAGTAATGGAGCCGACGACGGGACTCGAACCCGTGACCTGCTGATTACGAATCAGCTGCTCTACCAACTGAGCTACGTCGGCGCGGAGCGATGAAAATATCGGCCTTCCGGCCTCCTTGGCAAGCCCCGCCTCTTGCCACCGAACCCCGCGGCGATCATACTTGGTACTTTGCCATGGAAACATTGCTCCGACTCTTGCAACAGGACGCCAACACCTCCCGCGAGGACCTTGCGCGCCTCCTCAATCTTTCGGTCGAAGAGACCAACGCCCGCATCGCCGCATTGGAGAAGGAAGGGGTCATCCGCGGTTACCAGGCCATTGTCGACCGCGAGCGGTTGGACAAGAACACGGTCACCGCCTTCATCGAGGTGCGCATCACGCCGGAGCGCGGCGGTGGCTTCGACCGCATCGCCCACCGTATTGCCAAGTTCGACCAGGTCGCCAGCTGTTACCTGATCAGCGGCGGCTACGACCTTATCGTGGTCGTGGAGGGCGGCAGCCTGCGCGAAGTGGCCAGCTTCGTCTCGGAAAAACTCAGCACCATCGAATCGGTCATTTCCACCGCCACGCACTTCCGTCTCAAGACCTACAAGGAAAACGGCGTGCTCTTCACCTCCGACGTTCCGGAGGACCGCTTGCCGGTCAGCCCGTAACGCCCGCCGGCCATGGACGACAAAATTGCCGCGCACGTGCGCGACATCCCCCGCTCAGGGATCCGCGACTTCTTCGAAATCGTGCAATCCATGCACGATGTCATTTCGCTCGGCATCGGTGAACCGGACTTTGTCACTCCCTGGCACATCCGCGAGGCGGCCCTCTTCTCGCTGGAGAAAGGACGCACCGGTTACACCTCGAACCTCGGCCTGCCCAAACTCCGCGAAGCCATCGCCGGCTATGTCTCGCGCCAATTCCACGTCGACTACCACGCGCCCTCCGAAGTGCTCGTTTCAGTGGGTGTCTCCGAGGCGATCGATATCGCCCTGCGTGCCCTGCTCAACCCCGGGGACGAGGTCCTCTTCCACGAGCCCTGCTACGTGAGCTACGGTCCGAGCATCACCCTGGCCCACGGTAAAGCGGTCTCCATTCCGGTGCACGGGAAGGACAACTTTCAACTCCGCGCGGACGAAATGGCCAAGCGCATCACGCCGAAAACCAAAGCGCTTCTGCTCAATTTCCCGACCAACCCGACCGGCGCGACCATGCCACGTGAAGCACTCGAGCCGATCGCCGCCCTCTGCGTGCAGCATGACCTCATCGTTCTCTCGGACGAAATTTACGCCGAACTGACCTACGATGGCGCGAAGCATGTCTCGATCGCCGCGCTCCCCGGGATGCGCGAGCGGACCGTGCTGCTGCACGGACTTTCCAAAGGCTGGGCCATGACCGGTTTCCGCATCGGCTACGCCTGCGCACCCGCGCCGCTGATCGAGGCGATGATGAAAATCCATCAATATGCCATCCTTTGCGCGCCCACCATGACGCAATATGCGGCTATCGAAGCGCTCGAGCACGGCGACGACGCCGTTGCCCACATGCGCGAGAAATACGGGCTGCGGCGCAACTTCATTGTCTCCGCCCTCAACGAAATGGGCATTCCTTGCCCGACCCCGCGCGGCGCGTTTTACGTTTTCGCCGACATCCGTTCCACGGGTCTGACCAGCCGGGAATTTTCCCTTCGGCTGCTCGAAGAACAGAAAGTTGCCGTCGTGCCCGGCACCGCGTTCGGGGCGGACGGCGAGGGCTTCGTCCGCTGCAGCTACGCGACCTCGTTGGAGCAAATCAAGATCGCCCTGCCGCGCATGGCCAACTTTGTCGCCGGACTGAGGCGCTGAGCTAGGCCGCACGCCGTCCGCCGCACGGCCTTTTGCTCATCAAGTCCTTTGACCTTCGTCGGTCGGAGGCGTATGCCATAGCTGATGAAGGGCAAGCGGGATTGGGCCAAAGCGGCGGCGTATCTGCGGCACGCCATGGCGCTGCAGTGTCCGGTCTGCGGCCAAAGCCCGATGTTTCCCAGCGTGGCCCGCACGCGCACCCTGGGCGATTGGTTCACTCCGCTCGATGGGTGTCCGCGCTGCGGCTACGCCTACGACCGCGAACCGGGTTACTTCCTGCTTTCCATCTGGGCGATCAACTACGGTATCGCCGCCTTCTTCGGATTGCTCCTTTATGCCTCGTTCGAATGGTTCTTCGACTGGCCGGTCTGGACCCTGATCACCGCGGTGGTTGTTCCGGTGGTTGTTTTCAATCTCCTCTTCGCCCGCCACTCCAAGGCCATCTTCGTCGCCTGGGACCACTTTTTTGACCCGCATGAGAGGGAGGGTGGCGACGACGGGGGAAACAAACCGGTGGAAGCACCCCGACTGCCCTCAGACCCCCCGCGGCGCGCGCGTCTGCCGGTCGATGCGGGCGTGTGAGTTGCGGCGGGACGGGAGTTTAAAATGGAGCCATGCCTGACCGGCTCAAGGTCCTGCTCGGGCCACTTGCTTTGCTTATCGCGGAAGTCAGCCCAGCGCTTCTGGCCCGAGTCGCGCCCAAGTTGATGCTCACGGCTCTGCTTGGTCTCCTCGCTGACATTTGGAGTTGGTCGCACTTCCTCCTTCTGAAGTCCGCCAAAGGCCCAGCCTGCGCATCGCCCTTCCATTCGCCACCCTTTCTGCCGCGAGCTTTTGCTGTGCGCTGACCGATCTCGATGCGATCTCGCTTTCCCTCGCGCCAAAACAACAAGGCGGTCACGCCATGCGGCGTCCGGTCCTCTTGGTCCTCGGGGCCGCCGGGCGCGGCGTGGCTACTCTGACCGCCGCACCGCCGCCTGTTCCGGCACAACCGGCGCAACCGGCGCGGGACGCGGGGCGGGAGCATCTTGCAAAGCGAGCAACTGACTCACCGTGGCAAAACCAAAGCCCTTGGCTTTGAGATCACGGATCGTTCCCGGCATGGCCTCGATCGTGCCGGGGTGAATGTCGTGGGCGAGGAGGATTCCGCCCGGCTTGGCCCCGTCGACCAACCGTTGGCGGACCACTTCCGCGCCGGGACGCTGCCAATCAAGCGGGTCGACCGACCACATAATGACATCGAACCCGTGATCCTGGAACATGCTCTGGCGCACCCGCTCGTTGACCGCACCATAGGGCGGACGCATGTTGGTCGGGCGGCGGCCCGTCACGCGTTGGATGATCTCCGTTGTGCTGGTCATTTCTTGGTCGAGGCGCGCGGCGCTTATTGCCGTCAGCTTCGGATGACTCCACGTATGGTTGGCAATCTCGTGACCTTCGGCCACAATGCGTCGGGCAATTTCCGGGTAAGTCTGCACATTGCGGCCGATGACGTAAAAAGTGGCGCGCACGCCCTCGTTGCGCAGGACGTCGAGCAGTTGCGGGGTCAATTCCGGGTGGGGCCCGTCATCAAAGGTCAAAGCGACGAACGGACGCGAGGTGGCGACCGCATTGTAGCTGGCCGGGGAACGGCGCTGACGGCGTGCGGTCGAAGCCGGCGCGGCCCCAATGACGCTAATCGAGGGCTCGTCTCGGGTCGCAGCAGGCCGGTCCTGCGCGCAGGCGGCAAAGGACAATCCAGCAGCAATAACAAAGGGCGCGGTGAATTTCATGCCGGATTTTTCAATTACCATAAATCGCACTAATCCGCCAGAGGTCGCTACTTGGCAAGCTTGGGACGGAAGGACGCACCGCGCAAGAGTTCGAGAAACCGCCGCAGTGCCGGCGAACCGGCACGGTTGCGCTTCATGACCACACCGACCGGGCGCCACATGTGCGGCGACGCGATCTCCACCGGGATGAGCGAGCCTGCGCGTCGTTCATTGGCCAAGGCCGACTCGGGAAGAATGGAAACAGCACCCTCGATCTCGACCGTGCGCTTGACTGTCTCGATGTTGTCAAACTCCCGCTCGGGCCGCACCGTGACGCCCGCCGAACGCAAGGCCCGGTCGAGCGCTTTGCGCGTCGGCAGGTCGGCCGCGAAAGCGATGAACTTTTCCGCGGCCAATTCGGTCAAAGGAACCCGCGACCGCCGCGCCAATCGGTGCGAGGGGGCACAGACCATCACCATGCGGTCACGCCACAAAACCTCGGACTCCAAACCGCGCCGGGGCGCAGGGAAGGCGACCAACCCCGCCTCGGCCCGACCGGAAAGCACCGCCGCATAGACCTCGGCGGAGCGAAGATAATCGGTCCGGATTTTCACTTGCGGATAAAGACGGGTGAACTGGCGGGTGAAAGGGGGCAGTTCGTGCAAGCCGACACTGAGCACCGCGGCCAGCGGCAAATCACCAGCGATCACTTCGCTCAATTCGCGCAACCGCGTTTCCAAGCCGTCGACCACCGCAAGGATTTCGCGCGAAGCGCCCAAAAAGACCACCCCCTCGGCGGTAAGGGAGAAACTTTTTTTGCCGCGTTCGATCAACCGGACCCCATGACGCTTCTCCAACGCCTTGACCTGTTGGCTCACCGCGCTTTGCGTGATGCCATTGAGCTGCGCCGCCTGCGAAAAACTGGCGGTTTCGGCCAGATCGCGGAATACTTTGAAAAGTAGAAGCTGCACGGGACTATGAGATAAACTTATAGCCCGCGGTTGCTGCATAAGCAAATCTAATGACCGACATCACCACCCGTCTGGCCCAAGCCCGGAGGGAGATCGCCATCGCCGCCCGGCGGGCCGGGCGCGAACCGGACAGCGTCCGCCTCGTCGCGGTTTCCAAAACGCACCCCGCCGGGGCCGTCGAGACCGCTGCCGCCACCGGCCAACGAATCTTCGGCGAGAACCGCGTGCAGGAAGCACGGGAAAAAATCCCGGCCTGCCCTCCGGGACTCGAATGGCACCTCCTCGGCCATTTGCAAAAAAACAAAGTCCGCCAAGCCCTTTCCCTTTTTTCCTTTTTCCACAGCATCGACAGCCAGGCACTGGCCGGAGCGATCGACCGCATCGCCGGCGAAACCGGACAAAAAGTCGACGGGCTTCTCGAGGTCAACGTTTCCGGCGAAGAGACCAAGCACGGCTTCACCCCGGCCCAAGTTCGCGCGGCCTTCCCCGCGCTGGCCGCCCTGCCCCATCTCCGCATCCTCGGGCTCATGACCATGGCACCTTACAGCGAGAACCCCGAGGCGGCCCGTCCCGTCTTCCGTGCGCTGCGCGCATTGCGCGACGAATTAGAGTGCGCCCACGGCGCCGCCCTGCCCGAACTTTCCATGGGAATGAGCGGAGATTTCGAGCCCGCCATCGAGGAAGGGGCCACCCTCGTGCGCCTCGGTTCGTCCATCTTTGGCCAACGACCCCAAATTCAGGCCGGCGCCGAATGAGGCGTGAAAACAACAAAACCCGCCGGCCCGCTGTCGGTCCAAACTTCTTCCTTCTCCATATTTCCTTCTGCCTTTCCCCATGACCCCGCAAATCACCGTGTTACAAACCATCGGACGCGAGTTGGCCATCGTCTGGAGCGACGGCCATGAGACTTACCTGCCGCTGGAGGAGGTCCGCAAAGCCTGCCCCTGCGCGGTTTGTTGCGGCGAACCCGATGTCCTCGGCCGCGGGGATAAACCCCAGGTCCGGCACACCCCGGCCAGCTTCGAATTGGATTCCTCCGAAATGGTCGGCGGCTACGGCTGGAAGCCACGTTGGGCCGACGGCCACGCGACCGGCATCTATTCCATCGGCTACCTCCGCCGCCTCGACCCCTCGGCCGCCTGAAAACCCGTCCTTTGCTTTGACCCTGCCGCGCAGCGCGCTTTAATGACGGACATTTTATGCCGACCAAGCCCACCATCATTTACACCAAGACCGACGAAGCACCGCTGCTCGCCACTTATTCCTTCCTCCCGGTCATCGCGGCCTTCACCCAGCCGGCGGGGATCGAGGTCGAGATGCGCGACATTTCCCTGGCCGGACGCCTCCTTGCGTCCTTTGCCGACCTTCTGCCGGCGGAGCAGAAGACCGCCGATGCCTTGGCCGAACTCGGTGCCCTCACCCTTCAGCCCGGCGCCAATATCATCAAACTTCCCAACATCAGCGCCTCGGTGCCCCAGCTCAAAGCGGCGATCGCCGAGCTGCAGTCGCAAGGTTTTGCCCTCCCCGACTACCCCGAAGCACCTGCCAACGGCCCGGAGCAAGACACCAAGGCGCGCTATGACAAAGTAAAAGGCAGTGCGGTCAATCCCGTCCTGCGCGAAGGCAACTCCGACCGCCGGGCACCCAAAGCAATCAAAGACTATGCCCGCAAGCATCCGCACAAGATGGGGGCATGGTCGCCGGATTCTAAAACCCGCGTGGCCACCATGGACACGAACGATTTCTTCGCGAACGAGCAAGCCGCCACAATCCCCTCGGCCACCACGGCAATGATCGAATTTCTCCCCGCCGCCGGAGGATCTCCAGTCGTCCTGAAGAAGGGGATCAAGTTGGAGACCGGAGAGGTTTTCGACGCGACTTTCATGAGCACCAGGGCGCTGGTCGCTTTCCTCGAAAAACAGCTCGCCGCCGCGGCCGAACTCGGCCTGCTTTTCTCCCTCCACCTCAAAGCCACCATGATGAAGGTGTCCGACCCCGTCCTCTTCGGCCACGCGGTGAAGGTTTTTCTGGGAGACTTCATCCGCACCCAGGCCGCAACGCTGGACCAACTCGGTGTCGATTTTAACAACGGCCTCGGCGACCTGCTGGCCAAGGCGGGTCAACTGCCGGCCGCGGAAAAAGCGGCGCTCGAGGCCGGTTTGCAGGCCGCTCTCGCCGCCCGTCCTCCTCTGGCCATGGTCAATTCAGACAAAGGCATCACCAACCTCCACGTGCCCAGCGATGTGATCGTCGATGCGTCGATGCCCGCCATGATCCGCGAAGGCGGCAAAATGTGGAATGCCGAGGGCGGGACTCAGGACACCCTGGCCGTCATTCCCGACAGTTCTTACGCCCCGGTCTACCAAGCGGTCATCGATTTCTGCCGGAGGAATGGCGCCCTCGATCCGGTCAAGATGGGCTCCGTGCCCAATGTCGGTCTCATGGCGCAGAAGGCGGAGGAATACGGTTCGCACGACAAGACCTTCGAGGTCCCCGGCGACGGAATTATCCGCGTGACCGACGCCGGGGGAAAGGTCCTCACCGAGCACAAAGTGGAGTCCGGAGACGTCTGGCGCGCGTGCCAAACAAAAGATCCTGCGGTCCGCGATTGGGTCAGACTGGCGGTCAAACGCGCCCGCACGAGCAGCGCACCCGCCGTCTTCTGGCTGGATGAACGTCGGGCCCACGATGCAGAACTCATTGCCAAGGTGCAGGCCTATCTGCGGGAGGAAGACACCTCCGGACTCGATCTCCGCATCCTGCCTCCCTGCGAAGCCTGCCGCTTCAGCCTCGAACGGATCGCCGAAGGCAAGGACACCATTTCGGTGACCGGCAACGTCCTGCGCGACTACCTGACCGACCTTTTCCCCATCCTCGAAGTCGGCACCAGCGCAAAAATGTTGTCCATCGTCCCCCTGATGAACGGCGGCGGACTCTTCGAAACCGGAGCTGGTGGTTCGGCCCCGAAGCACGTCCAGCAGTTCACCAAGGAGAACTACCTGCGCTGGGACTCGCTCGGCGAATTCTTCGCCTTGGCTGCTTCCTTTGAGCACCTGGCCGAAGTGACCGGCAACCGGCAGGCCAAAGTCCTGGCCGACACCCTCGACACGGCCACCGCAAAATTCCTCGAGGAAAACAAAAGCCCGGGCCGCAAGCTCGGCACGCTCGACAACCGCGGCAGCCATTTTTACCTCGCGCTTTTTTGGGCCCAGGCCCTGGCCGGGCAGACCGATGACCTCGCGCTGCAGAAACATTTCGCCGCGCTGGCCGGGGAACTCGCGAGTCACGAAAAACAAATCACAGACGAGTTGACCGCGGTGCAAGGCGAGGCCGTCGATCTCGGCGGTTACTTCCGTCCGGACGAAGCCAAGGCCTCAGCCGCCATGCGCCCGAGCAGCACCTTCAATCGCATCATCGACGCGGCCCGGACCTGATCGTCTCCCCACCGGGGGGGCCGCCCAGATCACTCCACCGTGACGCTCTTGGCCAGATTGCGCGGCTTATCGACATCGCAACCGCGGTTCACCGCAATCTGGTAGGCGAGCAACTGGAGGGGAATGACGGTCAGGACCGGCATGAGCCAATCCGGCGCGTCCGGCACCCACAAAGTGTCATCGGTGATCTCCGCCAACTCGCGGTGGCCCTCGGTCCCAACCCCGATGACCGGGCCCTTGCGGGCGCGCACTTCCTGAATGTTGCTCGCATTCTTTTCGAAGAGCGCGTCATGTGGCGCGATGAACACGGAGGGCATGTCGGGATTGACCAGCGCGATGACGCCATGCTTCAGCTCCGCACTCGGGTAACCCGAGGCGGACATGTAGCTGATCTCCTTGAGCTTGAGCGCGGCCTCCATGGCCACCGGATATTGGAACTGGCGCCCCATAAAGAGCATGCCATGGGCGTTTTCATATTTTGCCGCGATCTCCGGAAGGTGGGGGTTCATCTCGAGCACCCGGGCGACTTTGTCCGGTAACTGCTCCATCTCCTCGATGATGCGGAGACCGTCGGAACTCGAAAGATTCCGGATGCGGCCCATGAGCAGGGACAGCAGTGTGAGGATGGTGACCTGGGAGGTGAACGACTTGGTCGCGGCCACCCCGATCTCCGGTCCGGCATGCATGTAGACCCCGCCGTCGCTCTCGCGCGCAATGGTGCTGGCCACATTATTGCAAATGCCCAGGGTGCGGTGCCCTTTGCGCTGGCTCTCGCGCAACGCCGCCAGGGTGTCGGCCGTCTCGCCACTCTGGCTGATGACAAAGGACAGGGTGTATTTGTCCATCGGCATGTTGCGGTAACGGAACTCGCTGGCGATCTCCACCTCGGTGGGCAGAGAGGCGAGGCTTTCCATCAGATACTCCCCGACCACCGCCGCATGGTAGGCCGTGCCACAGCCAATCAGGACGATGCGTTCGACTTCGCGCAATTGCGCCGGCGTCACGTTGAGCCCGCCCAGCTTGGCCGTGGCTTCCTCCGCGGAGAGGCGCCCGCGCATGGCGTCCCGCACCGTCGACGCCTGCTCGTGGATTTCTTTGAGCATGTAGTGCGCATAGTCGCCCTTGGAAACCTCCTCCGCCTCGAAATCAACCGTGCTGATCTCGTAGTCCTGGCCGTCGCCGGCCAGCGACTGGATTTGGAAATTATCGGGCCGCAGCACGACAATTTCGAAGTCCTTCAAATAGACGACATCGCGCGTGTGGTTGACCAAAGCCATCGGGTCGCTGGCCAGAAAATTTTCGCCCTTGCCCACCCCGAGCACCAGCGGACTGCCCCGCCGCGCGCCGATCAGGAGGTCCGGGACATCGCGATGCATCACCGCGATCCCGTAAGTCCCGTGCACCTCGCGCAGGGCCAGACGCACGGCCTCGACAAGATGGTCCGCCGAAGGCTCGCCGAGTTGGATGGCGTATTTGCCGATGAGATGGGCCAGCACCTCGGTGTCGGTTTCCGAATGAAAAACATGTCCCTCACGCACCAGTTCGCCGCAGAGCTTGAGGTAATTTTCGATGACCCCATTGTGCACCAGCACGATGCGACCGCTCTGGTCAGTGTGCGGGTGGGCGTTCTCGCCGGTCACGGCACCGTGCGTGGCCCAGCGGGTATGGGAGATACCGCGATTGCCGTGCACCGGTTCGTCGATCACCAATTGCGCCAAATTCTGGATGCGGCCGACGGCTTTGCGGATCTCAAGCGTGCCGTGGTTGCCCAAAGCAAGACCGGCAGAGTCATAGCCGCGATATTCCAAACGGCGCAACCCATCCAAAAGGATGGGTGCCGCCTCGGCCGGACCAACGTAACCGACAATGCCGCACATAAGAGAGCTTCTAGCATGCGGCATCGCGCCACGAGTGGCAACAGCAGGAATCACCCGATCAAGGGAGCAGGGCAAATCCCGGCGTGACATCCGGTCCGCTTTGCGCGAACCCATGGGGCATCATGGCCGACTCAGATGCCCCCCGGACCGGCGCTGCCCTGGCGAGGACACTGGGCATCATCATGGGTGGTGGCGCGGGCCAGCGGCTTTTTCCCCTAACCAAGGATCGTTCCAAGCCGGCTGTTCCCCTCGGCGGCAAGTACCGATTGGTCGACATCCCGATCAGCAATTGCCTCAACTCGGGCATCCGCAGCATCTACCTGCTCACCCAGTTCAATACCGCCTCGCTCCACCAGCACATCAACGGGACTTACAAATTCGACATCTTCAGCGCAGGCAGCTTCGTCGAAATCCTCGCCGCGCAACAAACCCCGACCGGCGCCGGGTGGTATCAAGGCACGGCCGATGCGGTGCGGCAAAACTTGAACTACTTCCTCGAGAAACCGTGGGACTATTTCCTCGTTCTCAGCGGCGACCAGCTTTACCAGATGGATTTCCGCGAGTTGATGGAAAGCCACCTCGACTCCGGAGCCGACCTGACCATCGCAACCTTGCCCGTCAACCGGCAAGACGCTCAGGGATTCGGCATCATGCAGACCGACGAAGTCCGTCGCATCACGCGCTTCGACGAAAAACCGACCGACCCCGCCGTGCTCGACAGCCTGCGCATTCCCGCCCCGCTGCTGACCGAACTCGGCCTGGCTGCGAACAGCGATTATTACCAAGCTTCGATGGGTATTTACCTTTTCAACCGCTCGGTCCTCGCGGACTGCCTCGACAATCAACACGATGACTTCGGCAAAAATATCATCCCCGCGGCCATTTCCGACTGGCGCGTGCAAGCCCACATCTTCCAAGGCTACTGGGAAGACATCGGGACGATCCGTTCCTTTTTCGAAGCCAATCTTGCCCTCTCCGAAGTCGAGCCGTCCTTCAGTTTCTACCGGACCGACGCCGCCATTTACTCGCGTCCGCGTTTTCTCCCCGCGAGCAAAATCAACAGCGCTACAGTCCACCGCGCGGTGGTCTCCGACGGATGCATCATCACTGACGCCACCCTCGAACGCTGCGTCGTCGGGATCCGCAGCATCATCGAGACCGGCGCCGTGCTGCGCAATGTGGTCATGATGGGGGCGGATTTTTACGAGTCCCAGACCTCCGCACCCCCCGCCGCACCGCCCATCGGCATCGGGCGGAACACGAGGATCAGCGATGCCATCGTCGACAAGAACGCGCGGATCGGGGAGCGGGTGGTGATCAGCCCGGACGGCAAGCCCGCCGAATACGATGGTGACAACTACTACATCCGCGACGGCATCGTTATCATCCCCAAGAACGCCGTGATCCCCGACGACACAAGCATCTGATTCCTTCTCATCCCTTCACCCCCGCCCCTATGTCCGCCGTCATACCAGCTTCCTCATCCTCTGAGGCCCCTCCGCCGACCGGAAAAACCAAACCGATCGTTTACTTCATTGGCCTCACCGCCGCGTTGGCCGGGCTTCTTTTCGGTCTCGATGTCGGGGTCATTTCCGGAGCCAACGAATTTATCCAAAAAGATTTCGGCGTTGATGACCGCATGGTGGAAAAAATCGTCAGCTCCCTGCTCTGGGGCGCGGTTTTCGGCGTACTCATCAGTGGGTTTTTTTCCCTCCGTCTCGGTCGCCGCGGCACCATCTTGATCAGCGCAATTATCTTCGCCGTTGGTTCCGTTCTCTGCTCCGCGGCCCCTTCGGCCGGCGCGCTCATCGCAGCGCGCTTTTTCCTCGGCATCGCGGTGGGCATGGCGTCCTTCGTTGCCCCGCTTTACCTTTCGGAAATCGCGCCGCGCAGCGTCCGCGGTGCGCTTATTGCCATGTATCAGCTGATGATCACCATCGGCATCGTACTCGCCTTTCTCAGCGACACCTTTTTCTCCACTTACGCCAACCTCCAACCGCTTGCCACCGAAATAAGCCAATCACTCAGCTCCCTGGCCGGCGGTCGCGGACAGATGGTCATGCATGCTTACTTCATTATGCCGTGGCGTTGGATGATCGGGATTATCGCCGTTCCGGCTCTCCTCATGTTCCTCGGGATGCTCTTTTTGCCGGAAAGCCCGCGCTGGCTCGTCCTCAAGAAACGCGGCCCCAAAGCACTGGCGGTGTTGCGCCGCTTGGCCAGCAGTGAAGCCGAGGCGGACCGGGAATTGGCCGAAATTGAAGCGAGCCTCAAGATGGAACAAAAGGGTTTCTCCCTCTTTCGTGACAACCGCAACTTCCGCCGAGCCGTCTTCCTCGGAGTCGGATTGCAGGTCATTCAACAATTCACCGGCATTAACGTTATCATGTATTACGCGCCGCGCATCCTTCAGGAGGCCGGTTTCAACACCACCGCCGAGCAAATGTGGGGCACGGTCCTCATCGGCACGATCAACGTGCTGGCCACCTTCATCGCCATTGCTTTTGTCGACCGGCTCGGACGCAAGCCGATGATGTTCGCCGGGTTCGTCGTCATGGGCCTCGGCATGCTCTCGCTCGGCGCCCTCTTCCATCTGGGCATCGGTGCCCATGGAGGAGGAGGGCTGACCATGAGCTACCTCGCCGTCGCGGCGCTCGTCGTCTTCATCATCGGCTTTGCCATGAGCGCCGGTCCGATCATCTGGATCCTCTGCGCGGAAATCTTCCCGCTGGCCGGACGCGACTTCGGCATCACCTGCAGCACGGTGACCAATTGGGCGGCCAATGCCATTGTTGGCATGACCTTCCTCACCATGCTGAACACCCTCGGTCCGGGAAACACCTTCCTGCTCTACGGTGCGCTCAACGCCGTTTTCATCGTCTTCTTTCTCACCCTCGTGCCCGAGACCAAAGGCGTCTCCCTCGAATCGATCGAGGAGAAACTTCTCGCCGGCACCCCGCTGAAAAATATCGGCCGCTGATCAAACCGGCGGATCCGCGCAGTCGAACCTATCAGTTGCCTGCCTTCACCCTGGTTGACTCACTCCTCAATCTTCACTGGCGTGCCCTGCTTCACCCGCTGGAAAACGAG
>JAQBWH010000026.1 GCA_027624625.1 Verrucomicrobiota bacterium | reverse complement strand
TGTCGTCGGCCTGCCGACCGATGGCAACCGCGCTGTCCTCAACAACACTGGGAGCCAAGTGTCGGCGTCCCGCAGCCTTGGAACCAACTACAGTTCCGCGAGCACCCTCTGGTTTAGCTACCTCTTCACGCAAACTAATAGCAACAACGCTAACGGGAACAACGACGGCATCAGTCTTTTCGGTAGTGGCGTGGAAAGAATTTTCTTTGGGTCCGACGGAAGCGGTGATTTTGTCATCCGGGCCATCTCGGGTCAGTCGGTCAGCGGTGCCGACGCATTTGCCAACACCGGCGTGAAAGCAAGTAACGGCGTGACACGCCAGCTTGTCGTCAATATCGACCCGATCATCGGCTACACCATGTGGGTAGACCCCACGGGCACCAACTCCGCCGGCACGCCTACCGGTGGCACGTCGGCTTCTCTGGTCTCAAGCCTTCAGCAGTTCAACTTCGACACCATCAATCTCGGTGGGGACGACCCGCTCAACGTGATCGGTTCAGTCATCTTCGATGAGTTTCGGATGGGGACGACGGCCTCGGCTGTTGTGCCTGAACCCTCGACCTACGCGCTCCTCCTCATGACCGCCGCCGGCGCCCTGTGGATGACGAGGAGACGACGGTAGAGCAACAGGTTTACCGGCAACAACAGGCGGGAAATCTCGGGAATCGGGGATGGTTTGTGGATTGCCAATGGCGAATTTCCGATTAGTTTTTTGCCGTGAAATTCCATAGCGCATCCTTCGTTGTTGCGGTTTTGTTTGCCGCATTCACCTTCAGCACCCAACCCTCCGCGCAGGCCGACACCTTCGGCACAAGCGGCAACGAGTTTACCATCGACTTCGTCAACATCAGCAACGCGGGCAATGCGGCTGATACCACCTATGGCGCGGTGCCCTACGAATACCGCGCGAGCAACGGCGGGGGTGTGGAGCGGCAGCCAGCCGGCGGCAAACATCAACTGGTATGAGGCAGCGGCCTTCGTCAACTGGCTCAACACGAGCACAGGCAAGACGGCGGCTTATGATCTGGCATGGGACGGTTCCGCATGGAGCATGAATCTGTGGAGCAGTGGCGATGCGTGGCAGGCCGGCGGAGAAAATCTCTACCGCAACAAAGATGCCTTTTATTTTCTGCCCAGCGAGAACGAGTGGTACAAAGCCGCTTATTATAATCCTGCCGGCTCGAATTATTTCGTTTATCCCACGGCGAGCAGCAGCGCCCCGACGGCGGTGGCCAGCGGGACTGATCCGGGCAGTGCGGTTTACCAATTTGTGAGTTTTTCTCCGGCTGTGGTAAGCACTGCTGGTGGTTTGAGCTCTTACGGCACCATGGGCCAAGGCGGTAATGTTTGGGAGATGAACGAGACGGCTTTCGATGGTGCGAACAACTCCCCATCCGAGAGTCGTGCCTTGCGCGGCGGTAGTTACCCCAACGATGCGACCCGTTTAGCGTCCTCGTTCCACGGATCGGCGGAGCCTTCACTTCGTGCGCTGGCAGAGCAGGAACGCACGGCGTCGCTCGATCACGCCCCCCCGTTGCTAATCCGGGGGGCGGGTATATTGTTCACTCATAACTAATGAAAACAACAACCCGCTTTACCGCCGTAGCTGTCTTATTTGCTGCGTTCACCCTCACCCCCAATCTCCAGGCCGAGCCGCTGGTCACGATCGAGACGGTGACGGTGGGCGACACCGGTAATGCCGCCGACACCACCGGCTACGGCGCGGTGGCCGAGGTGTTTGCCATCGGCAAATACGAAGTGACCATCGCGCAATACACCACCTTTCTTAACTCAGTGGCCGCGGTGACAAGCGAAAGCTACCTCATCAATCTCTGGTCCCATTACATGGAGAGCAAGGGCAACATCGCTGGCATCAGTCGGAGTGGGGATGGAACTTTGGTCAGTCCTTACCGTTACTTGGTGATCGGTAGCGGCAACCGTCCGATCTCCTACGTGAGTTGGTTCGATGCGGCGCGGTTCGCCAATTGGATGAACAATGGTGCGACCAATGGGGCGAGCACGGAGACCGGGGCTTACACGCTGAATGGCGCGACCAACGGCGTGGGTTTTACCAAAAACCCGGGGGCGACCTGTTGGATTCCCAGCGAGAACGAATGGTACAAGGCTGCATACTACAAAGGTGGCGCGACCAATGCAGGCTACTGGGTTTATCCCACGCAGAGCGACACCGCACCGGGCAACCTCATCGGCGGGGTGGCCAATCAAGCCAACTACTATAACGGAGTTTATGCTGTGACCCAATCGTCGGACTACTCCGACTCGATAAACTATCTGACCGATGCCGGTGCGTTCAGCGGCAGCGCAGGTGCTTATAACACCTTCGACCAAGGTGGCAACATGTTTGAATGGAATGATGCCGTGATCGGTTCCTCCCGGGGCATCCGCGGAGGATCTTGGGCCAACGGCCTCGTCATCACCGTGCGGTCTTCCGACCGCGGCTACGACGTCCCCTCCAGCGAGCGCAGCTTCGTCGGGTTCCGCGTCGCCAGTGTCTCTGCGCCGGTCACGAACGTCATTCTCACCGTCGAAGAGGCAGCTACCTTGTCGGGCGATTGGCAATTTGTCACCGAGATCAATGTCGGTCCGATGACCAACACCAGCGAGTTCTACCGCTTGAAGATCCGCACCGTAGTTGAATGACCACGCCCTTTGCCTTGCGCCTTTCGGTGGGTTGGTAGGGCTAGGCTGAGGCGCGGCGTATTACAAGAGCGGCGGGCGCAATGCAGGATATTGGCTTTATCTCACGCAGAACAACTTCGCACCGGGCAACCACATCGGCGGGAATGCCAATCAAGCCAACGACTTCCACAATGGGGTTTATTCCGTGACGCAGTCGTCTACCTACCCCGACAAGCAGAACTATCTGACCGATGCCGGCGCGTTCAGCAACAGTGCCAGCGCCTGTGGCACCTTTGATCAAGGTGGCAACGTCGAGGAATGAAACGATGCGGTAATTGGTTCGGACCGGGGCTCCGCCGGGGGTACTTGGCTCAGCTCCGACGCCGATCTGCAGAAGTACTCCTACGCTATCTCGATGGCCAACCTCACGCTCTAGAACGTCTACGTGGGACTCCGTCTTGCCAGTGTCCCTTCTCTCAGCATCCCCGAACCCTCGACCTATGTGCTTTTGTTGCTGGGAGCAGGAGTGACCTATTTTGGAAGCGCCGGAAGTTTTTCTCTTTGATTTCTGGGGACTCTTTGGCTTGGTCGTGCGCTGGCAGAGCAGGGACGCATGGCGTTGCGGTACCACGCCCCCGGTTGCTAATCCGGGGGGCGGGTGTATTGTATTTAGTCATCATGAAAGTAACGTTCCGCTTTACCGCCGTAACTGTCTTATTTGCTGCGTTCACCCTCGCTTCCACAACCCAAGCCACCGTCGTCTACGACTTGGTGCCGGTGGGAGATCCGGGGAACGCAGCAGACGTGGGGGGCTTCGGTTCTGTGGCCTACGAGTACCACATCGGCAAATACGAGGTGACGATTGGGCAGTACACGGAGTTTCTCAATGCCGTCGCGAAGACCGACACCTACTCGCTCTACAACACGAGAATGGCATCCGACCTCAACGTGGCGGGCATTTCACGGGCGGGCTCTTCGGGCTCGTACACCTACAGCGTGATCAACAACGGCGGCGATAGCAGCAACCGTCCGATTTACTGGGTGAGTTGGTTCAACGCGGCCCGGTTTGCCAACTGGATGGCCAACGGCCAGCCTACGGGAGCACAGAGCATTAGGACTACGGAGAATGGTGCTTACAACGTCAACGGTGCCACCAGCGGCAATGCAATGGCCAAAAACGCGATAAACCCAAATACGTTTGCTGCTCCTACCTTCTACATCCCGACCGAAAACGAGTGGTATAAGGCGGCGTATTACTCGCCGGAACATGGCGGTATCGGCAGTCCGGGCTACTTCCTTTACGCCACGCAGAGTGACGCGGTCCCAGGAAATGTTATCGGGGGTGCGGCGAACCAAGCAAACTACTATAATGGTGTGTTGTCCGTGACACAGTCGGCCAACTTTGAACTGAGCCAAAACTACCTCACGGACGTGGGAGCGTTTTCAGGCAGTGGGAGTTTTTACGGCACGTTTGACCAGAGCGGCAACGTGGAGGAGTGGAACGATCGCACGGTTGGCGGCGACTCGGAGCGGGGGTTTCGGGGCGGCGCCTACTGGGACGGCACGGGCTCCATGTCGCGCAAAACCTTAGGAACTGCCCACCCGGATTCGACCTGCGGCTTTCGTCTCGCAAGCCCCAATTCGTCTGCCCCAACCGGGCCTGTCATTCTTACCGTCGAAAAAACTACAGCCCTCTTGTCGCGGCAGTGGACGCCTGTGCCGATCACGGCCAACATGATTACACCTGAGGGCGAATTGAATGTTGGCGCCTTGACCAATACCCACGAGTTCTACCGCTTGAAGGGCCGCATCGAAGCTGAGTGACAATGACCGGCGCAGGTGCGCTGTGGAGCGCGCCGCGGCGGCAGGTTGGGGGATGGTGAGTTATAGCCAGTTAACGGAAAATCCGCACGGCAGCGCTTCCATCGTTCCTGCCTGCCTTGCCGGGTTCCAAGAAGGCTCCCGGTCGGGCCGAAGGCCTGATTCCGCCCGCGATTGCCTCCTATGGTATGGTGGTTACAAACTCGGGGTATGGGTGTATTTTCCGCTGGTCAAGTTATGCAAACAACAACTCGTCGCATTCTCGTGGTTGCGCTGTTTTCCGTTTTTCCCCTCGTCCCCAGCCGCTCTGCCCAGCCGCTGGTCAGCCTGGAGATGGTGAACGTGGGCGACCCCGGCAATACCGCCGACAGCACCACCTTCGGCGCGGTGGACTATGTCTTCGATATCGGCAAATACGAAGTGACTATCGGCCAATACAACACGTTCCTTGGGAGCGTGGCCGCGGTAACGGGCGACAGCTACCTCATCAATCTCTGGGACGCCCGCATGGCGAGCGATCTCAACATCGCCGGCATCAGTCGCAGCGGGGCAGGAACGACGGGCGATGCCTACCGCTACTCGGTGATCGGCAGCGGCAACCATCCGATTGCCTACGTGAGTTGGTTTGATGCAGCGCGTTTTGCCAACTGGATGAACAACGGTGCGACCCATGGCGCGAGCACAGAGACCGGGGCTTACACGCTGGGCGGCGCGACCAACGGGATTTACCCCGTGAATCCCGGGGCGACGTGGCGTCTGCCGAGCGAGGACGAGTGGTATAAAGCGGCGTATTACAAGAGCGACGGGACCAATGCGGGATATTGGTTTTATCCCACGCAGAGTGACACCGCGCCGGGCAACACCATCGGTGGGGACCCCAATCAAGCGAACTATTATGCGGACGACTTCGCTGTCACGCAGTCGGTGGATTACTTCAGCTCAACAAATTACCTCACCGATGCCGGTGTGTTCAGCAACAGTCCCGGTGCCTATGGCACTTTCGATCAAGGTGGCAACTTGTTTGAATGGAACGATGCGGTGATTGGCTCGGACCGGGGCCTCCGCGGGGGTGCTTGGTTCGACCTCGTAAAAGACCTGCAGTCCACCAACCGCGCCCACAGCGGCCCATCGAACGAGGGTTTCCTCGTGGGGTTCCGCCTGGCCAGTGTCCCCGAACCTTCAACTTACGCATTGCTTTTGTTGGGTGCGGGCGCGGTGTATGCGTGGAAACGCCGGAAGCGTTCCCTTTGATCTTTGGGACTTGTGACCCCTTGAGGGCGCTTGGTGGATGACAAGGAGACGGTGTTAGGTTGGCGCGTAGTTTGTCATAGTCGCCGCCGTGAAATTTTCCGAGGCTGGATTGGTAGGGGACGTTGACGCTCACCGCTTTACGCGACCCCCTCCGCCCCTCTGGCATGGCTTGGGTGGTCAGTTGGCGGATTGCTTGGGGAGGTCGGTGATGTTGGTGGGGCGGTCGAAGAAGGTGAGGCGCTGGGCGGTGTCGGCCTTGTGGTCAGCGGTGAGGAAGCTGTAGGTGTTGCCGATCAGGATGCCGCCGTCCTTGTGATCGACCCACGCGGCGATGGTCTTGTAGTCCACGCCGGCCATGACGCACTTTGAGATAAAGAGCCGGCGGAAGGCGTGGAAGGCGAGCTTGGGCAATCCGGCGGCCTCGCGGACGCACCGGAACGAGGGCCGCAGAGTCTTGGCCGGGATGTCTTTGTCACCGCGCTGAGGTGAGGGGAACAGGTAGGATGAATCCGGTTGCCGGCCAGCGTGCATCTCGCGCAGTAGCTTCTCCAGCTCGGGCGAGCAGTTCACATCGCGTGGCTTGCCACTCTTGCTCAATCCATCGGCGCCGATCGTGACTACGCGGCGCTCGATGTCCACGTCTTCCCACTTCACGCGGTATGCCTCCTGCTCGCGTGCTCCGGTCAGGGCGAGGAACCGCAGATAGTTGTGCAGCAGTTTGGCGTTGCCGTCGCCGAGCGGGGCTTGCTCGCCGGCGTATCGCTTGACCACCTGGCCAATCTCGTCTCGGACAAGGCGCCGCTTCGGCACTGGTCCGAAGCAGGCAGCGAGTAGTCGCTTGAACTGCACATCATCGATGATCTCGGGGCGCGGCTTCTCTTCGCCCTTGGGTGCCTTCTCGCGGCGAACCACGGGTAGCACGGCGATCTGGTCGTTCTCCTCACAGAACTTCAGCACCTGCATCACGGCCTCGACGTAGTGGTTGCCGGTCTTCCGCCCAACCTTGCTGCGCGTGAATCCGGGGTAGCCCTCGTTGCGCAGCTTCTGCCGGACGTGGAGAATGTCGGTCTTGCGGATGTGCTTCACGGACTTCTGGCCGAGCTGATCAACCCAGAGGTTGAAGTAGACCTGCAGGTTCTTCCTGGTGGAGAGCCGCTTTTCCAAGAAGCGCGCATCCGCCTTGAAACTCTCGATGGCATCGACCAACTTCGGGGCGTGCTTCACCACCACCAGCTTCCCGTCCTTGCGCTCGGTCTTGAGCTTGTTGAGCTCGTCCACCGCCTGCGCTCTGGTTGCGGCCTTCGGCAAGGGAATCCATGCCGTTTTGCCATCGATCTGGAGCTGGGCGTAAAAGGCTCCGGTCTTGCGGGTTTTCCACAGGCCTCGGATCGGCTGACTGCGGCCGTCGAGGACCTTGAGGTAGCGGGATCGTGCGGGGGTGGTGTCGCTGGGTTTCATTGGGTAAAACCATGACAATTTCCATGTCATTTGCAATCAGTTTCTCATGTATTAATCATAAAGCGTTGCACATGAGTTAGATAAATTTTTCGCCGGCGTGGTGGAATGGCAGACACATCGGACTTAAAATCCGAAGGGGTGAAAACCCCGTGTGGGTTCGAGTCCCGCCGCCGGCAGTTCTTCCGGCAAGAAAAAACCCGCGGGGTTGGCCGCGGGTTTTCGTGAAGTGAGACCGGATCAAGCGACGTGCTGCGCTTTGTTCTGGCAGGACGAGTTGATCGGGACTTCGACCGGGGCTTCGTTGCGTTGGATGCGATCGTTGGCCACCAGCCAGTTTTCCAGGTCTTCGCCGCTGATGTCGGGGAGCATTTGGCCGTCGACCACGAGGCAGGGGGACAGCCTTTGCCCGCTGCGCTGTTCCATTTCGGCGCGGAATTCGGGGTTCTTAAGGATGTCCTTTTCTTCGTAAGGAAGGCCGTATTTGGCCAGGATGGCGCGGACGCCGTTGCTCCAGCCGCAGCTGGTTTTGAGATAAGCGGTGATTTCCATGTAGTGCAAAGTTGCGCGGGCGGCGTTGGATGTCAACGCCGCCCGTGCGGTAAACCTTATTTCTTTTTGCCTTCGCCCGGGCGGTATTCGTCCAACTCGGCGGCTTCGAAGGCCTTGGCCAGCCCGACCATTTCGTCGCCGGAGCGCATGGTGGTTTCCATCGCTTCGGACTCCTTGCGGAGGGCTTCTTCGCTGTAGTTGGCGGCCTTGATGGAAAGACCGATGCGGCGTTCGACCTTGTCGACTTTGATCACGCGGGCTTCCACCTCGTCGCCGGCCTTGAGTACGTCTTTGACTTTGGCCACATGCCCCTCGCTCACTTGCGAGATGTGGACCAGACCGTCGATCTCGTGATCGAGGGAAACAAACGCGCCGAAGTTGGCCAGTTTGGTCACTTTGCCTTTGACCAGGTCGCCGATCTTGTAAAGGCGGTCGATTTCCTTCCACGGATCTTCGTCGAGTTGTTTGATCCCGAGTGCGATGCGCTGGTTGGCTTTGTCGATGTCGATGACCACGGCATCGATCTCGTCGTTCTTTTTGAGAATTTCGCTCGGGTGGTTGATTTTGCGGGTCCAGCTAAGGTCGGAGACGTGGACCATGCCGTCGATGCCTTCCTCGAGTTCGACGAAGGCGCCGTAGGCGGTCATGTTGCGAACCTTGCCCTTGACCTGCTTGCCAATGATGTAGCGCTGCTCGATCTCGTCCCACGGGTTGGGCTCGAGTTGGCGGACGCCGAGGGAGATTTTCTGCTCCTCTTTGTTGACGCCGAGCACGATGGCTTCGATTTCCTGACCGGCGGCCAGAACATCGGCGGGACGTGTGATGCGCTTGGTCCAGGAAAGCTCGGAAACGTGGATGAGGCCTTCGACCCCGGACTCGATCTCCACAAACGCGCCGTAGGGCACGAGGTTGGTCACTTTGCCTTTGACCTTGGTGCCGGTCGGGAAGCGTTCCTCGATTTTGTCCCAGGGATTGTCCGTGGTTTGCTTGAGGCCGAGGGAGACGCGCTCCTTGTCTTTGTTGATTTCGAGGACTTGCAGCTCGATTTCTTGGCCGACCTTGAGCAACTCGCTCGGATGGGTCAGGCGGCCCCACGTCATGTCGGTGATGTGGAGGAGGCCGTCCATGCCGCCGAGGTCGACGAAGGCGCCGAAATCGGTGAGGTTTTTCACCGTGCCGGTCACGATGGAGCCGACCTCGGTGTTGGACATGAAATCTTGGCGTTTCTCGCTGCGTTCCTGCTCGATGAGTTCGCGGCGGCTGAGCACGACATTGCGGCGCTCGTCGCTCAGTTTGACAATCTTGAAATCGTAGGTGTTGCCGACGAACTGGTTGAGGTCCTTCGGCGGGATGATGTCGATCTGGGAGGAGGGGAGGAAGGCCTCCACGCCGATGTTGACCAAAAGGCCTCCTTTGACCACGGCCTTGACCCGGCCCTTGATGACTCCTTCTTTTTCGAAGACCGCGCTGATCTTGTCCCAGTTCTGGCGATAGGCGGCTTTTTCTTTGGAGAGAATGACCATGCCCTCGTCGTTTTCGAGACGGACGAGGAGGACTTCAATTTCGTCACCGACGGCGACTTCGGAGGGATCGTCGAACTCGACTGAGGGGATGGTGCCTTCGGATTTGTAGCCGATGTCGACCAGAAATTCGCGCGGGCGAACCTCCAGGATGCGGCCTTTGACAATACTGCCTTCTTTGAAGTGTTTGGTCGCCTTGGCGATCAGTTCTTGGACTTGCGTCATAATATGGGGCCTGCGCCGATGGCACAGGGTCTTTTTCTTGGGATACCTCGGTTCCGGTTTCGGTTGCTGCTCCGTGGTCGGTGGTCCCTGGCGGGGCCGATCGAAGCAGTCGGTAAGATTGGCAGGAGGCACGGCTTGGAGGCAAGCGGGAAAATGGGGAGTCGTAAACCCGGCCGGATCCCAAGGTTTTGGCGCGAGCCGAGATGGAAAGGGGAGCGCAGGTTTCGGGCGGGGACAACGAATGGCCGCCCGGGGACTCCCCCGGCCAAGCGGCCGAGGCGGACCGAACACCTACTGATCATAGACTCGACCGCGCGGGTGCGCACACCGATAGTGCATGGAGGGCGACCGGAACGGCCATTCAGGACGTGTCGAAGAGCACGGTTCATGGTATAAAGCACGATCTCCATTTTGCCCGCCTTGCCACCTTGCCCCCATCTCGACCATTTCCATGGATTATTCCTCCGTTATTGAGTCCACCGAACTTCTCTGGTTCTGCCTCAAGACGCAGCCCAAGCACGAGAAACTTGCCGCGCAACTTCTTCGCGCCCAGGCCGACCTCGAGGTCTTTTCCCCTTTGCTCCGCTTCCAGAGGGTCACGGTGAGCGGAAAAAAGTGGTTCGAGGAAGCGCTCTTTCCAGGATACATTTTCGCCCGATTTCCTTACTGCACGCATGCCCGTCTGGTCGCTTCCTCCATGGGGGTTACCAAGGTCGTCGGCTTCGGCGGGGAACCCGCGGTGGTCGAGGACAAGATCATCGGGGAGCTTCGGCAGTTTGCCCGCGACAATGAGGTGGTCGAGGTCTCTTCCGAAGTTGTGCCCGGAGACGAAGTAACCGTCCTCGACGGGCCCTTCAAAGGCTTGCGCGCCGTGGTCACCCGCGTCATGCCGGCCAAGGAGCGGGTCGCGGTGCTGCTCGATTTGCTCGGGACTCAGCGCGAGGTCGAGGTCACTCTTGGACGCGTCGTGCCCGGCAAGGTGCACCCGTTTGCGGGACGACCCGCGGCGGCGGGCAACTAAAAATTTCTATCACGCAGTCTGAACAACCAGCTGTCGCCGGGTCATGGAGTCCTCTCCGCGGCCAAGGGCGGCAGCATGCCTAAATCCACCCACATGATCTTCGACGACCACAACCCGCCCGTCCCGCCTCCCGGCTCTCCCGAACCCTCCCGCCATCGTCGGCGCCGTTCCTCGTCCGGGTCGGAGTCTTCCGGACGCCGGCGAAGCGGTACCAGCTCATCGTTTCGCGAGGCGGTGCGCTTGGATGACCTGCCGCGGTCACGCCCGGACGGAAATGCCAAGGCCTGGCTCTGGGTGCTGGGCTTGCTTTTGGTCGCCACGCTCGGTTTCACCTGGTTCTTGCAGCAGGAACGCCCGGCATCCCGGCCGCTGCAAGGAGAAGCGCCGAGTACCAAGCTCGCGCCCTTCATCGACCCGATCCTCGCCCCGCTTGAAATCGGGGTCACGGGATATAGCACCGAGAGCCTCGCCGATTTGCAGTCCGAATTCCGCCTTGAAGGAGAAGAGACCGGCCCCAGCGACCGTGAAGTCTACAGCACCGCCGCAACCATGGCGCAGATTCTGCAGGAGGCGCTTGCCGACCGGGAGCGCCACATGCAGCGGCTGGTCAAACTTGGTGTTCCGCTCGCGGGCATGGTCCCCGACCGGCAAACCCGCACCGATCTCCCCGAGACCGAACGCCGCCGGCTCGAGCTGGCGGTGGCGGTCAGCTGGCAACGCAACTCCGGCACCTACCGCAACCGCGTGGAAGAACTCTGGTATCGTCTCCTTCGCTTGGAGCAGGGCCGCTTCAGCCCCGGCTCCGCCACGATGGCCGAACAGCCTGCCGAGACCTCCTCCCAATGAGTGATGCAAAGCGGCTGGTGGTCATCGGAAGCAACTCGTTTTCCGGGGCAAGCTTCGTCTCGCACTGCTTGCGGGAAGGCTGGGAGGTCCTGGGCACGAGCCGCTCGCCCGAGGCGCACGAAGTTTTCCTCCCTTATCGCTGGCAACGGACACCGGAAGAGCTGTCCCGCTTTTGCTTCGCCCAACTTGATCTCAATCTCCACACCGCCGAACTGGTCGACGCCATCGCCGACTTCAAAGCGCCCCGCGTGGTCAACTTCGCCGCGCAAAGCATGGTGGCCGAAAGCTGGGAACATCCGGACCATTGGTATCAAACCAATGTGGTGGCCAACGTGCGCCTCCACGATGGACTGCGCAAAATGCCGGACCTCAAAAAATACGTCCACGTCTCGACCCCCGAGGTTTATGGCAGCTGTTCCGGAGATGTCCGGGAGGACGCGCCGTTCAATCCGAGCACTCCTTATGCCGCCTCCCGTGCCGCGTGCGACTTGCACCTGCAAACCTTTATCCGCCAATACAGCTTTCCCGCGGTCTTCACCCGCGCAGCCAATGTCTTCGGTCCGGGGCAGCAACTCTACCGCATTGTCCCGCGCACGCTTCTTTTCCTCGCTCTGGGTCAAAAGCTCCAACTTCATGGTGGTGGACACTCGGTGCGTTCCTTCATCCAGATCGACGATGTCTCGGACGGAACATTGCGGGCCGCATTGCATGGGGAACCGGGCGACGTGTTTCATCTTTCGACCAAGCGGACCATCTCCATCCGCGACCTCGTCGCGCTGATGTGCGACCAAACCGGCGTGAAATTCGAAGACTTCGCCGAAATCGTGGCCGACCGTCCCGGCAAAGACTCCGCCTACTTGCTCGACGCCGGTCTGGCCCGCACCAAGCTCGGATGGCAGGATCGCGTTTCGCTGGAGGAGGGGATCGCCGACACCAAACGCTGGGTCGATGAAAACCTCGCGGTGCTCCGCGAGCAACCGGCGAATTATATCCACAAAGCGTGAGGCAAAATTGCGACTGCAAAATGAAGAATGCAGAGTGCCAAAGACAATTTTAGCGAAAGAACCAAAGATTACGCTCGGCGTGTCATCCATCTCTATTCCGCGCTTCCAAAGGCTGCGGTCGCTCAAGTCCTCGGACATCAACTCCTCCGCAGCGGAACTTCTGCTGGCGCCAACTACCGGGAGGCTTCGCGCGCACGCAGTAAGCCCGAGTTCATCTCGAAACTCGGCAATAGTCTCAAGGAACTTGGGGAATCGGAATACTGGCTTGAGCTACTTTCCGAGGAGAAAGTTCTTCCGCCCTCCCGTCTGCAGCCGTTACTTCAAGAAACGAGCGAACTAATTACTCTGTTTGTTCTCAGCATCAAAACAACGGGGTACCAAACAGCGAGGTGCCGCTAAAGTCCCCGTCATTCGCCACCCATCGCTCTAAAATCTCGATTTCCAAAATCATGTCAAAAATCCTCGTAACAGGTGGTTTCGGCTACGTCGGTAGTCGGCTCGTTCCACATCTTCTGTCCCTCGGCCATGATGTGCGCGTCCTCGATCTCATGCTTTACACAGAAGCAGGGTTCGAGGCCCTCAAGGCCGATCCCAAGTGGCCGGAGTGGGAAAAACGCTTCAGTCTGGTGCGCGGCGACTTGCGGGACGCCGGCAAGGTTCGCGAAGCGCTGGCCGGACGCGACACGGTGATTCATTTGGCTGCCATCTCCAACGACCCGACCGGCGACATCGACGAAGTCCTCACGCGGCAGGTGAATTTTGATGCCGTCGGTATGCTGCTTGCTTTGGCCAAGGAGGCCGGCGTGAAGCGTTTCATCAATGCATCCTCCTCCAGCGTCTTCGGTGCACGGACCGAGTCGGAAATCAACGAACGCCTCGAACCCGAGCCGCTGACCTACTACTCGAAATACAAGGCTCTCTCGGAATGGCTCGTCCTCTCCGCCTCCGGCCCCGAGTTTTGTGCCGTCAATGTGCGCCCCGCCACGGTTTGTGGTTACTCGCCGCGCCAGCGTTTCGATCTCACGGTGAACAAGCTGACCGCTGACGCGCTGCGCAAAAAAGTGATCACCGTGCATGGCGGTCAGCAGCGCCGGCCGAATGTCGGCATGACCGACATGATCAACCTCTACGGCATTCTTGTCGTAGCGCCGGTGGAGAAAATCAATGGCCGGACCTTCAACTTCGGTTTCGAAAACCACAAAGTCATCGACATTGCCAAAATTATCCAATCCGAGTTGTCCGATCTGAGCGTCAAAATTGAAGTGACCGATACAGCCGACCATCGCGACTACCACATCTCTTCCGATCGAATCTTGAACGACTTGGGGTACAAGCCCGTGAGCAGCATCAAGCAGGAGGTGGCTCATCTTCGCAAGGTGTTAGAGTCCGGCCAATTCCCCGACATCGACGCGTCCGAACACTACAACATGAAGTTCATGGAGGTTGGACGCGACGCCGGTTGCCTCGCTTATCTCGCTCGTTAGGAGCCGGAATCAGAGGACCACGGATTACACCGATGACACTGATAAGAAGATGGCGTCTGCTGCCATCCGTGAGATCCGTTTGATCTGTGGTTAAATAATGTCTCCTACGAAAATCATTCCGTTCGCCGAAGCGCCCGCGCTTTTCGACAAGCTGCGCGGCGAAGGCAAGCGCTTGGTGCAGTGCCACGGCACTTTCGACCTCGTCCACCCCGGACACATCGTTCACCTCGAAGACGCCAAAAAGCTTGGTGACGTCCTTGTTGTCACGGTCACCGACGAAAAACACGTCAACAAGGGACCAGGCCGTCCCTATTTCAACGACGCGCTCCGTGCCCGCACACTGGCTGCACTCGAGTGCGTCGATTACGTTGTGCTCGTTCCGCACACCGCCGCGGTCGAGGCGATCGAAACGGTCAAGCCGAACATTTATTGCAAGGGCACCGAATACGCCGACGCGGCCAATGACGTCACTGGTAACATCCATGACGATGTCGCCACGGCGCAGAAGCACGGGGGCGAAGTCCGCTATTTGGGGGAGGTCGTCTTCAGCTCGACCCGCCTGATCAACCGTCACTTCGAAACCGCCAATCCCGAGGTTTCCGAATTTTGCGGACAACTGGCCACGCACGTTACCCCTCAGGACCTGGCGGATGCTGTGGCCGGTTTTGCGGGGCTCCGCGTGCTGGTTGTCGGCGACACCATTTTCGATAAATACGCTTTCGTCAAAGTCCAAGGCCTCACCTCGAAAAACCGCATCATTTCCGGTCGCTACCTTGAAGAGGAAGCCCACGCCGGGGGGGCGCTGGCGGTCTATCGGCACATCAAGCAGTTCACGCCAAACGTCCGGTTGGTCTCTCTCCTCGGCACCGAAGACTGGCTCGAACCGACTTTGCGCATGTTTCTGCCCACGCAGGACGACGCAACGGTCCGTGATCCCGATTTTGTCTCGATCATCAAACAGCGCTACGTCGAACCGGTCAGCGAGGGCAAAGACCTCAGCAAGCTTTTCTCCGTGAACTACGTCAACGCCACACCGCCCTTGCAGTCGGTCGTTGATCGCGTCCTCGGGCGTTTGGAAGCCGAGATCAAAAACTGCGATGTCGTGGTCCTGGCCGACTTCGGACACGGCCTCATGCAGCAAGAAGTCCGCGACTTCCTGCAGAACAGCGGTGTTTTTCTCGCCCTCAACTGCCAGACCAATTCCAACAACCACGGGTTCAACATCATCTCGCGTCAATACCGCCGTGCCGATGTCTTCTCCCTCGATGAGCAGGAGCTCCTGCTCTCTTGCGGACACCGCCATGTCGATTTCAGTGCCGAACTTGACAAGCTTCGCACGCAGCTCGCCTCCCATGCCGGATGGCTCACCCGCGGGGCGGTCCAAACGATCGGGATTGATGCCAAGGGTCACGCCGCAGCCTGCCCGCCTCTGGGCGACGATATCACCGACACCATCGGGGCAGGGGACGCGTTTTTTTCGGTCATGGCCTTGGCCGCAAGGAATGGCCTGCCTGTCGATCTCACGACTTTCCTCGGACAGCTCGCTGGCTCACAGGCGGTGAAAATCGTCGGCAACCGCGAACCGATCTCGAAGGCCGTTCTGCTCAAAAGTGGCATGGCCCTCCTCAATCGCGATCCCGCGTGACGATGGACCACACGAAACTGAAGCACGTCGCGGCGGAGTTGCGCGGCGAAGTCATCGAGTTGTCGCATCGTGCCAAGACACCCCATCTCGGTTCCTCGCTTTCGTGCATCGACTTGCTGGTTGCGCTTTATTGGGGGTTTTTGCGGATAGACCCAAAGAAAGCTGACTCTGCCGACCGCGACCGTTTCATCTTGAGTAAAGGTCACGCGGCCCCGGCGCTTTATATCACCTTGTGCCGCCGCGGGTTCTTCTCGCCGCAGCTTTTGGCGGACTACGCAAAAGACGGTGCGGCCCTCGCCGAGCAACCTGCTCCGCACTGTGCGCCGGGAGTGGAATGGGCCACCGGTTCTCTCGGCCACGGTTTGTCCGTGGGAATCGGCATGGCCTTGGCCGCACGGATCCAAAAGCATGACTATCGCACGGTGGTTTTGCTGAGCGACGGCGAGTGCAACGAGGGCAGTGTGTGGGAAGCCGCCATGTTTGCCGCGGCCCAAAAACTCGGTTCGATCACTGTACTCGTCGACTACAACAAATGGCAGGCCACCGGGCGCAGCGAGGAAGTCATGGCACTGGCCCCGCTGCGCGACAAATGGGAAGCCTTCGGCTGGGAGAGTTACGAAGTCGACGGGCATGACTTCGGTCAAATCCGCGCCGCTCTAGTCCGTGGCGAATTGCCGGATCGAACCAAGCCTTTGGCGATTGTCGCTCACACTATCAAAGGACGCGGCGTGTCGTTCATGGAAGACGACAACAACTGGCACTACCGGATTCCCAATGCGGAAGAGCTGGCGGCGGCACGCAAGGAACTTGGGGTGGAATGATGAGTGCAGAAGGCAAAATGCAAAATGGAAAAGCAGATCTGGCCGATAGAACAGAGCTCTAGGATCGCCGCATCATCCGGCTTTTTCTCGCCTGCCAAAATCGGTTGTCGCGCAAGTCTTGGGCAAACCGGTCCTTCCCAGTGGGACGCCGGTAGGAGCAAACTATCGGGAAGCATCCAGGGCTCGAAGCTAAGCTGAGTTTATCGCCAAAATGGGCGATTGCCTGAAGGAACTCGGCGAATCCGAATACTGGCTGGATCTACTTTCCGAAGAAAACGTCGTCCAGCCCGCCAAGCTTGCGCTGCCTCTACTCGAAGAGACCCGCGAGTTAATCGCGATATTTGTCACGGGCATCAAAACCGCCCGCAGAAGCTGACTGTGCATTCATCATTCTGCATTCTGACTTTTAACTTTTCCTATGCGTAACGCCTTTGCGGACGAAATCACCAAGATAGCGCAGCAGCGCGAGGACATGGTTTTGCTTTCGGGCGACATCGGAAATCGTCTGTTCGACAAATTCAAAGACGTCTCTCCGGGCCGCTTCTTCAATTGCGGGGTGGCCGAAGCCAACATGGTAGGTGTCGCCGCCGGAATGGCGGCGAGCGGATTGCAGCCGGTCTGTTATACGATCGCCTCCTTCCTCACCTATCGCGTCATTGAGCAGATTCGTCTCGATCTAGGCTACCATCATCAACGTGTTATCCTTGTCGGAACGGGAGCCGGTCTCTCCTACTCCTCACTCGGATCGACCCACCACTCGGTCGAAGACATGGGTATGCTGCGCTTGATCCCGGGCTTGGCTGTGCTTGCTCCAGGGGACGAGAAAGAACTGCGCCCGGCGCTGCATGCCGCCTTGGATTATCCCGGCCCTGTCTACATCCGCATTGGCAAGAAGGGCGAGCCGGTTGTCCACGAGACAGAGCCCGAGTTTGCCATTGGGAAAGCCTTGCGCCTTCGCGAAGGCAAAGAGGTGTGGATTCTCGCACTGGGCAACACCCTGCCGCTGGCCGTGGAAGCGGCAACGCAACTTGAGAGTCGGGGTGTCAGCTGCGGCGTTGCCAGCATGGGGTCGCTCAAGCCTCTGGACACAAAACTGCTGGGGGACGTGTTCACATCGGCCAAAGTTGTGGCCACGCTAGAAGAGCACTCCGTACTCGGTGGCCTCGGGACGGCAACTGCCGAGTGGCTTGCTGCCCAACCCGCGCAGGCCAAGGCAAGACTCGTCACCTTCGGCACGCCAGACGAGTTTCTTCATGCGACAACGCATCAGCCGTCTGCCCGAGAGTGGGCTGGACTGACTTCGGCGCGGGTGGCGGGGCGAATTGCAGAGAAATTGCGGAATTGAACCACGGATTACACGGATGACACGGATCATCAAGCGACTGCAATACAGCCTGTTCTGGCCCATCAGTGGTATTAGTGTAATCCGTGGTCGAAAACTCTGACTATGGCTTATCTCGATTTCATCGCACCAATCCACAAAGCAACCACGCGCGATTATCTCGCTCGCGTCAATGATCCGGAGTTTCCCAAGGCCAAGGCTGCGGAGTTGGCGCTCAAATGGGACGTTGAATACTGGGATGGCGACCGCCGCACCGGTTACGGTGGCATGAACTACGACGGCCGCTGGCGCAAGGTAGCCGATCTGATGGCCAGCCATTATGGGCTAAAGGCTGGGGACAAAGTCCTCGATATCGGCTGCGGCAAGGGTTTCCTCCTCTACGATCTCACCCAAGCGGTGCCCGGTTTGCAGGTAACCGGCCTCGAGATCAGCCGTTATGCCCTTGAGCACGCCAAGACGGAGATTAAGAGTTGCTTGATCGAAGGTCATGCGTCCGAGCTGCCTTTTGCGGAGGGGGAATTCGACTTTGTCTTCTCTATCAACACGATCCACAACCTACCCTGTTACGACCTCGACCGCGCCCTTCGCGAGATGATGCGCGTCGGGAAGAAGCACCGTTACCTATGCGTTGAGAGCTGGCGCAGCGAATCGGAGAAAGCCAACCTGCTTTATTGGCAACTGACCTGCCGCGCCTTTTTTGCCCCGGACGAGTGGCGATGGTGGTTCAAACAAACCGGCTACACGGGTGACCACAGCTTTATTTATTTTGAATGAATTTAACCACGGATAGCGCGGATGGCACTGATCCTAAAGGTGTCTTGAATTTTCTAAACCAATCCGTGAGATCAGTATGATCGGTGGTCAAAAAAATGCCCCTAGACTTGCCCGATCAACCGCTTGTTCACGAGGAACTGAGTAAGCAAGTCATCGGCGCCGCGATGGAAGTGCTCAATTCGCTAAAGCCCGGCCTCGATGAGAGACTCTACGAAAACGCGCTCGTTATTGAGTTGCGTGAGCGCGGGCTCCAGATTGAGCAGCAGCGCAGCTTTCCGGTCGATTACAAGGGAACAAACACCGGAACGCTCATCCCCGACCTGATCGTTGATGGCAGAGTGATCGTCGATGCGAAAGTTGTGACTGCCTTCAATGACTCGCACATCGCCCAGATGACGGGTTACTTGGCCATCACAGGTTTGCGCTTGGCAATCCTGCTTAACTTCAAATCCGCCAAGCTCGAGTGGAAGAGAGTGGTGAAGTGAAAGACTTTAACCACGGATTACACGGATAACACTGATGTCGAGATAAGAAATTCAATCTGAACCAGTCCGTGAAATCGGTGTTATTTGCCTCCGGCCATCTCCGCTTCGCTTCGGCTGTGGTCAAAACCCTTCTGTTCGCTCTGGTCAGAACCTATCCGTGATATCCGTGTTATCCGTGGTCAAAAATCTGTGAAAACCCAAGCCGCCATTCTGGTCGAGCAGCGCAAGTCGCTGGTCATTGATGAGGTCGAGGTGCCCACCCTCAAGCGCGGACAAGTACTCGTGGAAATCCATGCCACGCGGGTCTGCGGTTCCCAGATCGGGGAGATCGATGGGGTTAAGGGGCCAGACAAGTTTCTCCCCCACTTGCTTGGTCACGAAGCTGGAGCAATCGTGCTTGAGGTGGGTGCTGACGTGACAAACGTGGCTCCCGGAGACCGGGTGGTCTGCCACTGGCGACCGGGAGCGGGAATCGATGCCGGCGGTTCGGTCTACAAGTGGAACGGACGCGAGGTGAATGCGGGGCCGATTACCACGTTCCAGAAATATGCGGTCATTTCCGAAAATCGTCTGACCCAAGTTCCCGCCGACACTGATTTCGAACTTTGCTGTCTGCTCGCCGACACACTTACCACCGGTTTTGGCATCATCAATAACGATGCCAAGGTTAAAGCGGGAGAATCGGTGGTGATCTTCGGGGTAGGGGGCATCGGGCTTGGGGTACTGCTCGGGGCCAAGTTGGCCGGCGCCAATCCGATCATCGGGGTCGACCTGCATGATCACAAACTGGGCAAAGCAGCCGAATACGGTTTGACGCATCAGATCAACGCCTCGCGCGAAAATGCCGCCGAGCGTGTGAAAGAAATTCTCGGCGGCTTGGCCGATGTCACCATCGACGGCACCGGGAATCCGAAAGTCATCGAAACGGCTTACGACTTGGCCAAACTGCGCGGCGGGCGGTGCGTGTTGTTCGGTGTCATGCCCAGCGATCAGCGCGTCTGTATCCATACTCTTCCCCTCCATTTCGGCCGTGTGCTAACCGGCTCCGAAGGCGGCCAAAGCCAGCCTGAGTTCGATATCCCTGAAATCTTGGGGAGGCTTTGTGCAGCCAAGTTGGACGTTTCCGGATTCGTCAGTCGTCGGGTTTTGCTCGGCGACTTGTCGGACGTCATCGACGGAATGCGGCGGGGGGAAGTGATTCACGCTATTGTTCGGCCAGCGTGAGGTGATTGTATGTCTGTTTTCACTGCTGTTGTACTCTTGTTGGGGACACTGTTCGGGGTTCACCTCATCTGGTGGCGAATAGCCCTCCCGCGCAGGCAGCGGGCGGTTTTGCTGGGTTTTTTTCTGATTGGAGGTCTCGTACTTGCCCCGCTCGTCGGGCTTTTGCTCGGACGTTTGGGCGTTGAACCCCTTTCTGTCGTCCAATGGCTCAACGTGGGACTGGCTGTGGTGGCCTTCGCGCTGGCTTACGTGGTCACATATTCCGCGTTGGAAGCGGACAGCCCAACGCTCAGCTTGGTCCGCCACATTGCATCAGCCGGTTCTTGCGGTGCCAGCGAGGAGAATCTGTTCGAATTCATGGCATCACGCCCCTTCGTTGGCGCCAGACTCTCGGCCTTGCTTGAGGAAGGCATGGTTCATGAGCAGGACGGACGCCTCCGTCTGGCCGAGCATCCATACACGCTTTTCAAGATCGTCCTGTTGCATCGTGAAAAGGTTCTCGGACTAACCCGGCACGGAGGATGAGCACGAACACTTTTATTCAGATTCTGCATCTGCTGGCACCCCTCGTGGCTTTGGCCACCATGGCAGCAAGCCACGCGGTTTTGTGCAGGCTTCGTCCGGATGCGCCCATCCTAAACTTGCTAGTCGTCGGCGGTTTCGCCGGGTTGGGGGGGCTTTTTGCCATGCAACTTCTAGCTCTAGCTTACGGACAAAAGTTGGGCGGTGCGTTACTCGCTGTGATGCTGGTTGACGGGCCGGTTTATGCTTGCCTGGCTTACGGCTATGCCAATTTCGTCAATCTGGGCCACGCCTCGGTGCGGATCCGTATTTACCGTGAGCTGCTTGACTCACCCGAGGGAATCCGAATTTCGGAGCTTCAAGGCAGGTACGACGAAGCTGGCATGCTCAATACTCGCCTGCGGCGGATGCTTGACGCGGAGGATTTGACCTTCGATGGGGCAGCTTATCGACTCAAGAAAAGGCGCTTGCTTACCATCAGCACGGTTATTTTCCGACTTAAAAGGGCGGTGCTTGGCCGTCAGAGTGAATTTAATCCATGATGGATCATTTTAAAGAGATCGTTACCTTCGGGCCGCAGCCGCTGCCGGATCATCAGGAGCAGCCGTTTGAACTTGGCCTGTTCGTCGCCTGCTACAACGAGGAAGCTAATATCAAAGCCACGCTGGAGACGGTCATCGCGGCCTGCGTAGAAGTCGGTGTATCTTTTCAGATCGTGGTCATCGACGACTGTTCCCGAGACCGGACAGTGGAGAAGATCAAAGACTTCGGCCGGGAACACCCGGAGGTACCGCTCACTCTTTACGTTAATTCACGCAATGAGGGGTTGGCTAACAACTATGCCGAAGCCGCCTTTCTTTTGCAGTCGGAATGGTATCGGCTCATCTGTGGGGACAATGTCGAACCCAAAGAGACGTTGGTCACCATCTTCAAGGAACTCGGGACGGCCGACATGCTCATTCCTTACAACATTGAGATCCGCGGGCGGGCCCAATCGCGGCGGATAATATCCACTGCGTACACGGCATTGGTCAACTTCCTCAGTGGTTTCCAGTTGCACTACTACAACGGAATGGTGGTGACACGGCGTGAATACGTGATGCGCTGGCATTCAAATTCGCACGGCTTCGGGTTCCAAGCCGACCTTCTTACGCGTCTTTTGTCCCGCGGGCTCAGTTACAAGGAAATCGCCGTCTATGGGCAGGAGCGTCAGGCCGGCGATTCAAAGGCCCTCACCTTCCGTAATTTGGCTTCGGTAGCGCACTCGCTGCAGAACATCGTCATCCGGCGGGTTTCAAAGCTGCTCTACGGACAGTGCTAATCCGCCGGCATGCGCATCGGTATCGATCTGGATAACACGCTGGCGGACTATTCCACGCCGCTCCTCCGCCTGTGCGCGTTACACGGAGTCGATCCCGGCGGCGACCCGAAGTTGGCGCTTCGTGAACATCTGCGTGGCGCCGGTCGCGAGAACGAGTGGACGCGCTTGCAGGGGGAGATTTACGGCCCATTGATGGCCGAAGCGTTGTTGTTCCCGGGAGTTGCGGACTTTTTCCGGCGCAGTCTTGCCGCCGGGACCGAGTGTTTCATTGTCAGTCACCGCACCCGCCAACCAATTCTCGGTGAAGCTCATGACCTCCATTCTTCCGCGCGCCATTGGCTCCGATCGGTGGGGTTGGCCAATGTGCCCGTCCATCTCGAGGAATCGAAAAGCGCCAAAGTCGGCCGGATCCGTTCGCTGGGTGTGAACTGCTTTATCGACGATCTTCCCGAGTTACTGTCGGACTCTGCCTTCCCCGAGGAAGTGCGGCGCATCCTGTTCGACCCCGGCAACCAGCACACGGATTCCCCTGTGTGGAGGCGCTGCAGTTCATGGCGCTCGGTCGCCAGCGAGCTGTTTGAGTCGTGACCACCGCGGATCAATGTGAGGTTCAGGCCTTCCTTGCCGTCCAAGGTTTTTCCCAGTCCGATGCGAGCAGGCGAAAACTTGCAGGGGGAGGGCGCCACGAGGTCTATCTGGTCGAAGAAGGTGAGCGGAAGGCGGTGCTTAAGCTGCACGCTCCCCCTCGGGGCACCGGCACGCTGGACAGTTTCGAGCACGAACTTCGCTGCCATCGGTTCCTCGCCGCGCACCTTCCGGAGCACGTGCCGGCGTTGCTCGGCTCGGATTCCTCAAGCCGTGCGCTGCTTTTCGAGTGGGTGGAGGGAACGCGGCCGTGTGCGGAGCAAATCGACTTAGCCCTCGTGGGAAAAATGGCCTCATTTCTCATTGCTGCCAATCGTCCCGAGTTGCGTGTGCGAGCCGCTGAGGCGGATATTCCTTTTGCTTCGGAACATGGATTTTCCTCGTGGCACCACCTGCGTAACGCACAGCAGCGAATTACCGCATTGCTGGCCACGTCCGGCGAGGATCCGAATGCAAGAGAGATGAGAGACTTTGTGCGGGATGAATTGTCTTCTTCTCTTCAGGTTTGGCAGTCGAGGTGTCACACCCAGAGGCTCGACGATCCGACCTCGCAAGTATTTTCGCCCTCTGATTTTGGATTCCATAATGTCCTTCTTCGCGGCGATGGGCGCTGTTCTTTCCTCGATTTTGAGCATGCTGGCTGGGATGATCCGGCAAAACTTGTGGCGGATTTTATTCTGCAACCAGACTTTGTGCTGGCGCCGGCGCTGACCGCTTCGTTCGCCGAAGAATTGGTGCGTTCGGGGTGTTTCGGTCACAGCCTCTTGGGTGCCGTACACTCCTTGTTGCCGGTGCAAGCTGTCAAATGGACCTGCATAGTTCTCAATCCCTTCCTTGCTCCTAGCCCCGAAGCCGCCGCGCTCGGCTTCCGGCTAGAAAAAGCAAAGGTCTACTGGCAGAAAGTACGGAGCTTATAATTTAGAATGACTCGCACAATCTGTCATTTTTGTCAGCACTCCTTCTGCGTGGAGCAGGGTGCACGGCGCTCGCTCCCTCGTGTAACCTCCGATTGTCGTCCGGCGCCTCGGACGGGCGCGTTGGTGGTTTGTCCCTCTTGCGGTCTCGCCCAGACGGCAATTTCCGACGACTGGCGGGGTGCGGCGATGACCACTTACAGCGAATACTCCATTTATGAAGCATCGGGTGGTGCCGAGCAGAAAATTGCCTCTGAGAGCGGGCTGCAAAGTCGCTCCGATGTTTTAGTCGGCAAGCTTGCCTCGTTGGGAGAGCTCGCAGCCACGGGCAAACTTCTTGATGTTGGTTGCGGCAATGGGGCTTTCCTCCGGGCTTTTTCAGCAAAATTCCCGCAGTGGGAGCTCGACGGTTCTGAAACCGACGATCGCAATTTGCTGCGGTTGCGCGAGATCCCTAACTTCCGAAATTTTCATGGTGTCGATGTTTCCAAGCTTCCGCGCGGATACGACGCGATCTCAATGGTTCACGTGTTGGAACACATCGAGAATCCTGCGGAGTTACTTCGGAACCTACTCCAACATGCTGCACCTGAAGGACTGCTTCTTGTCGAAGTTCCCTCCTGGAAAGCGAATCCCTTTGCCCTCATGATTGCCGATCACGCCTCCCATTTTACCGTCGAATCTTTGCAAATGGTGGTCAATGCTTCGGGGTGGCAGACAAAAATGATCTCGGCGGATTGGGTGCCGAAAGAAGTGTCACTTGTGGGCCACAACTCTCGTTCGGCAGTCGTTGCTTCCAGCAAACTGGATGCCTCGCGGGAATCCGAGGCCCTGCTGGAGGCAGTCCGTTGGTTGTCTGAAGTGATGGCAGATGCCCGACGCATCGCCGAAACGAGCGCGGGTTTCGGCTTGTTCGGCTCGGCCATTGCGGCCACCTGGCTGTATCAGGGGATGAGTGATAAGGTTCGCTTTTTCGTCGATGAGGACCCGCAAAGGATTGGACGCACGCACCTGGGCTTGCCTATCCTCGCCCCAGCCGATGTCCCGCCAGACTCAGATGTATTTGTCGGAATCAGCCCCATTCTTTCCGAATCCTTGGCGGACCGCTTAAGCAGCGGCACGCGCCGTTTCCATGCAGCTCGGAAGTCCGACGCCTGGACTGTTGCCTGAACCTGCCCGCCTCGGGCATGGTAGACAGAGTTTTTCATGACCTCACAATCCAAGGAGCCGCAATACCAGTTCCTCGTCGAGCGGAACGAGGTTGGTGACACGTCACGCTTCGGCCTGATGAGCAGCCAGACTTGGCAGGATGATCCCAAGCGGTTGGTATTTGTCCTCTCGCGTTACAAGTTCGCCGCCAAGATGCTGTCCGGTTGCCGGAGCGTGCTGGAGATCGGTTGTGCCGATGCTTTCGGGACGCGCATCGTGAGGCAGGCCGGACCGGAAGTGACGGCTGTCGATTTCGACCCAATCTTTATCGAGAACGCGCGACAAACCATGGACGCACGATGGCCGGTCGATTTCGCGGTGCATGACATGACCGAGACGGCTTTTGGCGCGAATACGTTCGATGGTGCTTTCGCCCTTGATGTGATCGAGCACATCACACCGGAGAAGGAGGATGCTTTCGTCGCGAATGTGGTCCGCTCCTTGACGCCGCACGGGGTGTTGCTTCTGGGTTGTCCTTCGCAAGCCTCCCAGGCGCATGCTTCCAAGCCAAGCCGCGAGGGGCATGTGAACTGCAAGGATGGCGAAGAGATGAGAAAACTTCTCGGGAGGCATTTTCACAATATCTTTGTCTTTTCCATGAACGACGAGGTGGTGCACACCGGCTATTTTCCTATGGCGCAATACATTTTCGGATTGGCATGCGGCCCGAAGGTTGTGGCCGCCAGCGCGTGATTCTGGTCACGGGAGGTGGCGGGCTGATTGGCGGCGCGCTAGTCGCGCGGTTAAGGTCCGAGGGACGCGAAGTTTGGGCGCCCTGTCGATCAAAGCGCAACAGTGCCGGATTTGATCTGGATCAACCGGACGATGGCACTTTTCCGGAGCCTATCCAAACCGCGTTTCTCTGTGCATGGCGGGGTGGAGTGGTCGAAGCGGCTCAGGATGAGGAAGTCACTTGGCGCACCAACGTCGAGGGGAACCTGGCCCTGATCAAAAGACTCCGGGAGCAAAACGTGAAAATGGTGTTTCTGTCGACCAGTTTGGTGTTTGCCGGCGGTGAAACGTCCGCCCACTCACCTCTCTCTCCCTGTTGCCGCTATGCGGAGCAGAAAGCAGTGGTCGAGTCCGCACTCGATCCGCACAGGGATGTGATTGTTCGTATAACGAAAGTTGGCGAGACCTTGTTGCCACGCCTGCGGCAATGGGCAGTGTCGCTTCGGGCCGGGGGAAGTATCGCTGCGGCTCGGGGATTGCGGCTTGCGCCGGTGTTGCTTGATGAGGCGGTGGATGGCCTCGCGGGCATAGCACGGGACCACCTGCCTGGGATCTATCAGATGTCCGCGCGGCGCGATCATAGCTACTTCTATCTCGCCGCGAGTCTGTCCTCGGTTGTTGGTGGCGTTGTTGCTGACGATCCGGACGCTGGGAAGGCTGTTTTTCGGCCGATTCCGGTTTCGGGTCGGCTAACCATCTGCTCTCCCGCAGGGAGCTCCTCTTGGCCAACGGGCGAGGACCGCGCGCAATTGCTTGTCGAAAGGGCTCTTTCGTGATGAGTTCGCCGACTCCAATGCAGACCGCCGCCGAGCCAAAGACAATGAAGACCAATCGCTTTAACACGCCGATTCTTGCGCTCGCAGCGTTTGTTGCAGTTTATTGCCTTGCGCTGGGATTCGGCTGGCTGCGTGAGACCCCGTCGCAGGAGGAGCTTTATGGTGATGTCGGGCGCTTCACTCACGAATTCGGGCGCATGTTCAGCAGCGGGGGCATTGCTTGGTGGGGACCGGATTTTCTGCAGGGGCAGAGCAACACTCCGTATTTCCTCAGCGCTTTCCCGCTCTTTTTCGGATCGTTGTTTTATTACCTCTTCGGTGACCCGGCAGGGATCAAGATCGCTGCGCTCGCGGTTATTCCCGCGGCGGCAGCCACCATATTTGTGTTCGTGCGGCGACTGACCGGGCATGACTGGACGGCTGTTATTGCGGCCATCCTTTACATTTCCAGTGCGCAGATCCTCCTGCGTATCGCGAGCTTTGAGCATTGGATGGGGAGTTACTCGTATATTTTTCCGCCGCTCATTTTGTGGGCTTTTCTGAAGATTGCCGACGAGGGGTCGTGGCGGGCCTCGGCTTGGTTAGCGTTGGGTTGGTCGGCCATGATGTTGTCCTACGCCAAGCTGACCTTCATGCTCGCGCCGTTGGCCGCGCTCTTTTTTGTCTGGCTGCTGCTTGACCGGCCGGAGCGGCGGGTGGCGCTGGTGCGTGGGACCTTGGTGGCGCTGGTACTCGTCGGGTTGATGGCGGTGATCCTCCTGCTTCCCTTGACGAGGGAATACCAGTGGGTCGCGGCCTTTGCCTTCGATAATTTCGCCGGATGGCAGCAGGCGTTTTCTTTGAAGAACTTCACCTCCGTGCTCGATCGGGCCAATGGCTTGTTCGCCAATATGCGGCCGGATTTTGTTGCGGATCGCGGGCAGTTCTATCTCGGATTGGTGACGTTGTTTGCGGTGGGTGCCGTGTTCTGGTGGTCGCGCAGGCATTCGGAGTGGCTGGCGACGCGTAATGGCGTGCTGCTGCGGTTGTTCGTTGGGATGACGCTGCTGGCGCTGTGGCTTTCGCAAGGGCCGTTCTCGGTCTTCACCGGGGTGCAGGAATTTCTCAAGGGCTCACAAAAGGCGCCGGATTGGATTGCGGCGTTGATGTGGCTGATGACTTTCATCCCGCTCTTTCTCATCTATGCTCTTTTGCCGGCGGGTCAGCGCCGCGGTTTCTGGGCCACAGTGCTCATCTTGGTCTACCTTTTCGTGCCGGGGTTTGTCCTGCTGGAGAAGCTGCCGATGTATCGCGACATCCGGGCGCCTTGGGGTTTTTGGGAGGTCGGGTTCTTTGCTGGTGCGGTGGCGGGGGCGCTTGCTTTGCAGCAGCTTTTTGTTTCGTTGATCGATAAGCGTGACCGGGTAGTTGTCGCTGGGCTTCTCGGCGTGATCCTTTTGCTGGATTCTTCGGCTTACCTCTCGAAGTTCTTCGCGCCGGGCCTGCCGGCGCAGACCTTCATGGACTTTGATCGGTCGCAGGAGTATTTGAAGACTTCGCTCATCGAGGGGCGTGTTTATCCGATGTCTGGGCGCTACTTCTACCTCCGGACGCCGATGCAATCGGGCAGGGGGCTCAACACCGAAGCGGCGTGGAGTCATTTCCAGATGCGCGGGGTGAGGGCGCTGGTCAATGGGGCCAATTCTTCGCCGGGGGCCATGCAGACTTACATGCGGGTGGCGGGGATTTCGCATGTGCTGCTGGACAAGAAGGATCCGTTCACGCCACCGGAGATTCAGAATGCCTTCGCACAGGCGTATCCGGCGGGGTTCGACTCGGAATACATCAAGGTGCTGGAGAACAAGGATTCGCTGGCTCCGGCCTTTGTCGCGCGGGAATACATTGCCATGGATCCGGAGACGGAAGCGTTGTCAGCGGCATTTCTTGATGCGGCGGGGCGGATCAACGCGGCGCCGATTGAACTCGGACCGAACCAGCGCAGTTTTCCCTTCCTCGCCGGCACTGGGGCGGAGCAGGGTGGGGTGCAGATTGCGCAGAAATACGGACAGACGCCGGGCGAGGCATTCCGTCGCGTGCCGTTTGCCGCTCCGCGGGCCAATCCTTCGCGCATGGTGTTCGATCCTTACGGCAGTCGCGAAGGGTGGCTCGTGGTGACGGAAGCGTGGCATCCGGATTGGCGGGCGTATTCCGATGGGGCCGATATTCCGATTTATAAAGCGTTTGGCGGACT
>JAQBWH010000025.1 GCA_027624625.1 Verrucomicrobiota bacterium | reverse complement strand
AGCACCAGCGGGGTTCGGGTTTCCGGTGGTGTCAGCCTTGTTCCCCGGATCACCCACCATCACCCAGTCGATCGTGATGCTGCCGGTGACTGGGGGATTGACCACGACTTGGGACCAGAGGTTCGTGCTGAGGACAAAGGCGACTAAAATCGCCGCGACAAGGTAGGATCTTTTCATGGTTCTGCTTGTATTTGGAATCGTGGTCTTAAATGAAAGAGTTGCGTCACAGCTCCAAAAAAGCCCGCACCCCTATCAGTTGAAACATGAAGGCGTGGATAGTAAATCCCCCGTTCTGCCGCAAGCCGAAAAGGCAGGAAAGACCAAATCGTCACAAAGCGCCATTGGAACACGACCGCCGGCGCGTTCCGGTGCTCGCTAACCTTTGCTCGATCCCCTACCGCTTTGGTTCGTAGGCCAGATTCGGGGCCAACCACTTCTCGACCTCGGGTACGGTCATCCCCTTCCGCTGCGCGTAGTCCTCCACCTGATCCCGCTGGATCTTGCCCACCGCAAAATATTTGACCTCCGGATGCGCGAAGTAGAGCCCGCTGACTGAACTGGCCGGCATCATGGCCAAACTCTCGGTCAAAGCCACCCCGGTATGCTTGGTGCTCGCGAGCAAATCGAACAAGGACCACTTTTCGGTGTGGTCCGGGCAGGCCGGATAACCCGGGGCTGGACGGATCCCGCGGTATTTCTCCCGGATCAAATCTTCGTTGCTCAGATGTTCCGTTTTGCCGTATCCCCACAAATCGCGCACCTCCTTGTGCATGCGCTCGGCGAAGGCTTCGGCCAGCCGGTCGGCCAAGGCCTTCAACAAAATCGAATTGTAATCATCGTGGGCGGCCTCAAACGCCTTGGCCCGCGCCTCGACCCCGATGCCGGCCGTGACGGTGAAACCGCCGCAGTAGTCAATCCGTCCGCTCTCCTTCGGCGCGATGAAATCGGACAACGCGTAGTTCGGCTGCCCCGATGACTTGTCCAACTGCTGACGCAAAGTGTGGAAGGTTTTCAGCACCTTGGAGCGGTCGGCATCGGCATAAATCTCGATGTCATCACCCGTGCTGTTGGCCGGCACGATGGCGCAAACCCCCCGCGCCGTGATCCACTTCTCGGCCACCAATTGGTCAAGCATCCCGCGCGCATCTTTGTAAAGTTCCGTCGCCTGCTCTCCGACCACCTCGTCTTCGAGAATCGCGGGGAAACGTCCGCGCAATTCCCACGCATGGAAAAAGGGCGACCAATCGATGTAATCGACCAGTTCCTCGAGCGGAAAATCATCAAAAACCTTCACTCCGGTGAAGCTCGGGGTGTCGATTTGTTCCTTCGACCAATCCGGAGCAAACCGCCGCTTCCGCGCCTCGTCGATTTTGACCAGTTTGGTGTCCCGCTGCTTGGCCGCAAATTCGACCCGCAAGCGCTCGTAGTCGGCGGCCAAGTCGGTCGCGAATTTCGGTCGCGTCTCCGGGTTGAGCAATTGCGAAACGACCCCGACCACCCGCGAGGCATCGGTCACATGAACCACTTCTTTGTCGTAATACGGGGCAATCTTTACCGCGCTGTGCGCGCGGCTCGTCGTCGCGCCGCCAATGAGGAGCGGGAGGTCGAATCCTTCGCGCTTCATCTCGGCCGCGACGTGCATCATTTCGTCGAGCGAGGGGGTGATCAGACCGGACAAGCCGATCACGTCCACCCCGTGGGCGCGGGCCTCGGCGAGGATCTTTTCGCAGGAGACCATGACACCCAGGTCGATCACCTCGTAGCTGTTGCAGGCCAGGACGACGCCAACGATGTTTTTGCCGATGTCGTGGACATCGCCTTTGACCGTGGCCATGAGGACCTTGCCCTGGGCGCGGGCATTCGGGTTGGCCGCGCGCTCGCGCTCCATGTAAGGGGTGAGCCAGGCGACGGAGCGCTTCATCACGCGCGCACTCTTGACCACCTGCGGGAGGAACATTTTCCCCTCGCCGAACAGATCGCCAACAATGCGCATGCCGTTCATCAAGGGGCCTTCGATCACATCGAGGGGCCGCGCATACTTCTGCCGGGCCTCTTCCGTGTCCTCGTCGACGTGGTCGACAATGCCCTTGATCAAGGCGTGGGCCAAGCGGTCCTCGACCGGTGCCTCGCGCCACTTGGTGTCCTTTTCGGTGGCCGCTTTGCCCTGGCCCTTCACCGTCTCGGCGAAGGTGACCAACCGCTCGGTCGCGTCCGGACGCCGGTTAAGCAGAACATCTTCGATCAGTTCGAGAAAATCCGGCGGAATCTCGGCATAGACCCCGAGCTGTCCGGCATTGACGATCCCCATGTCGAGCCCCGCTTTGATCGCGTGGTAAAGAAATGCGGTGTGCATCGCCTCTCGCACCGCGTTGTTCCCGCGGAAACTGAAGGAAATATTGCTCACCCCGCCGCTGACCCGCGCATAGGGCAGGTTTTCTTTGATCCAGCGCGTGGCCTCGATGAAATCGACCGCGTAGTTGTTGTGCTCCTCGATGCCGGTCGCCACGGTGAGGACGTTCGGGTCGAAAATGATGTCCTCCGCCGGGAATCCGACCTCTTCCACGAGGATGCGGTAAGCCCGTGAGCAGATTTCCTGACGGCGCGGAAGACTGTCGGCCTGCCCTTTTTCGTCGAAGGCCATGACGATGACCGCCGCGCCGTAGCTCATCACCTTGCGGGCCTGCTCCTTGAACTTCTCCTCGCCTTCCTTGAGCGAAATGGAATTCACCACGCACTTGCCCTGCACGCAGCGCAACCCGGCTTCGATCACCTCGAACTTTGAAGAATCGACCATGATCGGCACCTTCGAAATATCCGGCTCGCTGGCCACCAGCTGGAGGAATTTGGTCATGGCCGCCGCCCCGTCGAGCATGCCCTCGTCCATGTTGATGTCGATAATCTGCGCCCCCGCCTCGACCTGTTGGCGCGCCACGGCAAGGGCTTCGTCGTATTGGTCACCGAGGATGAGCTGGGCAAACTTGGGCGAGCCCGTCACGTTGGTCCGCTCGCCGACGTTGATGAAGGGGATTTCCGGCCGGGCGGTGAACGGCTCGAGTCCGCTCAGCCGCAAGGTGCGCGTCCGCCCCGGAATTCGCCGCGGCTTGAGGTCCTTCGTCGCCGCGACAATGGCTGCAATGTGGTCCGGCGTCGTGCCGCAGCAACCGCCTATGACATTCAACCATCCCTGCTCGGCCCAGTCGCGCAGCTGCGGGGCCAACGACGCGGCCGTCTCGGGGAATCCCGTCTCCGAGAGCGGGTCGGGCAGGCCGGCATTGGGATAGGTGCTGACGTGAAACGGCGCCAATTTGGCCAGCTCCTCGATGTAAGGACGCATCTCCTTCGGGCCGAGCGCACAGTTCAGACCGACGCTGAGGAGCGGAAAGTGCGCGATGGAATTAAGGAAGGCCTCTGTGGTCTGCCCGGTCAGGGTGCGCCCGCTCAAATCGGTGATCGTGCCCGACAACATAACGGGCAGGCTGATTTTCTTTTCGGCGAAATATTCGGCGATAGCGAAGAGGGCCGCCTTGCAATTGAGGGTGTCGAAGACTGTCTCGACCAGGAGCACGTCAACCCCGCCTTCGATCAGTTGGTCGATCTGCTCGCGGTAAGATGCCGCCACCTGCTGGAAGGTCACCTCACGGGCGCCCGGATCGTTCACGTCGCGCGAGATGGTCAGGGTCTTGCTCATTGGCCCGATCGCGCCGGCGACAAAAACCCGGCGGTCCGGGCAGGCGTCCGCCGCCTCGCGGGCCAGCCTCGCCGCGGCCAGATTCAAATCGGGGACCAGCGCTTCCATCCCGTAGTCCGCTTGCGAAATGGTCGTGCTGTTGAAGGTGTTTGTTTCAATCAGGTCCGAGCCCGCCGCGATGTATTTCTCGTGGATCCCGCGGATGATGTCCGGCTGGGACAGGACGAGCAGGTCGTTATTGCCTTTGACGTCGCTCGGCCAATCTTTGAAACGCTCCCCGCGGTAGGCCGCCTCGTCCAACTTGTGCTGCTGGATCATCGTGCCCATCGCCCCGTCGAGATAAACGATGCGCTCGGCTAACAAAGCCTCCAGCACCTGCATTGTTTCCGTCTTTGCCATGGTCGAAGTTACGCCTGCGGCGCGCGATTGGTGCTTTCCGCCCGGCGGGCTTCGAGCCAGAGGACGTCGGAAAGGCGGTTCAGCGAGTGCAGCATGAGGTCCGCCCGCCCCGGATTGAGCAAGGCCGCATCGCGCACCATAAGCAAGCCGAGTTCCGCGTCCCGGCACGCCGTGCGGGCGCAATCCAGAGACGCTGCCGGCAAGCTCCCCCCTGGTGTGGCCCAACCTTTGTAGGTGAAGCCCTCGGACTCCAACCGCGCCACCCGCGCGTCGAGCACCCCGAGGAGCGCTTCGTCGAAATTCGGCATACCGCTCGAGGCGTAACGCTCCCAGTCCTCCGGCGCCACCGCCACTTCGCCCATCAAATTGACCAAGTTGCGCTGCACCTGCTCGATGAAAGCGCGCGCCTCGGTCTCCTCTGGCGGGAGGCACGCCTTGGCCATGCCCAGACGCACATTAAGTTCATCGACCCGCCCGTTGGCCACGATGCGCACATCGGTCTTGACCACCCGCCGCCCGAACAACAAAGAGGTCGTTCCGTCATCGCCCGTTTTGGTCGCAATACTCTGCATCCTCGTATTAAATACCTGAGCCTCATCCAAAAGCAACCCATCAATATATCATGATATGTCGATATGTTCTCCATGGACGGAGGAAAGTTGTTGCCCTCAGGACGTTGTGGAGATAAACAACAGGGCCATTCTTCGGGAGAAATAACCAAGTTATGAATATTTTGGACAAAATCGAGGCCGAGCAACTGAAGAGCGAAGTGACCAAGTTCGCCGTGGGTGACACCATCAAAGTTCACACGCGGGTGATCGAAGGCGACAAGGAGCGTATCCAGATTTACACCGGCATAGTGATCGGACGCAAGGGCACCGGCGTGAACGCCAACTTCACCGTGCGCCGTGTTTCCTACGGCGAGGGCGTCGAGCGCGTCTTCCCGCTGCATTCCCCGCGCATTGCCAAAGTCGAAGTGGAAAAGAAAGGTGCGGTCCGCCGGGCCAAACTCAACTACCTTCGCGACCGCAAAGGCAAGTCTGCCACCACGGTCAAAGAAAAAGCCCGCGTCGCCGCCAAAGCGACGACCTGACCCTTTCCGGGCCGCTCCATGGCCTGCGATCTCACCCGCGAGCACGCCCTGCGTGCCCGCGGGTTTCTTTTGGTTGCTGGAGTCGATGAAGCCGGGCGCGGACCTCTGGCCGGGCCGGTCGTGGCCGCCGCCGTCATCCTTCCCGCGGACTTTGCTCTCGACGGCCTGACCGACTCGAAAAAAGTCCCCGCCGCCCGCCGTGAAAAAATTTTTACCGTCCTCGCCACCCACCCCGGCGTGGCCTGGGCCGCCTGTCTGGCCACGGTCGAAGAAATCGATCGCCACAACATCCTCCGCGCCACCCACCTCGCCATGGCGCGCGCGGTGCGTGCCCTCCCCGCCCCACCCGACCACGCCCTGGTCGACGGACTCCCCGTGCGCGGCCTCCCCGTGCCGCACAGCGCCTTGGTCGGTGGTGACGCCCTCAGCCTGAGCATCGCCGCGGCCAGCATCATGGCCAAAGTTACCCGCGACCGGCTCATGGTCGCGCTCGATGCCGAGTATCCGCAGTATGGCTTTGCCCGGCACAAAGGCTATGGTGTCCGCCAGCACCTCGAAGCCCTCCGCCACCATGGCCCTTGTCCCGTCCATCGCCGCTCTTTTGCCCCCGTGGGGCAAGCCGAAGCGGCGTTCCAAGCCGCTTCCTAGGCACGTTGTCTTCGGGCAATGGGGCGAGGACCAGGCCGCCCGCTACCTCCAGCGCCACCATTACCGCATCCTCTACCGCAACTTCGTCCCGCCCGGCGGCGGCGAAGTCGATCTCGTCTGTCGGGACAAACCGGCGGAAACTCTCGTCTTTGTCGAAGTGAAAACCCGGGCCAGCGAGGAACGCGGACGTCCCTCCGATGCCGTCGACTATGACAAACAGCGCCGCGTGGCGAGGGGCGCCATGGCCTGGCTCCGCCTCCTCAATTACCCCGACATCCGCTTCCGCTTCGACATTGTCGAGGTCCTCGCCGCGGACCGCGAGGCTGCGCCCGAAATCACCCTCATCCGCAACGCCTTTCCCCTGCCGGAATATTACCTTTACTGACGCGAAGAGATAAGACCCGGCAGCCCGCTCGCCCTCCCTGCGGCACACCGGGACCTCTCGGCCGCTGTCTTCTCGAGGACCTGACCGGGAAAAACCGGCCGCCAACCCGACCCTCGACACCCCGCTTCCTGCCGGGCTCCGCTTGTGGTTTAATCGCCGCCTCGCATGAAACGCATCCTTTCCGGCATCCAGCCCTCCGGCGCCCTGCATCTCGGGAACTACCTCGGTATGATGCAGCCCGCGGTCGAACTGCAAGACCAAGGCGAAGCCCTCTACTTCATCGCCGACCTCCACGCGCTCACCTCGCTGCACGATGCCGACGCCCTCCGCCGCTATTCGCGCGACGTGGCCCTCGACTTTCTCGCCTGCGGCCTCGACCCGGCCAAAGCCTTCCTTTTCCGCCAATCCGACATCGGGCAAGTCCCGCTCCTCACCTGGATCCTCAGCACCGTCACCCCCATGGGACTTCTCGAGCGGTGCCACTCCTACAAGGACAAAATCGCCCACGGCGTCGCCCCCTCGCATGCGCTCTTCAGCTACCCCGTGCTCATGGCGGCGGACATTCTCCTCTACGACAGCGATATCGTGCCGGTCGGCAAGGACCAGAAACAACATCTTGAGGTAACCCGAGACATCGCGGTGAAAATGAACGAGACCTTCGGCCCGGTTTTCAAACTCCCCGAACCCTTCATCCGGGCGGACGCCGCCCTCGTGCCCGGGACGGACGGCGCCAAGATGAGCAAGAGCTACGGCAACACGATCGAAATTTTCGCCGACGAAAAAAACATGAAGAAGAAAATCATGGGCATGGTCACCGACTCGACCCCAGTCGAGGCACCCAAAGATCCCGAGACCAACGCGATCTACCAACTCTACAAACTTTTCGCCTCCGCGGACGAAGCCGCCGCCATGGCTGGAAAATTCCGCGCCGGCGGCACCGGTTACGGCGACTTCAAAAAACAACTCTTCGCCACGGTCTGGGAATACTTCGCGCCCATGCGGGCCAAACGCGCCGAACTGGAGGCCGACCCAGTCTATGTCGAGGACGTCCTGCGCCGCGGGGCCGAACACGCCAACCAGTTGGCCGGGGCCGTCATGGCCCGGGTCAAAACCGCCGTGGGCTTGGCATGATCCCCCTTTACGCCTTTCTGGCCGGCGCGTGGAGTGCCGTCCTCTGGTTTTTCACCCTCGGCGTGGCCCGCAACCTTTTCGGGGTCTTTCCCCGCGAGCGCGCCGGCGAAGTCACCACCGTGCTCTTCCCCGCCTACTTCGCGGTGGCCATCGCCCTCGGTCTCCTCGCCACCATCGTCCTCTGGTTCCGTCGCCGCAACCGCCGCGACACGATTGCCCTTCTTCTTCAGGCTCTCGCCCTCGCCGCTCTCATCTCCACCCCGTTACTCCTTCAGCCCGCCATGGCAATGCACCCGCCCGGCACGCCGGACTTCGCCCGCCTACACGGAATTTCTATGGTCCTGAATCTTTTCTCCTTGATTGCCGTTCCGGTCGCTTCTTTATTGGTTCTAGGGAGAAGCAAGGAGTGAATGGAATGAATGATGATTACGCGCGGAGTCCGGACCGGGTCCTGGCTTCGGAGAAGGTTGTTGCGGGGCGGAAGATATTCTTCCTCGACTACAAGGAGAACAACCGTGGACGCGTGCTGAAAATCACCGAGGACGTCAATGGGCGCCGGGATACCATCATGATTCCCGACGAAGCCCTCGACGACTTCGCCGATGCTCTCGAGCGCATCCTCGATTCGGACGGCGCCGCAGCGGCCCCGGGCTCGCCGGACGACGATCGCTAGCCTTGCTTCGCCGCGGTTCACGCGGCAGACTGCTCTGAGCAGGGGAGCCGCAAGGCTGAGAGTTTCACCGCAAGAGCAGTGGATGACCCTTCGAACCTGATCCGGGTTATGCCGGCGCAGGGAGCGAAGACCATCTTGGCCGTGCGCACCCTCCCCGGCGCGACACCTATGATCTCAGAGTCCGCATCCTCCGGTTCCACTTCTGGACCGTCCCTCCCCAACAGCTCGCGGGTCTACGTCCCCGGGCGCCAGCACCCCGACGTCCGCGTGCCCTTCCGCCAAATCAGTCTTTCGCCGACCAAAAATTTCGACGGCCAATTTGAGCCCAACGACCCGGTGCGGGTTTATGACACAAGCGGCCCTTGGGGTGACGAGGAATTCCGCGGCGACGTGGAGCACGGCCTGCCCGGCCTGCGTCGCGAGTGGATTGTGGCCCGGGGTGATGTCGCCGAATACGACGGACGCCACACCCAACCGGGCGACAACGGCTATCTCTCCGCCGCCCATGCCGACCACGCGGCCAAGCGCCAGGCCAAGGCCGCGCTCCAGGAGTTCCCCGGACTCCGCCGGAAACCCCTTCGTGCCTCGGCCGGCCATCCCGTGACCCAACTCTGGTATGCCCGCCAAGGCATCATCACTCCCGAAATGGAATACATTGCCATCCGGGAAAACATGGGTCGCGCCAACCTCGCGGACATGGCGGAAGACATCGACCGCCAAAGCCTGGGCAAGCAACATGCCGGCAGCAGCCAAAGTCCGGACGGTGAATTCACGCCCTCCGTCTTCCGCCGTTTCCCGCAGAGAATCCCCCGCGAAATCACGCCTGAATTCGTGCGCGACGAAGTCGCCGCCGGCCGCGCCATCATCCCGGCCAACATCAACCATCCGGAAAACGAACCGATGATCATCGGGCGCAACTTCCTCGTGAAGATCAACGCCAACATCGGCAACAGTGCGGTGGCCTCGTCCATCGGGGAAGAAGTCGAAAAAATGCGCTGGGCGACCAAATGGGGCGCCGACACCGTGATGGACCTCTCCACCGGAAAAAACATCCACGCCACGCGCGAATGGATCCTGCGCAACTCGCCTGTGCCCATCGGCACGGTCCCCATCTATCAGGCCCTCGAAAAAACAGGCGGCAAGGCCGAGGACCTCACCTGGGATATCTTCCGCGACACCCTCGTCGAGCAGGCCGAACAAGGCGTCGACTACTTCACCATCCATGCCGGCGTGCTCCTCCGCTTCATTCCCCTCACCGCCAAACGCATGACCGGCATCGTCAGTCGCGGTGGGTCCATCATGGCCAAATGGTGCCTCGCGCATCACGAGGAGAATTTTCTCTACACTCACTGGGATGAGATCTGCGAGATCATGGCCGCCTATGACGTGAGCTTTTCCATCGGCGACGGTCTGCGCCCCGGTTCCATCGCCGATGCCAATGACAAAGCGCAATTCGGGGAACTTGAAGTGCAGGGCGAACTGACCACGCGCGCCTGGGATCGCGGGGTGCAAGTCATGAACGAAGGCCCCGGCCACGTGCCTATGCACATGATCGAGGAAAACATGGCCAAGCAACTCGAATGGTGCCACGAGGCGCCTTTTTACACCCTCGGGCCGCTGACCACCGACATCGCGCCCGGTTACGACCACATCACCAGCGGCATCGGCGCGGCCATGATCGGATGGTACGGCTGCGCCATGCTTTGCTATGTCACACCCAAGGAGCACCTCGGGCTGCCCGAGAAGAAGGACGTCAAAGACGGGGTCATCACCTACAAGATTGCCGCCCACGCCGCAGACCTGGCCAAAGGCCACCCTGGCGCGCAATACCGGGACAACGCCCTGAGCAAGGCGCGCTTTGAATTCCGTTGGGAGGACCAATTCAACCTCGGCCTCGACCCCGAAACGGCCCGCGAATTCCACGACGCAACCCTCCCGCAAGAAGGGGCAAAATCCGCCCACTTCTGCTCGATGTGCGGCCCGCACTTCTGCAGTATGAAGATCACGGAGGACGTCCGTCGCTATGCCGCGGAGCAAGGATTGGCCGAGGAGGAAGCGCTGCGGGCCGGCTTGGAGGAAAAGTCCCGCGAGTTTGCCGAAAAAGGCGCCGAACTTTACGCCAAAGCGTGACCCTTCGGGGTCAGACTTGCCCGGAAGAACGGACAATGCTTAAATTGCCACCGTTTCCGGGGGTATAGCTCAGTTGGTAGAGCGTCTCGTTCGCAATGAGAAGGCCAGGGGTTCGAATCCCCTTACCTCCAAACCCGCCGAAGGCGGCCTAAAAGCTCCCAGGGGATGAAGAACGCAGTTCGACCGGCCCCGTTTTGCCCAAGCAAAACGAATCCCCAGCCACACATAGTCAAGCCCCCGGAGATCGCCGCAGGCGATCAATCCCCTTACCTCCAAACCCGCCGAAGGCGGCCTAAAAGCTCCCAGGGGATGAAGAGCGCCGCTCCGCGGCACAGACTGACCAAAGGTCAGCCCCTCAGGGGTCAAGAGCGAAGGTCGTGATCAACACTCGCAGTTCGACCGGCCCCGTTTGGCCCAAGCAAAACGAATCCCCAGCCACACATAGTCAAGCCCCCGGAGATCGCCGCAGGCGATCAATCCCCTCTCGAGTCGGCCAAACGCCGAAACGACTTGAGCCCGCCTAGGGGCGAGAGCGCAACTCCTGCGCCACACACACACCACTAGTCCAGCCCCGCAGGGGCGATGACCGAAGGTCCCAAGCAACATGCGCAGTTCGTCCCGCGCAACAGCTGAACCAAGCCGGCCCCAATCCCCTCTCCACTCCACCAGCCGCCGCACCCGATCCCCTCGCTCATCACGAGCAGAATCAAGAAACCTTTTTCCGCAACTGCTTCATCTCGCCCCGCCGGCGCTTCGATTCGACCAAGCGGCGTTTGGTCGCCCTCGAGCGCTTCGCCTTGCGCCGGCGATCTTTGGAAACTTCGGCAAGATGCGATTGACGCGCGGCCGCCGCGGCGGTCTCCAGCTTGGCCGCCAACAAACGCGTTGCCTCGGCCCGGTTGCGGGCTTGGGAGCGAGAGGTGCTGACCCGCACGGCGATGCCGGTCGGCAAGTGTCGGAGGGTCACTGCGGTGGAGACCTTGTTGACGTGCTGACCGCCCGGCCCGCTCGACCGACAGAAGACTTCTTCGACTTCATTTGGCCGCCAAGGGTGCATCCCGCGACCTTCCCGCCGGACGGGCCGGGAGACAAGTCCGGGCATCGTCCCGCAGGGCACCCTTGGCGCGTTTGAAGAAGGGCGACGCCGTGCTCGGCGCATGGAGCCAAGCGCTCCGAAAGGAGAACGCGTGAACTATTTGCCTATCCTCGCAGCCAACTCGTCGCGCGTCTCACCATCAACACGCTTGGGCCAAGGCAATACCCGACACCGGCAACTCCCGCCAACCGGATCCCATCCTTTGGCCGCCAAACTTCCCACCTTCCCACCACACGCTCGGCGCGCTCACCTTGCCCTCGGCTCATACTTTCTCACCTCCGCACCATGCCCGGTTGTGCCTAGGCATTTCTCTACGAATTTGCCGTAGCCAACTCCATGATTGGGACTGGCCCCAGCCAAATCGGCGACGAGGTGATCAACAACATGCTGGGCTACATGGAGCAGAACAGCGAAGTCTGGATGGGATTCACGTGGTGGGCTGGTGGACCCATGTGGGGCGACTACATGTTCACCATCGAACCGAACGGTCTTGGCACAAGCAGCGTAACTGACCAAGCCTCAATGGATCTCCTCGAGCCTTATTTCACCAGTTCCGACAGCTCGGCGTACGCCTCGCGCACCCATCGGTGGCTAAGTTCGGGCGTTCCTGTGCCCGAGCCATCGACATGGGCCTTGCTTCTCATGGGGACGGCCTGCAGTGTTTGGGCGCTGCGAAGGCGGCATTAACGCCGCCCGTTCTGGGCAGCGCTAGGCCCCGCCATCGCTTCACTTGGGATGAGGCAAGAAACATGAAAGCAAACTTTTGCGCATTGCTCGCCTTTGCTGCCCTCCTCGGCGCGGTTTGCTGTCTCCGCGCCCAAGAGCCACCCATCCCCACCATTGCCACCTACGCAGGCCTGACCTTTACGGAAGCTAATTCTGCCTCTTGGACGATCGAAGCGACCAGCGACCTGTCTACCCCCCCCATCGTTTCACCTGATGGTGAGGGACAAAAGGGCTACCTTCTTTACAACGGTAACAGCAGCGATCTGCAGGGTGCGATGTTGATGAGAATCAGAAATGGCAACTACACCAACGACGATCTTGCGGAGTTCTTTGCAGGGCCATGTTACGACACGGTTGATGTAAATCAGCCCTTTGTCAACGGGTGGACCGAGCTTCGCGGAAACTGATTTTCGCGCGAAAGTGACTCTCGCACCCTCGCAACGTGACCGCAGCGTTTGCAGCTTCCTGCCGTATTTTCCACCGTCCGGGGCTTGGGCATCCTTGAGCAGGAAAGTCCATAAAAGGGGGCAATACTTGGCAATATTCATTTGTCTATTATGGGGTGGTGCTCCGACTGTTCGGGGAGAGGCTGCGACACAGGGCGCGAAAGCGAAAACGGAAGGTGAGTTGGCGAGAGTCTACGAGCTATGGGAAAATGAACCTGCCCCGAACAGTGGCGCAGATTACGAGGAGCCCCAGCATGGCGGGTATCCTTATGACAAAGACTGGGAATACCACTCCTATCCTCTTGGCAACGGATATATCGGCGTCAATCTGTTTGGACGAGCCGATACCGAAAGAGTCCAGATCACGGATAAGACTATCCATGTGACGGGACTTTACGGTGATGGTGGTGGTGGAAGCCTGACCAGTTTTGCGGAACTCTATCTGAATTTCGGGCATGCTGAGGTCAAGGATTACCGACGATCGCTCAATCTGAACACGGCGACCGCCTTGGTGAGTTATCAATCGGGCGGTGTCCGCTACAACCGTGAATACTTCGTCAGCTATCCCGACAAAGTGCTGGTCATCCGTCTGACCGCCGACAAGGCCAAAGCGCTCTCATGCAGAGTTAGGCCGCAGATCCCCTATGTAAATGCCAAGAAACCGCTGGATTGCCGGACCGTCAAAACGGTGGTCGAGGGCGACCTGATCACTCTGTCAGGAACCATGGCCTTTTTCCCATGCAACTATGAAGGACAGTTCAAGGTCCTGAACGAGGGCGGCAAGCTGTCCCATGACCATGAAAGCATCACGGTGGCCAATGCGGACAGCGTGACCATCATCCTGGCGACGGGAAGCAACTACCGCCTCGGCAGTGACATCTTTCTCAATCCTCCAGCGAAGAAACTGGATCCCGGTCTTTATCCTCACGACGAGGTTTCGGGCACGATCGCGCGGGCAGTGAAAAAAGGATATGCCGCTTTGAAGGCCGACCATCTGGCGGATTACGAGCATCTTTTCAACCGGGTCGCGGTTAACCTGAGTTCCAAGCCATCGGCACTGCCAACCTCGGTTCTGCTCGGGGAATACAAGAAGGGGAAACGCGACATCTGGCTGGAAGAACTAATGTTCCAGTACGGGCGCTATCTCCTGATTGCCAGCTCGCGCGAAAAAACGCTCCCGGCGAATTTGCAGGGCACTTGGAATCAATACGAGACTGCCCCGTGGACTGGCGGTTACTGGCACAATATCAATGTTCAAATGAACTACTGGGGCGCGATGACAGCCAATTTAGCTGAGACCTTCGAGGCCTACATCGCGTATTTCAATGCCTATCTGCCGCAGGCGCGGAAGTTTGCGACCGACATCGTTAAGAAGAACAAGGTGCGTGGTTCGGTTGAAGGGGCGGACAGCGGCTGGATTCTGGGAACAAGTGCCTCCGCCTATTCCGTTGGCGAGCCCGGCGGTCATTCCGGTCCGGGCACGGGTGGTTTCACTTCCAAGTTGCTGATGGATTACGGCCTTTTTACCGGGGATCGTCAGTTCCTGGAGAAGGTCGCCTATCCTGCCATGCTCTCCATGAGTCGTTTCTATTCCAGCAGCCTGGTTGCGAAGGGCGATCTGTTGCTGGTTGAACCTTCGGCATCACCGGAAAACCAAGCCACTGCAGAACAAACCAAGGGGATGCCAGGACAGATGACGGCGGACGGCCACTACACGACCGTGGGATGCACTTTCGATCAAGGCTTTGTCTGGGAAAATTTCAACGACACTCTGATTCTGGCAAAATTGCTCGGCAAGCTGGATCCTTTTCTCCAGACCATTGAAAAACAGATGACAAAGCTTGATCCGATTCTCATCGGGACCTCAGGCCAGATCAAAGAGTATCGCGAGGAGAATGCCTACAGCGATATCGGCGATCCCAAGCACCGTCATATCTCCCATCTTTGTCCCCTCTATCCTGGAACGCTGATCAATTCAGCTCGTCCAGAGTGGATGACCGCAGCCAGCAAAACGCTGGATCTACGGGGTGATAATACCACTGGCTGGGCGATTGCCCACCGGATGAACTGTCGCGCCCGCCTCAAGGAGGGAGAGAAGGCACATGGTCTGTATCAGCGGTTGATTGCCGAAAAGACTACACCCAACCTGTGGACCCTGCATCCGCCGTTCCAGATTGACGCCAACTTCGGGGCGATGGGCGGGGTGGTGGAAATGCTCATCCAAAGTCATGAAGAGTATATTGAACTGCTTCCAGCCCTGCCCAAAGCGTGGCAGGACGGAAGTTACAAAGGACTGGTTGCGCGGGGCAATTTCGTGGTGGATGTAGCTTGGAGCGCAGGGCGTGCCAAGCAGATCACGGTGAACTCCCGCAACGGTGGCGAGTGCCGGATTGCCTACAGAGACGCCGGGAAAACGAATGTTACTGATGCGGTCGGCGCCACAGTTGTCGTCACCAAGGAGTCTGGCGACCGGATAAGATTCAACACAACAAAAGGCGGAAGGTACACCCTGCTGCCGCGATAAGACCTGGGCCCGAGAGCGAGGTCATCGACGACTCCGCAGACAGACCCCGCGGAGCACCGCAGGGGGCGACTCGAAGAGTCTGCTCACCGGTGGCTCGCCACCCTCGCCAGTACGGCTTCGCTCAGTGCTTCACGCCATGGGCCTCGGGGCGGAGGGCGGATGGCAGGTAAAGCGGGTGGACCGGAGTGCCATCCTGGGCGAGCCGAAGATGACAAAGTCCCGGATGATGGCCAAGCAGACCGACCACCTCCGCTCCCCTCGCCCGCAAGGCCTTCGGGGGTTTTCCGTAGGCCAGCACAACCGTCTTTGCTTCCGCGGCCATGGCCAGAATCATCCGGTCATTTTGCGGACCGACCGGATCATCCACCTCGAGCAACCGCCTTTTGTCCGTCGCGCGGTAAGCGTGCACATTGCCGACCAGCTGCCCACCGTAACCCCAAGCGCGCGCGAAAGTTCCGGTCTTCCGCAAGGTCGGGTCGCTGTACTCCACGCAGGCCACGCTGGGATTCATGAGAAGCCAAAGGACGAGCGGCTTGGCCGGATCCCAGATTTCCCTCAGCTCGTAGCGGTATTGCTGGCAGGGCGAAAACACCGCCTTGATCACCGAATCGGCCGGCCAGGCCGGACGCGATTTGCCGCCCGCATCGTGTGGTTTAACGGGGTGTGTCATGCGGCGACCCGTAGAATTGCCAACCTCCCTTGGATTTCAAGCCAACCCTCACACCGCGCAGAGTCCGGAGGTCGAAGAGGATTCAAGCCAGGCCGAGAATCCAACCTTCCAACTGGGCCAGCTTGCGCTCCTCCGGCCGCAGTTCGGGATGAAAATAAGCGGAAAGCGTCTGGTTAGCATCGCTCTCCTGCATCCAGCGGGCCACGCTGTAAGCGTCATGCTGGTGCGGATTGCGCTTTTCGATCGGAAACAGGCGGCTGCAAAGGGCCGGATAAGCTTCGGCTATAACAGAGCGGCCCGCGGGGGGCGTCCATCCGTCAAAGGGCCAAAAATGTACCCCCGCGCCGAGTTGCTGGCGTAAATAGCGCAGCCAAGGGAGACCGGCATGGGTCGATTTGGCCACACTACCTTGCACGTCAAAATGAAAGACCGACTTGGCACGGCACCGCTCTTCGGTCATCCGCCGCCAGCGAGCATTCCCGGACCGCGCGGCGCCCCGGCCGTGCCAACCTTGGCGGACGAAATCAACATAAAGATGGTCGCCGTCGGTCGGCCAATGGTCATGGAAGTCGTCGAGAAAGGCAGACCAGTCGGGAGGAAGCCGGTATGCCTCGAAATAGCGCAGCGGAAAGGAAAAGGCGTGATCAAGGCCCACGCACGTTGGCGGACCATGGCGAAGTGCTGCGGCCAGCCACTCGGCCAGACCGCGGCGCGTCCAATACTTCCGCGGGCTGGGCGGCGGTGGGATTTCAACCGGCCAATCTTCAGGCGTGGCGGCGTAAACGCTTAGCCCCTTCAAGCTGCTCATCGGGGTCGCTGCGCCCGAGTAGTCGATGCCGAGGTAGCGGGCAAATTGCGGCATGGATGGGTCCGTCGTTGTTGATTGGGTTGGCGAGGAAGGAGAACAGATTGAGCCATCACGGATCGAAGCCCCAAGTGGAAAGGATTTCGGTCGGAGCGTGGCAGGCTATGGCGCGGTTGTCGGCCCAAGAAATTAAACGGCGCGCCGCGTCAGTGCACAGCCGGCTGGCCTGGGGGGTAATACCGACCCGTCCAAGATCGAGTCGGTCGGCATCCCAGCAGGCTTGCAGAGTGGGATCGGCCTCGGTGAGTCCGTCGGTGTGCAGCCGGCAGGCTTCATAAAGAAGCTCGAAGCGCTGGTCGTCGAGATGCACGAGCGAACCACGTAAGGTCCGGGCAAAATCTCCCCCCCGCTGTCCGTGCCCGTTGTCGATCTGCTCATTCGCGCGCCGCGAGTCGTGGAAGAGGGCAAAGAGGGTGACCAGTTCGGTATCGGCGCCGTTGGACTCGGCAATACGCAACCCATTTTCCATCACCCTGGCCCAGTGGACGACCCCGTGGTGTCCCCGCTGCGGCAAAATATAGCCTGCGAGGACCGCTTCCAGAATTTTCGGTAGTTGGTGCGTCGTCACTGCTCGGAGGTTAGCCCTTTCAGACCGCCCAACTCACCCCAAAACTCTCCAATCTTGGCAGGCAGGCCGGGAAACGCCCTTCGCTTGTCCGGCGAGCAAAGCTTGGCCAAGACAAAAGTGACGCTGGGCAACATGTCGGCCGCGATGCTCCGCACCGTTGGTGGACGGACTTTCGCTGCTTCTTTCCTCCTCACCTAAAATGTTCGGGCCAGCACATTGCCCGGAAAAGCAATTTCTTATCCGCCCCGGAAGGGCATACTTTCTGGCATGAAATCGGATCAGGATCTTTACAAGCGACTGCGCGAGCTGCCCAAGGGGCAACTCTGGCAATCCGAGGTGCCGCAATTCGATGCCGCCTCCCCGCGCGAGCGCATGCAAGGGGTGGCCCTCATCCGTGCGCTGGGCACAATTTTTTCACGTTGCGGGACGGAGGAAGAAAAAACCGCCGTGCGAGGATGGCTTACCGGGCTGCTCCAGGATCCGGAGGAAAAAATCCGGCGCTACGCCATGGCCGCGCTGCCCAAGATGGGCGGGGATGAAGGTGCCGAGGCGCAAATGTTGCGTCTGCTCAAGGAAGACGGCGGCGAGCGGGAGAGACGCCATCTTGGCCGTGCGCTCGAGAAAATCGGAGGCAGCGCGACCCTCTCGTTCATGGCCCAAGGGGAATCGCTCCCCGCACTGACCCGGCAAAAAGTGCAGGCCGCCATCGCCCGGCGGGAAAACCCCGGCACGGTGGAACTCGAGGCCTTGCTCCCGGGCAAACCCGGAATGCAAATTAACCTCCGCTGCCGACGGGGCTTGGAGAAAATCCTCAAGCAGGAAATCGAAGAGCAACTCGATCCAAGCATCTTCCGCCTCGGACAAGTCCGCCCGGGATGTGTCACCCTGACTCCGCTCCGGTCGTTCTCCTTGGCCATGCTCTATGAGTTGCGCTGCTTTGCCACCGTGGGCCTCCGCCTCGGTCTGATCGAGAACAGCTCTGGTCCCGGATGGGAGGATGCCCTCGCCGCCTGCATCGCTTCCTCCACGGCCCGCAAAATCATGATGGCCGCGACCAAGGGAGAGCCCCGCTACCGGGTCGATTTCCCGTCGCGCGGTCATCAGCGGGGAGCCATCCGCAAGGTGGCCCAGCAAGTCCACGCACTGGCGCCCGTACTGCTCAACGATGCGCGTCAAGCCCTCTGGTCAGTGGATGTTATACCGGTCGGGAGCGGACCGAAGAAACAGCGGGACGCCATCGTCGAGTTGCGGCCTCGACTCTACCCCGATCCGCGTTTGGGGTACCGTCAGGACGACATTGCCGCGGCCTCGCATCCACCATTAGCGGCCTGCATGGCACGCTTGGCGGCGCAAGCCAGCGCGGAGAGCGAGGAACCGCGGCAAGTGGTTTGGGATCCTTTTTGCGGCTCCGGACTGGAACTGATCGAACGCTCCATCCTCGGCGGTGTCCTTGCCGTGCAAGGCACCGATCTCGATCCGGCGGCCATCGGCATCGCCCGCGCCAACTTTGCAGCGGCCGGCCTGGAGCATGTTTCCGCGACGTTCACTCCCGGCGATTTCCGGGACGCGGAACAAGTGGCCGGTATCGCGCCAGGCAGCATCACCCTGGTCATGACCAATCCTCCCCTTGGACGACGCATCCGGGTGAAGAACATGCGCGGACTGATGGCCGACCTCCTTCTCGCCGCGAGCAAAGCGCTGGAACCGGGGGGGTTGCTTATTTTCACTAACCCGCTGCACGATGGGCCCAGCTCGCCTTGGCTTAAGTTGGAATACCGACAGGCGGTCGATTTGGGGGGATTCGACTGCCAACTTGAGATGTATCGCAAGCTCGTTAAGCCAAGGGACCGAAAAACCAGCTAAGTCCCCCCTCCCCACCCAACGGCCCCATCGCTTAGAGCATCGGTCTTTGCGCACTTAGGTGCGTGCGAGGTTGGCAAAGATCCACGACCGGAGCAGACCGCGGAGGATGTTGGCCGTCCATTGGGCCAAGACGATCAACGGCAAGAAGGATCCAAAGGCCAGGGCTCCGGTCCCAATGAGCGCTCCTATCTTGGCCAAAGGGCGCAGCCGTTTAGGCAATTACGGGGTGCCCTTAGTATGGGTAATTGGAGACTGTCTCCGCGAGTTTGCTCCCACCACGGAGCATGTCATTGTTGTGCCCCTTCAAGCAGGCGGATTTTTTCCTGCGCTTCCTTGCGCAAGGCAGCAGCTTGCCGGGGATGGGCGGCGTGGAGGTTGCGGCGTTCCCCGGGATCATCCCTTAAATGATAAAGCTCGGGGGTGAAATTTCGGCCGAGATATTTTTCACCCTCCGCGGGCTCGACAAAGTCGGTGACCGGACGGGCAAAATCAATTTCCAGTCGCCTTTGCGGTAGGCCGAGGCAACGCCATCGAAGGAGTAGTAAAGAAAGGAATCAGGGGGTGACTTGGTTTGGTTGCGGAGAAGAGGTAGCAGGTCGATCCCATCGACTTGCCGTCCCGCCATTCCAGCAGACGGCACTTTTGTATTCGACCCGAGTTTTTCACGTAAGAATTCTACGATTCGTTCTTTGGATTTAGTGTCATGAAAACCGCTGTAACTCCACCCCGCACCTCGGGCCACTTCTGTCACTAATTTACGTGCTTCGTCGATAGCCTGTTCATCTCCTGCGCGAAATCTACGCGCTAAGTCCACATGAGCGGTGTCTTGCTGCGGGGTTACGCGGCCACGGGCACGGCTGTAGGCGATCTGGTCTAAAGAAGTAGATTCAGAGCGCAAGACCGGAGCGTCTGCTCTGAAGCTCCCTTGAAGCGCGGATCTCGCTGCAAGATATCTGACAAGAGTTGCTTCTCCAATTCGGATAGGATCAGTTGGGTCTTGGGCTTCTGGGTTCGCAAGGAGGTTATCAAGTCGTTCTCTTGCTTCGACTCTACTAATGGGTGCGCCTTCTCCCAAGAAGCTACGGGACGGAACACAAAAGGGTGTCCCCCGGAGGATCAGCATTATTTGGTCCGCAGAATAAAGCGGCGGCCCAATGCAGCAAGTGTAAGCCCCATCGCAACCAAACCAACGACTGACGGCTCTGGAATGGCAATCACAGATAATTGCCCGGTCATCCCCGTATGACTCGGCACCGTGCAGGTGTACCAATAAGTTTCGATCGTTTGTGCAAAAGAGATCGTGTTGCCGGGAGTTCCTGGTTGCGCTGTGTAATCAGTTGTCGGGGTCAGGATTGCAGCATTGATGGTTGTTGAATCGCTTGTCGTGCGGACGAAAGCCCCGTCCGTTCCAGTAATGAAATTAGCAGCCGTATCATTCATAATAGCAAAAGGATGGAATGAGGAGATACGTTGAAAGGTGTAGGTCTGCCCGAGCGTCAAAACCAAAGTCGGGTTAGGAATGTTCGTCCAGCTTGTCCCCTCAGGATCCGTCCAGTTGAATAAAAATTGACTGGCACCATTGTTATTTAAGGTGAAAGCGACGCCTTGGGTTACGGCGTATCTTGACGGGCTGACCAGTGTGGTGCTTGCGTGCGACACAGCCGACAAGAACAGCAGGCAGGCGACGATTTTGAATGAGGTGGAGGTAAAAGGGGACGTGGACACAGTATTCAGGGGCGTAACAACGGTAGAGCTCTCGCAATACCTAACGCCGTAGGCCGCGTCAAGGATGCAAGAATTTCCGCCCCGAATTCAGCTACCTACCGCCACGCCTCATTCTCCCCGGCAAAGTCCCAATCCTGCGACCACAACGCGCCGGCCACAGGAAGCAGGATGAGATGGCGCTTCGGGCCAGCGTGACTCATGGACCGTCATTTACCATGCCGCAGCGCTGCGTCACATTTGCATGCATGGTCATCTCACGGCCAACGCGCCAAGTTGTTCTCCCGAGAATATGGCCATGAGCGGTAATGGGGTATGGCCCAGCCTGCTTCACCTCATCTGCAGCAGTTTCGGGCAAACTGGTCACTGACGGCGCTGCTTTAAGCTTCCGGATTTCGGTTTGAGCACACGGAGCCAAGAAGGAATAAAGTGTAAGGAGATTTCGACGAAAATGGGGGCACATGCGGCAGACTTTCTAGCCCGTGGTCCCGATGGCGGATAGCACGGTGGTTGCGCGCGATTTGCCGAGCAGCAGGGAAGACTTGAAAGCCGCCGTCCAACGACTGAGCACAAAGCATGGCCTAACTCCCCCTTACCTCATGGATGCCGTCATGGCGACTCTCGGCTGGGGTGGCACAGGCAAGGGCGCAAACCTCTCTTACTTTAAGGCAAGCATGTCGGTGAATTCGTTGACCGAGAGCGCCACGAAGGCCTCGTAATCCAGACAGCGCCTTCGGATTTCGGCCGCGGTTGGTTCGGCAAATACGCGTGCTAAGTTGGTGGTGAATTTTTCCAACAACAAAGGAGTTCCTTCGCTCCGGCGGCGGGCATGTCCGATGGGATACTCCACCACGAGTTCCCCCAGGGCGGAGCCATCGCTGAATTCGATGCTCAGAGCATTGGCAATCGAACGCTTGGCGGGATCGTGATAATCGGCGGTGAAGGACGGATCTTCGAGACAGGTGATTTTTTCGCGCAGGGCGTCGATGCGCGCGTCCCCGGCAATATCATCTTCGTAATCACGGGCGGTCAAACGGCCGAAAATAAGGGAAACCGCGACCATGTATTGGATGCAGTGGTCGCGGTCTGCCGGGTTATTCAAGGGGCCCTGCTTATTGATGATCCGCAGGCAGGCCTCATGGGTTCTTATGGAGACTTTTTTAATATCTGCGGCGGATTTACCGGCAGCTGCCATGGCGACGCGCAAGCCCAGCGCTGCCTCAACCGCGCTTTGGGCATGAAACTCGGCTGGGTAGGAGATTTTGAACAAAATATTTTCCATGACGTAAGAGCCATATTTCCGCTGGAAGGCAAAAGCCTTGCCTTTAAAGGAGACATCATAAAAGCCCCAGCCTTTGGCCGTAAGGACCGTTGGATAGCCCATCTCGCCGACCTGAGCCATCAGGGCCAAACGTACGGCGCGGGAAGTCGCATCCCCTGCCGCCCAGGATTTGCGCGTTCCAGCGTTGGGGAAATGGCGGTAAGTACGGAGCGATTGACCATCCAGCCAGGCTAGGGAAAGGGCGGCCAGAATTTGTGGGCGGTCCAGACCCATCATCTGAGCAACCACCGCGGTGGAGGCAACTTTTACTAAAATTACGTGATCCAGGCCGACTTTGTTGAATGAGTTTTCCAAGGCGAGGCAGCCTTGAATCTCATGCGCTTTGATCATCGCCGTTAAGACATCTTTGATCGTCAGGGTTTTATCCGTGGTCCGCGACAGCCAATCAGCGATGGCCAGAATTGCCCCTAAATTGTCTGAAGGATGACCCCACTCTGCCGCCAACCAAGTATCGTTGAAATCCAACCAACGAATCATTGTTCCGATGTTGAAGGCAGCCTGAACTGGATCTAGGACAAAGGCCGTTCCCGGGACTTTGACCCCATGAGCAATGCTCAGGCCCGGGACGATGGGACCTAGGAGCTTTTTGCAGGCCGGGTACTCGAGCGCTTCAAATCCGCAGCCCAGCGTATCGAGCAGACATAGCCACGCCGTGGTATAAGCAACCGGGGACGTGATCTCGTAGTCTTGGACATAGTCGACAATGTCACTAAGTACTTGATCGTAGGGTTGGCTCGATTGTTGGGGCGGATGGGACATTGCGCTTATCGATTCTCTAAGGGGATAAATAGCCGGTTCTCCGGACCAGTGTAATGGGCGCTCGGACGAATAATTTTATTGTCCATGCGTTGCTCGATGACGTGCGCAACCCAACCCGAGGTGCGCGCCACGACAAAAATGGGGGTAAAAAATGCGGTGGGGATCCCCATCTGTTGAAAGGCAACGGCAGAAAACCAGTCGAGATTCGGGAACAGCTTTTTTGTCTCCCCCATGACCGATTCGATCCGTTCGGCCACCGCATAAATCTGCGTGCTGGCCTCGTTTGCGGAGAGCATTCGCGCTATTTTTTTAATGATCGGATTACGGGGATCAGAGACAGTGTAAACGGGGTGACCAAAGCCAATGACAACCTCTCGCCGCTCAATGCGCGAGCGGATATCGGCCTCGGCTTGATCCGGCGTGGCATAGCGCTCTTGAATCTCAAGGGCTGCCTCGTTGGCCCCGCCATGTTTTGGCCCGCGCAGCGCACCAATCGCCCCGGTCATCGCCGAGTAGACATCGGAGCCCGTGCCGGCGATTACCCTCGCGGTAAAGGTGGAAGCGTTGAACTCGTGTTCGGCATAAAGAATTAAAGACGCGTGCATGGACTTAACCCAAAGCTCACTGGGTGGCGCCCCGTGCAAAAGATGCAAAAAATGCCCACCGATGGAATCTTGATCGCTCTCCACGGTGATGCGCACGCCAGTTCGGGCAAAGTGGTACCAGTAAAACAGCATTGAGGTTTGGCAGGCGATGAGCTTGTCGGCGATCTCGCGCGCGCCGGCTTGATCGTGGGATGACCCCTCTGGCTGCAATGCTCCCAAAGCGGAAACGCCCGTGCGGAGCACATCCATCGGATGGGTGGTGGCAGGCAAACGCTCCAGGATGGATTTGACTTCATCGGGGAGCCCGCGGAGCGAAACGAGTTTTGCCTCGTAGGCGGCCAACTGCCCACCGTCGGGCAGTGCCCCGTGGATCAGTAAGTGGGCCACCTCTTCAAAGCTGCAACCATGCGCTAAATCGGCAATCTCATAGCCCCGATAGTGCAGGTCATTTCCAGATTTTCCCACGCTACACAAAGCGGTGTTACCTGCAGTGACTCCCGAAAGGGCGACGGATTTCTTGGGCTTGGGCTGGACCATTTATTTTTTACCTAATATTTCGTCGAGCGCTTTTTCCTGAGCATGATAATTAATCCGCTCATAGAGCTCTTCGCGGGTTTGCATGGCAGGAAGAAGATTCTTCTGCGTGCCTTCTGCGCGGATCACTTCGTAGACTTTCTCTGCCGCTTTATTCATCGCTCTGAAGGCCGAGAGGGGATACAAAATCATGGCTACGCCGTGGGCGCGCAGTTCGTCACGAGTGTAGAGCGGGGTCAAACCAAACTCGGTCATATTGGCCAGAATGGGCTTGGCTAGTGCGCTGCTAAACCTCCGGTAATCGTCCAGCGTGGTCACCGCCTCGGGAAAGAGAAGATCGGCCCCGGCCTCGACATAGGCCGCTGCCCGCTCGATGGCCGCGTCGATTCCTTCACTGGCCACCGCATCGGTGCGGGCCATGATTAAGAAGTTGTCATCGGTGCGGGCATCGACTGCCGCCTTGAGGCGATCCACCATTTCAGCCGTGGAGACGACCTCCTTGTTGGGGCGATGCCCGCAACGTTTGGCACCGACTTGATCTTCGAGGTGCAGGGCAGCTGCACCGGCTTTGATTAAACCTTTGACCGTGCGGGCAATCTTCAGCGCGGTTGTCCCGAAGCCGGTGTCGGCATCGACCAACAAGGGTGTGTCGCAGACATTGGTTATTCGCCGCACGTCAGTGAGGACATCCTCTAACTTCGTCATCCCCAGATCAGGAATCCCCAGAGAGCCGGCCGCCACTCCTCCACCCGAGAGATAGATGGCACGGTAACCGGCCCGCTTGGCCAACAGCGCATGGTTCGCGTTAATCGCACCGACTATCTGCAACGGCTTTTCGTCGTGCAGGGCCTGTTTAAAGGCCAGCCCTAAGCTTTTCACGTCCGCCAGCCTATAGGGCTACCTATCAACTGTAAAAACCCTTTCACTCTGGGAATTCTCGCTGCTCGGTCCAGCTTTACCCGTGAATCAGATGCGGTGGAACTTCGGCACCAAGCGCAACGGGAGAATGTCGGAACAGAGTTCCGCCTCCTTGTCGGCTCCGGCCGGTGGCGTCGGCCGTGGCGCCCTCGGGAACACCGCCCTGGATCGAACGCAGCCGGCCGGAACACGCACGAAACAAAGCCTGACTTTTTGCCTCAGCGTGCGGAAGCCCCATGAATACTGGGCTGCCGCTATGACGCTGGAAAAGTTTGAACGAATTGCCCTTTCGATGTATATAACTACACAGCATCAAGAACGTCCTGCCGTCAAAGGCAGGGCTGCCAACCGAGGAGGAGAACCCACGGTGGCTTGGTGCGGGAGAGCGAGTCTTTCCCGTACCAATGCGCTGGTCGATCGGATCGACCGGAAAGCAAAGCTCCCTTGGTGCGTTTAAGGAAACGCCCAAAATGACCAAGACAAAACCGGCCGCCTATGCGGCGCTCCCCCAAGGATGCGTGCTATCGTTGCGCACGCACCCCCGCAATCCCAACCACCACCTCTGGTGGAATAACGGCACCTGGTGGCTCCACGCCACCGTGCACCGTCCCGACTACACCAAACAGCGCCTCCGTTTGCCGCTCGAGACCAAGAACATCCACTTGGCCCGCCGCCAGCGCGACATCGTGCTGACCTCCTTATCTGAAAACAGGAAGGAGGTAGCATGAGCTACCTCTTCACCTCCGAGTCGGTTTCAGACGCTGCGGACAAACCACTCAGACCGGCGCCGACCACGATCACATTTGTCGCAGGCTGGCCTGCGGTTGCTCCCCTCAGGCAACACAGGTAGGCGCTGGCCGATGTCGCCGTCCGCAAAAACTTACGCCGTGTCAGAGTCACCACACCAAAAAACACCAGTAGGCGGTCGCAGCAATCACGAACTTACCCCGGAGCCCGCGCGCCCCAAGACCCGCCGCAAGAAGCCCGAGCCGGCGCTGGTCCGAGATTTTTGCCCATCGGCAAAATATTTCGGGCCTAGCACAGCGGATGACTTTACATCCCCTGCCCCGGAGTTGGCGGGTGACGCCTTTGACGCGGGCGATTTGCCGAACAACAAGGAGGTTTTGAAAGCCGCCGTCCCGCTATAGAGCACAGAGCAAGGCCTGACCCCTTTTTACGAGGCAAACAAGTCGGAACCATTGGCTTCGGTTATTTTTTGGCGCGGAGGGCGCCCCCAGAGCCAAGAATCCGCTGAAAATGGAAACAACAAGGAATGAGGTGAAAAACCTGGCGGTCATGGCTGAGGTATTGTTGGGTTTGGTGAGAAGTCAAGGCGCGGTCTGCCGGGCCAAAGACGACAAGGCGGTTTGGATCCGATCTTTGTGGCGGAGTTTTTCGCGGAGGGATTGGGGAATGGCTTCAAGCCCGAGGTGGGCCCCGAGCCAGGCTCCGGCCATGGCCGCGCGGCCCGCGTTGTCACCGCCGGCGGCGACAATGCGCAACAAGGTGCTTTCGAAATCGTCAGGAGTCTGGATGACAGCCACGAGAGCGGAGGGAAAACTGTTTTTCAAAGGACAGGATTGCCCCAGCTGTGCGGTGGCCTCGATGGTAGAAAGATGTTTGCGTTCAAAAACGTCGCGGAAACGCAGCGCCAGTTCCGGGCCGAATTCCGGATCTTGGACGGCGGTTTCCTGCACGCGGTGGACCGCGCTGTGCAGGTCCGTGCCCGAGAGCAATTCCACCAGAAGGCGCGCGTGGATTTGCATGTAAGCAATGCTGCGGGGATGCTTTTGGCGGACCCGGGTGGCCCGGGCGACTTCTTCGGCAAGACTAGGTGTGGCCTTGTACCGGGCGACGACGGGCGCCAGGCTGGTGGCGGTGGCCAGTTGGTCATCATCGGCTCCGGATTGAAAATCAAAATCCTGCGGTGGTTCGTGATTTATCCCCAATCGCGCGTTTTCCAGAGTGCCCCGCGTGGCCGAGTCCAAGTAGCCGAAATACTCCGCGGAGCCGAAGTGGGCGACAAAACGCTTTCCGTAATCCCTGGTGTCAAGGTCTCCCCGCTCGGCCATTGACTCGAGGAGGAGGAGAGCCGCTTCTCCGTAGTGCGTGAAATCGCCGGATTGCTTGCCTTCGTGGTAATGACCGGGGCGCGGGAGTTCAAAGCCTTTAAGATCGGGATAAAAAGCCTGCAGATCCGCCAGATTATAAATCCAGTGCGTTCCGAGGCACATGGCATCACCGATAAATTGGCCCCAGATCATGCCTTCGACCCGGCTTTGCGTGGTGGGATTTGTCATGGTAAGAAACAGCCAAAAGCTACCATAGTATTCATGGTTTTAGAGTGACGCAAAGTGTGAATCTATGGACCACTTTTCCTCCTGCAGGAGCGCGTTGGCCGTGGCGGCGAAGTGCCTGGGGGATTGAAGACAGAATGCAAAATGAACAATGGTGGAGGACGGAAAGACTAAGAGACCAAGAGACGGGCCGGAGCCTCGGCATCGGTAAGCCTCTTGCCTCGGACCGGGTGCGGCCAAGCGGCTTGCGGGGCAACGGCCCATGGGCGAAAGATCCCGGCACCCTGACCTTTGACAATCCGCTTTTCGGCCATACCATGCCCTCATGGAAAGCATCCTCCCTCTTTTCATCGGCGGTGTTTGCGGAACATTGGTTATGACAGCCTTCCTGCTCGTTCCGCGTTGGGTGGGTCTGGGAAAAATCGATGTCATGCCGGCCGTGGGTTCGCTCATCCTCCGTCGCGAGCAAAACGTTTTTCTAACCGGGTTACTGGTCCACCTCGGCATGGGAATGGCCTTCGCTTTTATCTACGCCGCTTTTCTCGGGCTTTCCCGATTACCGTTCAATGCCATGACCGGCGCCATGCTCGGCACTGTTCACGGTGTGATCGTCATGTTGTTGGTGGCCATCACGATCATGGAGCACCATCCGGTCGCCCGCTACCACGAGAAGGGTCTCTCGACCGGGATTTCCCAGCTCGTCGCCCACATTCTCTATGGCCTGACCGTCGGCACGGTCGTGGGCATCATGCACTGATACGCCCGCGCCGCGCTCACCACTGGCGGATCCCAATGGTATGGGCAGTGGTGGCCCTCGAGAAAGTGATGCGGGCATTTCCGACGAGCCGCATTCCCGACTGTCTCCTCTGGTCGCGAACCTACGCGCAAGATATGTCCGGGATACCGGCCACAGTAGCGAATTTGCTGTTATTCAGCGCGACGAGCGTTCCCACTTCGGAATTGCGGCGCTGTCTGGTCCCGCCGAGCGGGAAACAACTCCTGCAACTCCACCGCTCGATGCCGGCCAGCATCCGACATACTTTCGCCGGCAACGTTCCTGCGTTGCAGTTTTTCATCGGCAAGATCCGGACAAAGGAGGAAGCCGACGCCCTGTGTCATCTGCTTTTCAAAGGCAGCCTGCAAAGTCTCAATATCCGGACACCGTCGATCCGGCTGGAAGTCCTCAGGACGATCCTGGCCAAGGCCGCCAATCACACTTCGCTCAAGGAGCTCGTTTTGCAGACGAACGGCTCGGGAAAATCCACCCTGCTCAATGCCGTGGCCGGAACGTTTCCCCTCGACCGGGGAACCGTGAGTTTGTCCGGTCATGACATGACCAAGTGGCCGGAACACCGGCGGGCGAAACTCATCGGGCGGGTTTTCCAGAATCCCTACAGCGGCACCGCACCGAACATGACCATCGCGGAGAACCTCGCCATGGCCGCGCGCCGCGGATTGCCCCGCGGACTGGCTTGGGCCATACCGCGCACCTTGCGCTCGGAACTGCGCGACCGGGTGAGGACTTTGAACATGGGCCTCGAGGATCGCCTGGACAACGACATCGGCACGCTTTCCGGCGGACAGCGGCAGGCTCTCACCTTGTTGATGGCATCGTGG
>JAQBWH010000065.1 GCA_027624625.1 Verrucomicrobiota bacterium | reverse complement strand
CACCCGTTGCCTTGATGCCTGCCCCACCCAGGCCATCACCGCACCTTACCAGCTCGACGCCCGCCGCTGCATCTCCTTCCTCACCATCGAAAACAAGGGGCCCATTCCCGAGGAATTCCGCGAGGCGATGGGCGACCGCATTTTCGGCTGTGACGACTGCCTGGACGCCTGCCCGTGGAACCGCTTCGCCCGGTCTTCGCGCGATGCCGCCCTGCAATCACGTGCCGACCTGCTGGCCAAGCCCCTGCGTGAATTCCTCGCGCTCGACGAGCAACAGTTCAAAGACCTCTTCCGCAACTCGCCCATCCTGAGGGCCAAACGGCGCGGATTTCTTCGCAATGTCTGCGTGGCGCTGGGTAATGTCGGCACCACGGACGATCTCCCCGCCCTGCAAAATGCGGCGCAAGATAGCGAGCCTCTGCTCCGTGAACACGCGGCTTGGGCCATCAGCCGTATCTCCGCCCGGAGAAATTTTCTCCCGCGGCCCGCGACGGCAGCCACGGCCGCGCCCTTGGCTTAATTCTCCTCGTCGTCCGCTTCATCCGGCTCCGCGCTGTCGTCCTCAGGCTCGATTTCCATCGGCTTGAAACGCCGTTTGCGTTTGTTGGCCGGCAGCGGGCTCAAGACCATGTTGATCGCTCGCCCCACCAATTTGGGCTCCATGTCAACGTGGCCCATCGTGGCGAGGTCTTCTTTGACCCGCAGCACGACGGCCATGCCGAGTTCCTGGTGCGCCATCTGACGTCCGCGGAACTGCAGTTGCACCTTCAACTTGTTGCCCTTGTCGAGGAACTCCTCGGCGTGGCGAATTTTCGTCAGGTAATCGTGACTGTCGATGTTGACCCGAAATTTGACCTCTTTGACTTTGCCGGCATGAGATTTTTTGTCCTTTTCCTGCTTGGCCAGCTCGTAGCGGTATTTGCCGAAGTCGACAATACGGCAGACCGGCGGGTTGGCATTGGCCGCCACTTCGACCAGGTCGAGCCCCAACTCCTCCGCCCTACGCAGCGCGTCGGGCAATTTGAGGACCCCGAGCTGCTCGTTGGTCGCACCGTTTATCACGCGCACTTCGCGGGCGCGGATGCGGTGGTTGACCCGGATGGTGGGCAGTTGGGGTGCGCGTGAAAAAGCGGGGCGAGGCATTGATGGTAATCCCGTGAGCGTGCGGGATGTCAGGAGTGACTACAGAACTCTTTCACTGATTTCTTTTTTGATGCGCTCAACGAAACTGTCAATGGCGTGGAGACCTTCGTCGCCGGCTTTTCGGCTCCTTACCGAAATCTGCCGCGACTCGGCCTCCTTTGCGCCAACGACAATCATGTAAGGCACTTTCTCCACCTGTGCAAGACGAATTTTGGCCCCGAGCTTGTCCTGCGAGGTGTCCACCGCGACGCGCACCCCGGCACCGCGCAGCGCGGCGGCCACTTCCTGTGCGTAGTCGGCCACTTTTTCCGAAACCGGAAGGACCCGCGCTTGCTCCGGCGCCAACCAAACGGGGAAGGCTCCGGCAAAATGTTCGATCAGCACACCGACGAAACGCTCCATCGAACCGAAGGGCGCACGGTGGATCATGACCGGGCGGTGCGGTTTGTTGTCCGCCCCCGTGTAATGCAAATCGAAACGCTCGGGCAATTGGAAGTCGACCTGCACGGTGCCGAGTTGCCACTCGCGGCCGATCACGTCGCGGACCACAAAGTCGATCTTCGGTCCGTAGAACGCGGCCTCGCCCCGCTCTTCGCTATAAGGCACCCCGAGCGTCCGGGCCGCCTGACGGCAGGCCTCCTCGGCCCGGTCCCAATCCTCCGCCTGGCCCACGTATTTGTGTGACCCGGGTTCGCGCAGCCCGAGGCGCACCCGGTAATCCTGCATGTCGAAGGCGCGGAAAACTTTTTTCACCAGATCGAGACAGCCTTGGATCTCGGCTCCCATTTGGTCCTCCGTGACGAACAAGTGCGCATCGTCCTGGGTGAACCCGCGGACCCGCGTCATGCCGTTCAACTCACCCGATTGCTCCCAACGGTAAACCGTTCCGAACTCCGCCAACCTGACCGGCAAGTCGCGGTAGCTGCGGGGCTGCGAGGCGAAAATCTTGATGTGCATCGGACAATTCATCGGCTTGAGCAGGTAACCCTCGATCTCGCCTTGCTCCAATCGATGGGCCAGATCCGCGCAGGTGCATCCTTCCTCCGCCAGCCGATGCAAGGTTTCGCGCTCGACCAACGGCGGATACTGCGAGTCGGCGTAATACGGGTAGTGACCGGAGGTCCGGAAAAGTTCCAGCCGCCCGATGTGCGGGGTGAAAACCTGCTCGTAGCCTTGGCGCCGCAATTCTTCGCCGATGAAATTCTGCAACTCCTGCCGGACGACCGCACCCTTCGGGGTCCAAAGAATAAGACCCGCCCCCACCGCCTCGTCGACATGGAACAATTGCAGCTCCTTGCCCAGCTTGCGGTGATCGCGCTTGCGCGCCTCTTCCATCATCTCGCGCCATTTGGCCAACTCCTCCGGCGCGGCGAAGGCGATGCCGTAAATGCGCTGCAACTGCGGATTGCTCTCGTCCCCCTTGTAGTAGGCGCTGGCCACCGCGGTGAGGGCAAAGGCCCCGATCTGGCCCGTCGAGGCCACGTGCGGCCCCGCGCACAAATCGGTGAAGGCCCCGTTGCGGTAAAGGCTGATTTCCTCGCCTTCCGCAATGTTCTCCAAAATATCCAACTTGTAACGGCTCGGCACCCCGCGTTCGCCCAGCGCGGCCAGCTGGCCGGCCCGTCCCAATTCCATCGCCGCGGCCCGCGAGACCACCTTCCGCTCGAACGGTTGGTCGGCCGTAATGATCTTTTGCATCTCGGCTTCGATCTTGGCGAAATCCTCGGGTGAAATGCGGTGCGGCAAATCGACGTCGTAATAAAACCCCTGCTCAACTGGCGGGCCCGCCGCGAATTGCGCCTCGGGCCAAAGACGCAGAATCGCCTCGGCCAGCACGTGCGCGCAAGAGTGACGCAAGGTCTCGAGTTCGGTCATGGCGCCACCTCCACCGCTTCACCGGCCAGCAACACCGGGATGCCGTTTTCCAGACGATAAGCCAACGCGCCGTCTTTCGTGACCAGGCGTCCGCCCTCCTCGTGCAATTTCTGCCCCGTGCGCGGACAGCGCGCGATGCTCAAAAGAAAATCCATGTCAGTAACTGAGCCCATTTTTGCGGACGCGGATCATCGGCTCCCCGACCTCGCGGTGCAAGCAGCCTTCCACCACCTCCGCGACATAGACGACGTGGTCCCCGGCCGCCACCGAACCGCGTGCCCGGCAGGCCAACCAAGCCAGAGCACCGGCCAACTCCGGCAACCCGTGCCCGTTTTCGACCAGTGCGAAAGCAGCAAAGGGATCCTCCTCGCGCCCCGAGGCGAAGGCGGCGAGCAAAGCTTTGTCCTCCGTCCCGAGAATATTGACCGAAAAAAGTTCCCCCCGCTCCAGAACCACCCGCAACGGCCGGTCCGCCCCCAAGGCGATGGAAATCATCGGCGGCTCAAACCCCGCCTGCTCGACGAAACTGCAGAGCATCCCCATGCGGCGCCCCTCGTGCACCGCCCCGACCGCGTAGAGTCCGCTCGGAACGCGCCCCAGTGCCAATTTCAAACCCTCTTCCCCTCGCAACATCGCATTCATGGCCAAGGTCTAATAGGTCGGTACCTTGTCGTCCACCTCTGCCGACCATGCCGCGATCCCGCCGTGCACACTTTTCGCCTGACCGAAGCCCGCCCCGCGCAAAAACTCCACGGCGCGACCGCTCCGCACGCCGCCGTGGCACAGCACGTAAACCGGCACATTCCGCGGGATCTCCTCGACCCGCGCCACCACCTCGCCGAGCGGAACATGGAAACAGGGCTCAAGCTTCGCCACCGCCAACTCCCAAGCTTCACGGACATCAAGCAGCACATGCGGGGTGCCGCCGCTCCGTGCCGCGGCCAAGTCCTGGACCGAAATTTCCTCGTCGTTCATTGCTCCCGAGACTGCACATGACACCCCTTCTTCCTCAACCGGTAAATCTCTCCGCCCCTCCGCGCAGCGCGCACATTGCGGGTCACACCGCAGTTTAAATTCCCGGAATTTCATCGCCGCGCCATCGACATGCAGGAGACGTCCGATCATGGGATCACCGACCCCGGTCAGCAGCTTGATCGCCTCCAGGGCCTGCAGCGTGCCGATCAAACCCGGCATGACCCCGAGCACCCCCGCCTCCGCACAAGAGGGCACCGCGCCCGCCGCCGGGGCGCGCGGATTCACGCAGCGGTAACACGGACCACCGCGATACGGCGCAAAGACCGAAACCTGCCCCTCGAAACGCCAGACGGATCCATAGACATTTGGAATGCCCAAGGCCACGCAGGCATCGTTCGAGGCATAGCGGGTCGGAAAATTGTCACACCCGTCGACCACCACATCCCACCCGCGCGCCAACTCCAGCGCGTTGGCCGCGGTGAAGCGCCCGCGGATCGGTTCGACCCGCACGTGAGGATTGACCCCGGCCAACCGCTCCGCCGCGGAATCCACCTTGGCCCGGCCGACATCCCCGCTGCCATGCAAAATCTGCCGGTGCAAATTGGAAAGCTCGACCTCGTCCGGATCGACGATCCCCAAGGTGCCCACTCCCGCCGCAGCCAAATAAAGCGCCGCCGGTGACC
>JAQBWH010000024.1 GCA_027624625.1 Verrucomicrobiota bacterium | reverse complement strand
GGAGCAGGAGCGTTGTATCTTTGGAAGCGCCGGAAGAGTTCCCTTTGATCTTTGGCCCTTTGCCCTTTTTCCTGTGGTGAGGTGGAAAGCCCGCCACAGGCCAACCTCGCGCCGCCAGCTCGAAGCGCATGTTCCTCCGGCCGCAGTGGCAGGTTGACCCTGCGCTGTCATCTGTTAGCAGTGAAATATGCGCCGCATCCGAATGGCTACTGCTCTGGCTGCAGGTCTTTGTCTCCTCGCCGCAACGGGCTGTGTGAGCACCAAGGTAAAGTTGATGGGTCCACCCAATCCCCCCATCGATCCCACGGAGGTTGCGGTTTATGGCGGCCTCCCTGGCAACTTCCGGGAAATCGCCCTGGTTGAGGCCCACGTCTATTTTACCGCTCTCCTCTCAGACGAGGCCAAGACGTCAATGGCGGTCGATGCGCTGGCCCGGGGCGCGGCGAGTGTGGGGGCCAATGGCATCATGATCCGCAACTTGCATCCGGCCGCGGTCAGTGCCTTCGGCCACGGCCACCGGGCCTTCCGGATGGGAGCGGTAGAGAACAATTATGCGCACATGGCGCCCATGCACGGGGTCGCGATCGAGACGCCTTGAGGGCGGAGTTTACCTGTCGCCGTTTGGCGGTGGCTATGTGGCGGGGAGAAATTTGCTGACTTCGAGAAAGCCGGGGGCGAAATCGTGGGGACGCGCGGCGAGCCAGTCGCGGACAAGGGAGAGAGGGACAAAGAGGGCGTCTTCGATTTCGGAGGGAGGAAGCACGCAGGGACCGTCATGTTGCGCGGTGAAAACCTCGACGAATTCCTGTCCGGTATTCGAGCAGGCGCGGATTTTTCCGACCGGGTTGAGTCCGGGGCGGATTCCGAGTTCTTCTTCCGTTTCCCGCGCGGCGGCGGCGGCATAGGTTTCGCCGGGTTCGAGGTGCCCGGCGGCACTCGAATCCCATTTGCCTGGCTCGCGGTCCTTCCAGGCGGAGCGTTTTTGCAGGAGGAGTTCGCCCCGGCGGTTGAAGACGAGAATGTGCACCGCGCGATGGAGGAGGGCGCAGTCGTGGACCTCGGTGCGGGGGCGGGTGCCGATGACTTCGTCCTGCTCGTTGACGATATCGAATTGTTCCCCGTCATGCTGGGCGGGAGTCGCCGCGGCGGGATCGAGGATGCGGGCCAAGGCGACCCATTGCGGGACGGAAAGATCTTCGGCGCGGCAGGTCGGGGGAAGGTCTTGCTCTGAGCACCAAGCGGACCAAACCACGGGGTCGGCTTTGAGCAGGGAGCGGAGTTGTTTGCGGCGTTGGCTGAAACCGCGCTGGACGAGGTGGTCGAAAAAAACGGAACGAACCGGCGGGAAGGTGCGCGGTTCCCGCCGTGCGAGGACAACGAGAGCGGAATCGACGCCGGGTTCGGGAAGGAAAACGGACGGCGGGAGGAGGCGCTCGCGCCGTACGGACCAGAGTCGCTGGGTGCGTACGGTGAGGGCGCTGTAATCGGATTGGTCGGGGATCGCGGCGAGGCGTTGGGCGAACTCGTCTTGCACGGCGAAGGTGGCGCGGTTGACGGGCGTGCCGGGGCCGAGCCAAGTGCGCAGGATCGGCGAGGTGGCGCAGTAGGGCAGGTTGCCGGCGAGAGGAAAGGGGCCGTGGAGGAGGAGCGGACGCCAGTCGAACTCGATCGCGTCGCCGTGGATCACTTCAACCCGGTCGGAGGGAAACTTGCGGCCCAGCCAAGCGGCGAGGCGGGCGTCCTTTTCGATGACCAGCAAGTGGTCGCAGCGTTCGAGGAGCGGGGCGGTGAGGGAGCCGAGGCCGGGGCCGATTTCGACCGCGAAAGGGACACGGCCGGGAAGGGCGGTGGCGGCAATGGCGCGGGCCAGATTTTGGTCGTGGAGAAAATTTTGTCCGAGACTTTTCGTCGGGCGAAGTTGCAGTTCGTCCAAGGCGAGGCGGATATCAGTGCGGCGCAAGGGGGAAAAAGTTGACAGTTTTCGGTGTGCAGTTTTCAGCCAGAATTGTCGCGGCGGCCGGGGTGCGGGGCGGCGGCCGGGAGAAACTCAAAGATCGAAGAGGTCGGGGTAGTGTTGCTTGGCGTACTCGCGGCACATCGTTTCGATCTCCTGCGGATCGGTCATGCTGGCGGCCCGGCCGGCGAACTCTTGGCAGGCTTGAGAGTCGAGGCTTTGCAGGGCTTTTTTGATGCGGGGAACGGCGGGGGTGACCACGCTGAATTCATCGATCCCCAATCCGAGGAGCAGCGGGGTGAGATGGATCTCGGAAGCCATCTCGCCGCAGATGCCGATCCAGATGCCATTGTCGTGGGCCGCGGTGGCGGCCATGGCGAGGAGGCGGAGGACGGCGGGGTGGGTCGGCTGATAGAGGTGCGCGATGCGTTCGTTGCCGCGGTCGACCGCCATGGTGTATTGCACCAAGTCGTTGCTCCCGACGCTGAAAAATTTCACCTCCTTGGCGAGCTGGTCGGCGATGAGCGCGGCGGCGGGAAGTTCGATCATGCTGCCGACCTCGATGTCGTGGCGGTAAGGGACACCGCGGCCGGCGAGCTCCTTTTTGCATTCCTCGAGAAGCGCGTTGGCGCGGCGGAGTTCTTCCGCCTGCCCGATCATGGGATACATGAGGCGCATGTGGCCGTGAACGCCGGCGCGGAGGATGGCGCGCAACTGGGTCTTGAAAAGTTCGGGCTGGGCGAAGCAGAGGCGGATGGCGCGGCAGCCGAGGAAGGGGTTGTCCTCGCTGGTCTGGTCGGCGAGGTGCATGAGTTTGTCGCCGCCGATGTCGAGGGTCCGGATAATGACACTGTGGGGCATGCAGCGTTCGGCCACGATTTTGTAGGATTCGTATTGCTCGTCTTCGGATGGCGGGACGGCCTTGTTGAGGAAAAGGAATTCCGTGCGGAAGAGGCCGATGCCCTCGGCACCCGAGGAGGTGACGGCGTCGAGTTCGGAGGGCAGTTCGATGTTGGCCGAGAGAATGATATGGCGTCCGTCGCGCGTGTTGGAGGGAGTTTCGCGGATGGCCTCGAGTTGGTGGGTAATTGCGACTTTCTGGCGCTCGATTTGGCCGTAGGTGAACCGGGTCTGTTCGGAAGGATTGCCGGTGAGCCTGCCGCTGTAGCCGTCGAGGAGAACGTGGTCGCCGGTGGCAATTTTTGTGCAGATGCCGGGAAGGGCGACGATGGCCGGGATGCCGAGGGATCGCGCCATGATGGCGCTGTGTGATGTGCGGCTGCCTTGCTCGGTGACAAAACCACGGACCAGCTCGCGGTTGATTAGTGCGGTGTCGGAGGGCGTGAGATTACGCGCGACAATGATGTGCGGCCGATCAAGTTTGTCGAATTCCTCGCGGGATTTGCCGAGCAGGTGGCGGATGATGCGGCGGGTGACGTCCTCGACGTCGACCACGCGTTCCTGCAAGTAGGGGTCATCGATCGCGGCGAGGGTGCGGCAGTATTTTCCGGCAACTTGGTGGAAGACGGACTCGATGTTATTCAGGTCGCGTTCGAGTCCGCGCAAGGCTTCATCGATAAGGGTGCGGTCCTCCACGACCAGAAGGTGGGCGTCGAAAATGCTGGCGTCGTCCGCACCGATGGCCCCGGCAATCTTCTGCTGAATTTCGAGAAGTTCCTGGCGCGTGGCGATGAGGGCGACCTCGAAACGGGCGATTTCCGCGGGAATTTCTGCGGGGGCGATATCGCGGATCGGTATTTCTTCCTCGTTTTGCCAATGGACAACCACATCGCCTTCGACGATGCCGGGGGAAACGCCGATGCCCTGCCAAAGGACTTCTTGTATGTGTGGTTCGACCATCCGGCGCGCTTTTTAGCGGAAAGCGCAAGGGTGGGGAAGGGGGAATGCGCGGGCCGGCTCAGTCCTCGTGGAAGCGGCTGGCGACAAGTTCCTCGATTTCTTTGAGGAATTTTTCGGCATCGGCGCCGGCGGCGGAGACCCTGAGTTTGGAGCCGTGGCCGGCGGCGAGCATCATGAGGCCCATGATCGACTTGCCATTGACTTCCTCGCCGTCTTTTTCCACCCAGACTTCGGATTTGAAGCGGTTCGAGGTCTTGACGAAAAGGGCCGCGGGGCGGGCGTGGAGCCCGTAGCGGTTGAGAATGACCAGTTCTCTGGTCAGACGGCTTTCCGCCGCGCCGGTTTTTTTGGCGAGGATTCCCATATGTGTTGTCACGGGCCTTTCATTTGTTTGATCAGCCGTTCGTTGAACTCGTTGGCGCTGTCCGTCCCGTGGGACTTCAATTTCTGGTCCAACGCGGCGACTTCGACCAAACGTCCGAGATCACGACCTGTGCGGACAGGAATAATAACGTGGGGCACGGAAATGCCAAGGATCTTATAGAACTGGCGTTGGAGGCCGTGGCGGTCGACGTCTTCCATTTCCGTCCAGTCTTTGAGGGTCACGACGAGATCGAGGGACTTTTCCGTCCGGATGCTGCGGACGCCGAAGATGGCGGCGACATTGATGATGCCAATGCCCCGGACCTCCATGTGGAAGCGGGTCAACTCGGCGGAGGCGCCGATCAGTTCGCGGCCTTCAATCGCGCGGAAGCGGGTAATGTCGTCGCTGACCAAGCTGTAGCCTCGCTCGAGGAGGCTGAGGACGGATTCGCTTTTGCCGATGCCGCTGGCGCCGCGGATGAGGGTGCCCACGCCGAGAATATCGACCATGCTGCCGTGCTCGCTGCGGCGCGGGGCGAAGTCGAGTTCGAGCGCGATGGTGGCGGCGTTGATGAACTTCATGGTGATCATCGGGGTGCGGAAAACGGGGATGCCGGCCCGATCGGCGAACTTGGTAAGGCCGAGGGGAAGTTTGGCCCGGCGGGCGATGACCAGACAAGGTATGGTGCAACCGAAGAATCGGCGCAGGCGGTCCTTGCGTTCGGTGGCGGGGAGACTTTGGAGGTAGCTCAGTTCGGCACTGCCGAAAACCTGGATACGTTTCGGGGCGAAATAATTATAGAAACCGGAGAGGGCGAGGCCGGGGCGGTTGACCGTGGGTTCGCGGATGATGCGGTCGAGGCCGGTTTTGCCGGCCACCAGTTCGAGGCCGAGGGGGTCGGCGTGGTTTTCGAAAAATTGCCCGACGCTGGGTGGTTCGATTGCGAGGGAGGCCATGGCGTTTACATGCTGAAGCTTTCGCCGAGGTAAAGTCGGCGGCTGACGGGGTCGTTGAGCAGGAAATCTTTGGGTCCCTCGCTTTCCACGCGCCCTTCAAAGATGAGGTAAGCGCGGTCGACGATGGCGAGGGTTTCACGGACGTTGTGGTCGGTGATGAGGATGGCGAGGCCGGCGTCGCGCAGCTGCGAAATAATCTGCTGCACGTCGAAGACCGCGATGGGATCGACGCCGCTGAAGGGTTCGTCGAGCATGAGGAGCGAGGGGCTGGTCACGAGCGAGCGGGCGATGGTCAGGCGGCGTTTCTCGCCGCCGCTCAAGGTGAGGGCGGTATTTTTGGCGATGTGTTCGATCCCGAACTGGTGGAGCAGTTCCTCGCAACGTGCTTTGCGTTGCGCGCGGGAGAGATTGGTTGTCTCGAGGATGGCCGTGATATTTTGCTCCACGGTGAGCTTGCGGAACACGGATTCCTCCTGGGGAAGGTAACCCATGCCGGCGCGGGCGCGGCGGAACATGGGCATGCGGGTGACATCTTGGCCGTCGAAGAGGACACGGCCCGAGTTCGGACGGACCAGGCCGACGATCATGTAGAAGGTGGTCGTTTTGCCCGCGCCATTGGGGCCGAGCAAGCCGACGACTTCGCCGCGGCGCACGTGAATGTCGACACCGTTGACCACGGCGCGTCCGCCGTAAACTTTGACCAGTTGGTCCGTCTGCAAAACCGGGCCGGCGGCAGCGGCATCCGGCTTGGCGGTGGGAAGTCCGGCGGTCATGGCAATTCGGGGGCGGAGGCGTCGGTGATCACCGTGCGGCTGGGCCCGATAGTACTGGCGCGGCCGTCGCGGTAGAGAATCATGCGTGTTCCGGGTGAAGTGGCGATGTGGCGGTTGATCCCCTGTTGGATCTCCGGACTCCCGCTCAGGGTGGCGCGGCCGTCGGCCGGAAGGTATTCGGCCCGCTCGGCCCGCCCGACCGCCCCTTTGTTCTCCTCGGCCTGGCCGGCGGCGCGCTGCACGATGACAACGCTGCCCTCGGCCACCGCGCGGTCGATACCCGAGCGGTCGGCGGTGAGGAACACGGTGAGCCGGTCGGCGGAGAGGAGGAAGCTGGGGTCGGTGACGCGCACGCTGCCGACGAAAATCGCGGTATTTTTTTGCTCGTCGAAGGTGGCCTCTTTTTGCGCGGTGATTTCAGTTTTGGAGCCGAGCGGCCGCGTCTCGGCCAAGGGTCCGAGCCCGAGCGGATCAGCGCCGGTCTGGGCCGCCGCGGTGGCACCGAGAGCGAGGAGAAGAAGGGCGGGTCTCATGGCTGGAGCTTGTCGGAGGCGGTGACCACCATGGTGACGGGTCCGCGCAGGAGGCTGGTCCGCGTGTCGATGTCGAAGATGAGTTGGCTCCCGGTGATTTCGAGGGTTTCGCCTTTGATCACCGAGCGGCGGTTGCTGACCAGCCGGCGCGTGCCTTGGTCGAAGATGGCCTCGGGGAGAAGGACTTCAAGGGTGGCTTTATCGGCCTCGTCGCCGAAGATTTCGATGCGCAGATCGCCGAAGGTAAATTCGGTGCTACTGGAACGTTCGGCCCGTTCCGCGTTCAGCCGCAAGCTGAGTTTGCCTTGGGCATTTTGGTGGGGGACGCGGAGTTGTTTGACGCTTTGGCCAATGGCGACCGGAATGTCGATGGGGCCCAGACCCGGACTTTCCTGCGCGGGACCGGCCAACGGCAGAAGGAGAAGAGCGAGCAGGAGGGAAAGGTCAAAGCGCATGGCGGATGGCGAGAAGTTGGCGCAAGACGCCGGGCAAGCGGGCGAGGGGAATCTGGTTGGGTCCATCGGACGGAGCTTTGGCCGGATTCTCGTGGGTCTCGAGGAAAACGCCGTCGGCCCCGGCCGCGACCGCGGCGGCGGCAAGCACCGGGGCGAGTTCGCCGTCCCCCGTGGTACGGTCGCCCCCGCCGCCCGGCCGCTGCACGGAATGGGTGGCGTCGAAAACCAAAGGGAAACCTTGGGCGCGGATCCAGGGGATGGCGCGCATGTCGGCCACGAGGTTGTTGTAGCCGAAGGTCGTGCCGCGCTCGGTGAAAAAAAAGCGGCGGCATCCCGCGGCACGGAGCTTGCGCGCGATGGGTTCGATCTCCCAAGGCGAAAGAAATTGGCCCTTTTTCACGTTGACCGCACGACCGCTCGCCCCCGCCGCGGCGATTAGGTCGGTTTGGCGGCAGAGGAAAGCGGGAATTTGCAATAGGTCGACATGGCGTGCGGCGACCGTGACCTCTTCCGGGGAGTGGACATCGGTGGTGACGGGCAGACCGAAGTCGCGGCTGATCGAGGCGAGAATGCGGCAACCTTCCTCGAGGCCGGGGCCGCGGAAGGAGGATCCCGACGTGCGGTTGGCTTTGTCGTAGGAGGCCTTGAAGATGAAAGGGACACCGAGGCGGCGCGTGATGGTGAGAATCCGCGAGGCGGTACGGCGGGCCGACTTTTCGCTTTCGAGGACGCATGGGCCGAGGATGAGGAGAAGTTTTTTCCCGCCCACCGTGACATTTCCGATTTTAAAGGGTTTGTCCCTCATTAACCTCGGCAGGTTACACGCGGGCAGGGGTGGAGTCACTCCCCTTGACGGCGTTTTCGACCAACTCGGCAGTCCGGACCGTGGCGCCGTGATGTGGTTGCAGAGCGATTCCCGCGTTACCGACCAGTTTGGCGCGGTGTGACCGGTCGGTGAAAAGCCGGACAGTCTCCGCGGCCAGACCCTTGGCGTCGTGTATTTCCACCGCCCCGCCCGCGGAGAGCAGCGCCTCGCGGAGCGTGGCGAAATTCTGCATCTGCGGGCCGAAGAGGACGGGACGGCCGGCGAGGATGGCTTCGACGGGGTTTTGTCCGCCGGTTCCGCGGAGACTCTTGCCCATGAAAACCGCGTCCGCGCAGGAATACCAATCGGGCAACTCCCCGGTGGTATCGAGCAGGAGAATATCCGGAGCCGGACCGGTGTGGGTTTCGGTGCGTCGCGCCACGCGGAAACCGCTCTGGGCGAGGTTCGCGGCGATCTTTGCCGTGCGCTCGACGTGGCGCGGGGCGATGAGGAGGCGCGCCGCGGGGCATTGTTGGCGCAAGATACGCAGGCCGTCGGCGAGGATTTCCTCTTCTCCCTCGTGGGTGCTGCCACCCAGAAGGATCGGATCGGCAGGGTCGAAGCCGAAGCCTGCGAGCACGGGGCGGAAGTCGCGGCCGTGGGGATGGTCGGCGGTGGGGTCATATTTGACACTGCCGGTCAAGTGCAGGCGCTGCGCTGGCACGCCGAGGTGCGACCAAAGGGCGGCGTGCGATTCTTCCTGCAGTCCGACGGCTTGCAAATGTCGGGTCACGGCGCGGAGTACCGGCGCGAAGCGCCGGTAGCGGCGGGCGGAACGCGGCGAGACGCGGGCGTTGACCAGTATGACAGGGATATGGCGGCGCCGGGCCGTCCAGATGAAGTTAGGCCACATTTCGCTTTCGGTCAGCACGATGGCGCGCGGACGAACGGCGTCGAGCGCGCGGCGCACGAGGTGGGGGAAGTCCACCGGAGTGTAGACGGGGACCCACCAATCAGTCTGCCGCCCGAGGGCGAGAGCGTGGGCGGTGGATGTGGTGCTGGAAACGATGAAGTGCCATGCGGGGTGACGTCGGTGGAGTTCGTCCAGAAGTTTAAGGGCGATGAGCAATTCGCCGACACTGACGGCATGGACCCAGATCCATTCACCGCGATCGAAGCGCGCCCGCAATTCCGGGGCGTAGCGCGCGAATCGCTGCCCGAAATCATGCCGGTAGCCTCCCCGGTGGAACATGCGTGCCAAGTAGCGTGGCAGGATGACGAGAAAGGCGAGGGGAAAGAGAAGATTGTAAAGAATGCGCGTCATGCGTCGGGCGTCCGGCGGTACATCGCCACCCAAGCCTGCCCGTAACGGCGGCTGCGGAGCAATTCCCAAGACGGGTCAGGCCGGGGCGGTTCCTGCGGCAACTCGACGACAAAGAACCCACCCGGAGCGACGCAGCGGGCGAGGTTGCTCCCGGCGAGCAGGGAGTGCGGGTGGGCGGGGTCCCCGGTTTCCAAGGCAAAAGGCGGGTCTGCGAAGACGAGATCGAAGGCAGCAGGCGTTGCGCTTCCGAGGTAAGCGGCAACGTCCTGCAGGCGGACCGAGCCGGTCAATTTGGCGCGGGCGAGATTGGTCCGGATGACCTCGGCAGCCTTGCGGTTGCGGTCGACGAAATGGCATGAAGCGGCACCGCGACTGAGCGCCTCGATGCCGATGGCTCCGCTTCCGGCAAAAAGATCCAGGGCCCGGGCGCCGGGGACCGCCTCGCCGAGGCTGGAGAAAACCGCCCCGCGCACGCGGTCCATCATGGGACGGGCCACGCCCGCCGGGCAGTCGAGGCGCAGGCCGCGCGCGGTTCCGGCAATCACGCGCATGGCTCAGGGGACGCCGAGAAAGTTGAGGAAAAATTCGCCGAGGCGTCCGCCAGCCCCGCTGCCCAGCAGTCGCGAGGCGAGGTCGCTTTGCGGTTTCTCGAGGGTTCCGGTCACGCGGAAGCTGACCGCCCGGAAGCCAGGCATGCCCTTGATGTCGGCGGCGGGCAACTCGCGGCCGGTCAGCACGGCCAAGCGAGAGGCCGAGGATGGTCCGAGGAGGAGGCGGGCTTGGAGATCGAGGCCGCCGCCGCGGGTGATCGGCCCGCTCATTTCCACGGCAAACTCGTTGGAGCGCAGCCAAAGGGGAGTGACGTGGATGAAATCGTCCTCCAGACGCAACTCGGCGTAGGCCTCGCGGAAATCGAGTCCCTGCATTTCGCGAATGCCGAGCACTTGGCCGAGGCCCTTGAGGTAGTCGGACGGGATCATGCGGCCGTTGGCCAGGTCGATGCGGGTGCGCCCTTGTAACTTCCGTTGCGGGGCATTGCGTCCCTGCACGGTGAAGTGCGCGGTGAGGGTGCCTTCCAAGCGTGTGCCGCCGAACGAGGACGGCATGCGCAGTTCGGACATTTGGAACCCGTCGAGCCGGAGGTCCCACTCGTAAGGTGATCCTTCGGCCATGGTGGCCACGCTGCCCTGACCGGCAAGGTTTCCGCCGGCGATCTCGCCGTGGATGCCGGTGAGTTGGAGAAGACCTTCTTCGAGGGTGAAATCGGTGGCGAGGTCCCGTGCCACGATGAGGCCGGCGAGGACGGCCTCGGGAACGCGCGCTTCGCCGGTCGCGTTGCCGTCGCCGCCGAGGTCGGCCCGCGCGGTGATGCCTTCTGCGTCGAGCAAGGGCCAGCCGTCGCGGTTTTCGAAAAGGATGCGCGAGCGCTGCACTTCCATGCCGTCGACCCGCACGGCCATGACCGGTTCCGGCGCGGGCGATACGGCGGGGCGTGCCGTGGCGGAGGTGCCGGCGGGCGCGGTGACGGCGTCCGCCGGTTGACGCGGCACCCGCCATTTGCCCTCCGTGTTTTGCCTCCAAGTGAGAACGGCTTCGTTCAGCCGCAGGCTGCTGACCACGAACTCGCGCCGCAGGAGCGGCCAAAGACGGAATATGATGCGGAACTCGGAGGCCTCGAGGAAATTAACCCCGGCATTTTCCATGTCTGGCATGACCAGTCCGCGCAGGCAGATACCATCCCAGGGCGTGTAAATGGCGCTGCGCACATTGAGCGGCAGCCCGATGGTGTCGATGGCCGCTTTGCGCAACTGTTCCTGCATGGCGTTCGACTGCAGGTGGAGGTTGAAAGCGAGCACGGCGGCGACGGCCAGTGCGACCAGCACGGCGGTAACGATGAGGCAGGGGCGGAGGCAGCGCGGCATACGACGGGCCACGTTAGCCCATCGGGGCTTGATGCAAAGCGGGAAGCGCGCGTTGCTCCCCCGTGCCCCGGCTGTTAGCCTCACTCCATGCAAGATTTGCGGGACAAGTTGCGCGCGGCTCCGGTCACGGTGTTGCTGGTGGCAGGGTGTGTGGCGGTCTACGCGCTCGAGGCCCTGCTTCTTGGTGGAGAACGGGGATTGGACCTTTCGGCGTGGGCGTTGAGCGGGCAAGCGTTGTCCGAGGGCCGCTGGTGGACTTTGCTCACCCATATTTTTCTTCATGCCAACCTGCTGCATCTCTCGGTCAACGTGTTGGCCTTGTGGTTTATCGGCCCGGAAGTGGAGCACTTGCTCGGGCGGGTGAAATACTTGCTGCTTTATCTCCTTTCCGGCGTGGCGGGCGGTCTGCTCCAGACCGCATTTGCTTCATCCTCTTCCGAATTGATCGGCGCCTCCGGGGCGGTAAGCGGCGTCATTTTATCCTTCACCACGGCCTATCCCGAGATGCCGCTGCGCGCGCTGCTCTTCTTTGTTTTGCCGGTCAAGATGAAGGCCAAAACGCTCGGGTGGGGGATTATTCTCGTCTCCTTGCTTTGCGCCGTGCTGCGCATTTTTCCCGAGATCGGCCACCTCGCGCATTTGGGCGGCGCTCTGGCCGGAGCGTTCCTGACTTGGTGGTGGCTCCCCGTTGCGCCGCGCGGGCGGCGTTCAACCGATGAAGCCGGGCGCACCGCGCAGACCGAAGAATTGCTTTCCCGGGTCGTGGAGGAAGGAATGGATGGTCTCAGCCGCGAGGAACGGCGGCAGTTGGAGTCATTGGGGCAGGAGCAGCGGCGGCGCTGGTGACGGGAGGAGGTGTGAAGGTCAGGAGCCGGGTTGGTCCGGCCGCAAGGGAAAGTCGGCGGGCAGCGGGGCGGTGAATGCCATGAGGACGCCGGTGGCGGGATGGGTCACGGCAATTTTCCACGCGTGGAGCAACTGGCGCGGATAATCGGCGCCGCCTCCGTAGGTGCGGTCACCGGCGATGGGGTGGCCGAGGTGTTTGAGGTGCACGCGGATCTGGTGGGTGCGCCCGGTTTTCGGCCGGCACTCGAGGAGGGAAAGTTTGCCATCGGAGTTGAGCACGCGCCACGCCGTCTCGGCGGGGCGAGCGCCCAGCCCGCGGCTGACCGTCATGCGTTGGCGGTGGACGGGATGCCGCTCGATGGCACCGTTGACCGAACCTGCCGAGGTGCGGGGAATCCCGCGAACCACGGCGAGATAGGTTTTCTGTGCGGTGCGGTCGGCAAACTGGCGCGCGAGCGCGGTCAGTGCTTGTTCTGTTTTTGCCACGAGGATGCAACCGCTGGTGTCCTTGTCGAGCCGATGGATGATCCCCGGACGCAGCGGGTCCCCTCCTGTGGTGACCGGACCGCAGTGGTGGAGAACGGCGTTGACCAAAGTGCCTTGCCAATGGCCGACCGCCGGATGGACGACAAGTCCCGGAGGCTTGTTCAAACACAGCAGGTGATCGTCCTCGTAGAGGATAGCGAGGGGGATATTTTCCGGCGTGACATGGGCAGGGACTGCGGCGGCGGGCGGCCAGCGGGCCTCGATTTTGTCGCCGGCCCGGACCGGGTCGGAGGCACGGGCCACGGTGTCGTTGACTTGGACCAAGCCCGAGGCCAGCGCTTTCTGCCAGCGGGCGCGGCTGAAGTCAGGCCATTGCTCGGCAAGCCAGCGGTCGAGGCGGTCGGCGCGCTGCCCGGCGGTGCAATGAAGGGTGCTATTCATGGGTTCCGGTGGAAACGCTGGACGTTCCGCCGCCGCCGCGCAAGGTTTGCCGTGTGGAAGAGGCCACCTTTCCCGTGCTGATCGAAAGCTGCCCGTCCTGCGGCGGTTCCATCGATGTCAGCGACGAACCGCCCCTTGCCCCCATCTTTTGTCCCCATTGCGGTGAGGGATGGAACGCCCGCCGCAATTTCAACAACTTTGAACTCATCGGGCTGATCGGTCAGGGTGGCATGGGTTCGGTCTTCAAGGCCTACGACCACACGCTCGCCCGCATGGTCGCGCTCAAGTTGCTGCGCCGCGAGATGAGCGCGAGCGAGGAAGAGCGAGCCAAGCTCGAGCAAGAGGCGCGCGTCACTGCCTCGGTCAACCATCCGCACGCGGTGCGCGTTTTTTCCTTTGGCGAGGCGTCCGGACAATTTTATCTCGCCATGGAATTGGTCGAGAAGGGATCGTTGGACGACCTCATGGCCATCCAGACCAGGGTCTCGGAAGCGCAGGTGCTTGAAATCGGCGCGCAAATCGCCCAGGGATTGGAGGCCGCTGCGGAGAAGGGACTGATTCACCGCGATGTCAAACCCGGCAACATTCTCTTTTCCGACGCCCACACCACGAAGATCGTGGATTTCGGTCTGGCCCGCCTGCTCGAGGACGAAGCGGGGGCCCGGGGAGAAATCTGGGGGACGCCTTACTACATTGCGCCCGAGCGGTTGAACTACGAACTGGAGGATTTTCGCAGCGACATCTACAGTCTTGGAGGCACGCTCTTTCACGCCATCGCGGGGCGTCCGCCTTTCGAGGCGGAGAGCGCGAGCCTGGTTGCACTCAAGCAAATCAAAAGCCAACCGGTAAGTCTCGAGGCCTTCGCCCCGGATGTTTCCCCGGAGACGGCATACGTGATCAATCGCATGCTGGAAAAGAACCCGGACGACCGTTATGCGTCCTATCCCGAGCTGATTGAGCACCTCGAGTTTGCCCGCGCCAAGGTCTTGGAGCGGGCGGGACGCCCGGCCGGAACCAAGCGCGAAGTGGTCAAGGTGGAGACTAATCGCACCAAGCTGTATGTGTCTTTGATTTCGGTTGCTGCCGCTTTGCTCCTTCTCGTCGTGGGGGCCGGGCTCTTCCTGACCAGCGGGCGCCCGGAGATGGCCGCGCTGCGCGGGGCGATGATGAGCGAGCGAAAGGAAATGGCCCCCGACCCGATGGCTGCCGGCCTCGGGGCCTTGGTGGCCGGAGACTTTGGTGGCGCGCAGGGCGGTTTCCGGGAAGCGGCTGCGGCGGCCACGCCGCGCAGCGCGCCTGCCCAATGGGCGGCCTTCAACCTTGCGCTGGCCTACGCTCTGGCCGGGGATGCCGGAGCGGCCCAGGAATGCTGGCGGTCGCTTGCCCAGGCGGGGCTGTATTCCGACCGGCCGGAAGACCGTGAGCTGGCCAACATGTTTCTTGATTCTGCCGGGTTCGGTTCGCGCACCAAGCCTCTGCTCCTCGATGACTTGGCGAGGTATCCGGTCACCGGAGTCGGATCGCTCGTCTTTTTCGTGGCCGGTGTGACCGACTGGTCGCTCGGGAACAAGGAGGAGGCCGCTCGTCTTTTGGCGCGATTTCTCGAGATTGATCCGGCCCCAGAGGTGGAGGGTTGGAGCACTTACCGGCGGGTCGCCGAGAGGCTCCTCTCGGGAGGTTAGCGGGGTTTGCGTCCGGGCGAGCCGCCGCTAAGATTGCGGGGTGAGCGAACCCAATCTTCCCGGGCCCGACGAATTGCAACGGCGCCTGCAAGCCTTTCTGCAAACCGCCTTCCAGCAACCGGCCTCTCCGGCCCCCGAGTCGGCGGGCGGACCCGAGCCGGTGGCGGGTGACACGGATGACGTCTTCAATTTTCATCTCACGCCGCGTGAGATCAAGGCGCACCTCGACCGCTATGTCATAAAGCAGGACGAAGCGAAAAAGGTGCTCTCCATCGCGGTATGCGACCATTACAACCACGCGAAATTTCTGCGCGAGCGCGCCCGGCGCGGCGAGACCGCACCGGTCGAATATGCCAAACAGAACGTGATCGTCACCGGCCCGACCGGCGTGGGCAAAACCTATCTCGTGCGACACATCGCGGAATTGATCGGTGTCCCTTTCGTCAAGGCCGACGCGACAAAATTCAGCGAGACAGGCTACGTGGGTGGTGATGTCGAGGACTTGGTGCGTGAACTGGTGCAAAAGGCCGATGGCGACACCGAGCGCGCGGAGCACGGCATTGTTTACATCGACGAGGTCGACAAAATCGCGACGTCCGGCAACATGATCGGGCGGGATGTCAGCGGGCGCGGGGTGCAGACCGCGTTGCTCAAGTTGATGGAGGAAACGGAAGTGCCGCTGCGCAACCCGATGGACCTGGCGGGCCAGATGCAGGCCGTGGTGGAATTGCAGCGCGGGAGCAAGCCCGGTCGGCAGGCGGTCAATACGCGGAGCATCCTCTTTATCGTGAGCGGAGCCTTTCCGCGACTGAAGGAGATTGTCGAGAAGCGGCGCAAGCAGGCCCAGATTGGTTTTGCCGCGCCGGCGGGTCCGGCGGAGGACCGGGCTTGGCAGCATGGGGTGACCACGGCCGACCTGATCGAATACGGGATGGAGGCGGAATTTGTCGGGCGCTTGCCGGTCCGCGTGGCCTGCGAGGAATTGACCGCGGCCGACCTGCGTAAAATTTTGTCCGAGTCCGAGGGCAGCGTGCTCCGCCAGTATGAACGTGCTTTTCTGGCTTTCGGGATCGAGGCGGTGTTTGACGATGCGGCGCTTGATCGTATTGCCGCACTTGCCGCGGAGGAAGGGACCGGGGCACGGGGTCTGCTCACGGTGTGCGAGCGCCTGTTGCGGGACTTCAAATTCGAGTTGCCCGGGTCCGGCGCGACGTCGTTGCGCATCGATTTGGACCTCATCGAGCGGCCGGCCGAGCGCTTGGCGCAGTTGCGGTCCAGCGGTCAAGACGAGCGTCTGCGCGTTTTGCGGCGCAGTGCGGAAGAGTTCGTCGAGCGTCTCGGGCAGCCGCAGGGTTTGTCTTTGAAATTCGCACCCGAAGCCCTTGATCTCCTCGTGGCGATGGCGGTGAATGGTCAGAGGCCGGTGCGGGAATTGTGTGCGGATTTGTTCAAAGACTATGAATTCGGGCTGCGTTTGGTGAAACGACCGCCCGCCGGCCGCCCGCTCTTGCTGCCGCGCGAAGCGGTGGAGTCGCCCGACAAGTTCTTGAGCGATCTGGTGGTGCGCGCCTATCGTGGTGATCCTTCCGATGAAACACCCGCTGGCCCTGCATCTTAAAGCTGCGCTGATTTGTGCACTGGTCGCCATGGTGCTGGCCTTGCCTTTGCTCTGGGCACCCATGCTGCCGGCGTGGCCGGGAGGGCGACCGCCGGTGGTCAACCCGCGGGCCGAGGCCATTGTGGCGGTTTTCGTGGCGCTGTGGGTTGCTTGGTGCGTGGTCGATATTCCACGGCGCGGTCTCAAAGTTCTTATCTGGCTGGCCACGCTTTGGCTTCTGGGCGGCGCAATTTGGTTGGCGGGGCTTTACGGCTACGGCGCGAGTTCGTTCGTGCCGATGACCGCCGCGGGTTTGGCCGGAGCGGGAGCGCTCGCTTTCTCCTTCAGCCCCGCAGGTTCGCGGCGCGCGCGCTGGCAGTCGTTGGTCGGGGGGCGGGTTAGTGCGGAATTCCTGCACTCGCGCATGGACGAGCGTCATTTGGAGGACGGCCCGAGAGGCGAGATTCTTGCTTTGGCCGAGATTCTCTGGCCGGGGCATCCGCAGGGAGAGCATGCTGCTTGGAAGGAAAGGTCCGAGTTGGCCTCCCGTGCCGCGCGGCATTTTCATCAAGCGGGAGGATACCTCGAGCGCTGCGATGGCGAGGGTGCTCTTTTCGCCTTCGGTCTTTGGGGGCAACCGGCGCCCACGGAGGACCTGGTCCGCGTCCTTTGGGCCTGGGTCAAAGAGGCGGGTGGTTGCGCCGCACTCTCGCGCGGAGAATGTGTCTCGGGTGTCGGGCATTTTCCGTCGGAAGTGCGCTGGACGGTGGGAGGGACACCTTTGCGCCGGGCGCGCCGCATGGCGGCGGCGGCACGCGGTTATGCCGCGGGTTTGCTCGTTGACGAGGCGCTGGCCGCCGAAGTGGCCGCCGGGTGGAAGTCGCGGCGGATGGCGTGGTGGGAATTCGAAGGGGAACGGGTTTTGTTGCACGAGGTGACCGGTCCGGCGGCGGAGGATAATGGGGAGAGCGCGCCTTGGGACCGTGCGTGGGACGCTTTCTGGGAAGGGCGTTGGGCCGAGGCGGAGAATGCCTTTGGAGCTTTGGCCCGCGAGCGGGATGACGCGGCCGCGCGGATCTTTGCCCTGCGCAGCGCGGCAGCACGGCGGACAACTACCGGCTTGTGAGGGCGGCTGATTACCCCGGGCCTTTCGCGGCTCTGGTGCGCGAGTTGCGGCGACTGCCGGGGGTCGGTCCGCGCAGTGCGGAGCGCATGGCGCTTTGGCTCCTTGACGATGGGGAGCGACCCACCGCGCTGGCTGATGCTTTGGCTGCGGCGCGCGATGGAGTTCGCCAGTGCGCGGCATGCGGGTTTTTTGCGATCGAAGAAAAATGCGTCATTTGCCTGGATGACGACCGTGAGGATTTGCTCTGCGTGGTCGAGCGGGCGACGGACATTTTGCCCATCGAGCGTTCCGGTGCTTTCCATGGTGTTTATCACGCCTTGGGCGGACGCCTTTCGCCCCTCGAGCATGTGGGGCCGGAGGATTTGCATCTGGTTGAGTTGACCTCCCGCTTGGAGCGGGGAGCATTCACCGAGGTGATTCTCGCCCTGAGCACCGACGTTGAAGGAGAGGCCACCGCGAATTACCTCTCGGACTTGCTCGCGCCGCGGGGTGTGAGGGTGTCGCGGCTGGCGCAAGGGATGCCGGCCGGGGGCGGGTTGGAGCATGCCGACGAACTGACTTTGGCGCGTGCCATGGCAGGGCGTCACCGGGCTGGCGGCGGGGAGTTGGCGCCCGGCCAGAAAGGCGGCTAATCCGGTCGGCGAAACAGATGAAGTTGTGGTGGCCGGGAGACCCAGGGCAAGCAGCAGATGGACACGCTTTATGACCCGGACCGATTTTTGCCCCGGGAGACCACCGCATAAATTCCTAAACCGCCCAGCAGGGTCAGGGCGCCGAGGAGGGCCTCGCTTGGTTTTGCCGCCGCGGTGTCAATAAGGGCAAACGCGCTGATGGCAAGAAAGAGCAACGGGGTGAGGGGATAAAGAGGCACGCGGAAAGGGCGCGGTAAATCCGGCTGCGTGAAGCGGTAGACGATGACGCCCGAAACCGTGAGAAAGCTACAGGTCAAAAGCGAAAACTGGGTGTAGACCAGGACCTGCTCGAAGGCCGAGGTGAATAGCAACAAGAGGGTGAGCAGGCTTTGCCCGAGCACCGCCGCGGCGGGGATACCGGCCGCCGTGCGCCAGCGCAACCAACCGAAAGCGTGCGGGTGGTCCTCGCCGATGACCATGGCGACACGGGGGCCGGCCCAGGCCATGGCGCTGATCGACGAAATGAGGCCGAGCGCGATAATGCCGGCGACCAAGCGTCCTCCTCCCTGGCCGAAGACGCCCTGGGCGGCGACTTGCGCCACGTTGAGTTGTCCGGCGAGTGCTCCTGCCGGCGCGGCGTGAAGCATGGCCGCATTGAGACCGAGGTAAAGGGCCATGACGGCAAGCGTGCCCGCCGCGAGAGCGAAGGGAATGATCCGACCCGGGGTGCGGACTTCGCCCAAGATATAAGTCGCGGCGTTCCATCCGGTATAAGCGTAGAGCGTGAACATTAGTGAGACGGCGAAAGGCGCGGTCAGCATGTAGTCGGTCCACGGCGCGGCGGCGGAGGGAGTCGAAGCGGGTGCGTTGAAGAAAGCCGCGATGAGAAAGAGAACGAGCGCGATTTTCAGCCCGGTGAAAAAAATTTGAAACACGCTGCTTAGCCTCAGGTCGTGCAGGTGGATCAGACTGACGAGAACAACCACCGCCACGGAGGAGGCGAGAGGTTGGACTCCGGGGAAAAGCCCGTGCAAATACGATCCGAAGGCCATGGCGCTCAGGGCCATTGGGGCGGCAAAACCGACCACGATGGAGACCACGCCAGCCATAAAGCCGAGGGCGGGATGGTAAATCTGCCCGAGAAAATGATATTCTCCACCGGAGCGCGGGAGAGCGGCCGAGAGTTCGGCGTAGCAGAGGGCCCCGCAGAGAGCGAGGAGCCCCCCGAGGCCCCAGAGGACCAAAATCGCCGGGCGCGAAGGGATTTCGCCGACCTGAAAACCGAGGCTGGTGAAGATGCCGGTGCCGACCATGTTGGCCACGACGAGTGCCGTGCAGGTGGCCAATCCGACGGTGCGTGGTGCCGTCATGGGCCGGGAAGGTCACCTTGCGCTTGATTCGGCATAGCTTGGACTCCTAGCATGGGCTCTCGCATGAGCGCCATCCTCTTCCGCCGATTTCTGGCCCGTCCGCTGCAGGTAGCTTATGTCCTGCCCAGCTCCAAGGGGCTGGTCCGCCGGGTCTTGGACAAGATGGATTTCGCCAAGGCGCGGGTCTTCGTGGAATTCGGTGCGGGGGAGGGATGTTACACCCGGGAACTGGCCAAGCGCTTGGCTCCGGACGCCAAGCTGCTCGCCTTCGAGTTGGACAGCCATTTGGCCGAGCATTTGCGCGAGCAGTTTCGGGACGATGATCGTGTGCTCATTTACGAGCAGGACGCGGCCAGCTTTCGCACCGAATTGCAGAAGCTGGGCTTCAGCGAGGCCGACTATGTGATCTCAGGGATCCCATTCAGCTACCTCGATCCGAAAAAGAAAAAAGAGATCTTGCGCGAGGTGCACGACGGACTGACCCCGGATGGCCAATTCATTGTTTACCAAGTGACCCCGGAGTTGAGGGGGCACACCAAAATGTATGCCGCCCACGAAGTGGAGTATTTCTTGGCCAGCATTCCCCCCATGTTTATCGTGGCTTGCCACAAGTCGGAAAACACAGTCCGGCCGAAGCGCGGCAAAAAGCGCAAATTGGCGCCCCAGGCTGCGTCCCAGGCCGCCTGACCGCTTGGCCGGCAGTTATTCCGGCAGGAGTGCCGCCACCATGGCACGCTCTTCTTTCAATTCCTCGACCGTTTTGTCGATGCGCCGGCGGGCGAAGTCGTTGTGCGGGAGACCCGGCACGATGGTGGCTTGTTGGTCGGTACTGGTCACCGGGAAGCCGCAAATAAGCCCCTGCTCGATGCCGTAGGAGCCGTCGGAGCAAAGGGCGACGCTGTGCCAATCCCCGTGCGGGGTGTTCGTTGTGAGGCTGCGCACCGTTTCGATGGCGGCGTGTGCTGCGGAAAAGGCGGAGGAGAGGCCGCGGGCCTTGATGATGGCGGCACCCCGCTCCTGGACCGTCTTGATGAATTCACCTTCAAGCCACGGGAGGTCGTTGATCACTTCGGGGGCGGGAAGCCCCCCGATGCGGGCGTTGCAGAAATCGGGGAACTGGGTGTTCGAGTGGTTGCCCCAGATGGTCATGTTGGTCGCGTCGCGCCAGGGAACACCGGCTTTCTGCGCGAGTTGCGCTTTGGCGCGATTCTCGTCGAGACGCATCATGGCAAACCAGCGTTCGCGGGGAATGGCCGGTGCGTTGCTCATGGCAATGAGGCAATTGGTGTTGCAGGGATTGCCGACCACGAGGATGCGGACGTCGGACGCGGCGTGCCTTTCCATGGCCTGCCCCTGACCGACAAAGATCTTGCCGTTGATGCCGAGCAATTCCTTGCGTTCCATGCCTGCTTTCCGCGGCACACTGCCGACGAGCAGGGCCCAAGAGATTCCGTCAAAGCCGCGGTCGAGGTTGCTGGTTGTCTCGATGCCCTCGAGCAAAGGAAAGGCGCCGTCTTGCAGTTCCATGGCCACACCATGCAAGGCGGCCATGCCGGGCTCGATTTCGATCAGTTGGAGAATGACGGGTTGATCGGCCCCGAAGACCTGGCCGCTGGCCATGCGGGGCAGGAGTGAATAGCCGATTTGGCCGGCCGCGCCGGTTACGGCGACACGAATTGCTTTTTTCATTGGGGCCATAGTGCGGTAAACCGCGGGCCGGACTCGACAAAAAAACGGCGGTAGAAAATGGAGCAACCCCGTTCAGCCGGTCGGCCCAACGGGGTTGCTCGCGTGGGGGGGAAAGTGGTTCAGAGCTTGCTCTTGAGGTCTTTGCCGGCGCCGAATTTTACGCCCTTGGAAGCTTTGATCTTGATGCGTTCGCCCGTTTTCGGATTCACGCCGAGGCGCGCCTTGCGGTTGACCACCTTGAAGGTGCCGAAGCCGACGAGTTGCATGAGTTTGCTTTTCTTAAGGTGCGATTTGATCCCTTCGATCACGGCGTTGACCGCGCGTTCGGCATCGGCTTTCGTGCTGCCGAGTTCTTTTTGGACCGATGCGATGAGTTTGACTTTGTTCATGGTTGGGATTGGCGGTTTGGCTGGAGGCAGGGGGCTGCGTGACGGTGCGTTTTTCCCCGAGGCTCCGCATGCTGTCAATGCCATTGCATCCGCCAGGCAAAAATTTCCGCGCGGATTTTGTTTTGACAAGGAGGGGCGGTGCAGTCCCGTTGGAGGTATGAACAAAGAGACCTTTGATCGGTCGGAAAAATTCAGCGAAACGATCAGCCGGAATATCCGCACTCCCCCGCGGATCGCGCCGGGCGCCTACATCGCGTCGGATGCCACTTTGGTGGCCAATGTCGAGGTCGGCCCCGAGGCCAGCGTCTGGCACCAGGCGGTTCTGCGAGGCGACGTCGCGCACGTCGTCCTCGGAGCGCAATCCAATGTGCAGGACGGTGCCGTGGTCCACACGGCAGACGGGCTTCCGGCCATCATCGGCAGGCTGGTCACGGTCGGGCACAAGGCGGTTGTTCACGCCTGCACGGTGGAAGACGAGGTGCTGGTCGGTATGGGGGCGGTCATTTTGGACGGGGCGCAAGTCGGCGCGCGCTCGATCATCGGGGCGAACGCCACGGTCAAACAGGGGATGAAGATTCCGCCCGGCTCGATGGTTTTGGGCACCCCGGCGAAGGTCGTGCGGAGCCTGTCGGAGGCCGAGCAGGAAGAAATCAAAATGTGGGCCCTGCGGTATGTGCGGCTTTCACGGGAATACCTGTCGGTTCGTGGCTAAGGGTGATCGCCTTCGCATTCGAGGTGCGTGATGACCCGCGCCGCGGGGTGGATTTTCTGCTCCAAGGAATCCTCGATTTCTGTTGCCACCCGGTGGGCGTCGCGCAGGAGGACGTCCGCCGGGAAATCAAGATGGAGTTCGACGTGGTGGGCGTCGCCGATGTTGCGATGACGGAGGTTGTGATGCGTGATGCCGTGCTTGCGGGTTTCGGCAACGACCAATTCCTCGATCTGGCGGTGGATGGCCGGATCGGCGGCATCCATCAGGCCGCTCACGCTGCGGCGGACCAGACGCAGGCCGGAAAGCAAAATGTTCAAAGCCGCGGCCGCGGCGAAGAGCGGATCCCAGTAAGGCCATCCGGTGAGCTGCACGAGCCCGAGGGCGATGAGGACTCCGAGGCTCGTCCAGCAATCGGTCAGGACGTGGTGTCCATTGGCCTCGAGGATGATCGAACCGCGTTTCTGGCCGGTGCGGACCAGATGCCAGCCAAGTGCGCCATTAAGCACCGCACAGAGCGCGGTGAGGGCGAGCCCGATGGGGAGGTTGGACAGTTCCGGACCGCGCAAGGCGGCGTCGATCGCCTCATAAATAATATAGACCGCCGCTGCCATGATCATGGCGCCCTCGAACCCGGCCGAGAAGAAGCCAATCTTGGCGTGACCGTAGAGGTGGTTGGCATCGGCCGGTCGAAGGGACAGCCAAAGGCTGTAGGCGGCAAAGCAAACGGCCACCAAGTGCGCGGCACTTTCGCCCAAGTCGCTCAAAATGGCTGTCGAACCTGTCCATTGCCAAGCCACGGCTTTGAGCGCAAGAAGCAGAATGCCCACCGCGACCGAAAGGGCCATGGCCAGTTTCTTTTCCCCCGTTGATGAGGGGACGGGCAATTCTTCTCCCATGGGGCGAGTCTCTGCCTGCATGGCAGGAGTGTGGCAAGAGTGATTTCCTCCCGACTTTCTTGCCGCTGGGTGTTTTCGGCATTAAACCTGCTGCGCAATTTGTCATGAATCAAGACTTGGAAAAGAAAATCGGCGCGCTGCGCGGCGTGCCGGGCGGCGGCGAGGATGCGGACGCGGTGCGACGGCGCATCTTCCACATCAACCTCAAATTGCGGGACCTTGGTTGCCCCACCTTTCCAATCGAGCAAGATGCGGAATTCGCCGATTTGGTCGGCGGGCTGATGGCGTTGAATCGGGAGAAGGACCGTTTGTTGGCCAAGCATCTTTCTCCCGCCGATACGCGGATCCAGAATTTTTTGTATGATTACCTGCAGGATGTGGCCGAAGTGCCGCGCTTGCCCAACCAAACCTTTGCTCTCGACCGGCACGGGCTTGCCCGGCAGTTGTCCTTGCCGCCGGACCAGGACGAATTTTCTTCCGACATCATCAACTCCTACCGCGTGCGGCAGGGCGTGCTGCACAACCCGAAGAGTGATCGCCGGACCACGCAGGGCATATTTCATGTCACGGAAGGCGGCCTGCCGGTGCCCGACGACAAGAAATCGGTGCCGAAAGCGGTCTTCGGACGCCTGCTCAAAGCGGCGCTCAATCCGCCGGCGGAACTGTTGCGCCTGCCCTTCACCTCGACCCTTCCGGCCCCGGCCGAGTGCTTTGTTTCCCTCCTGCTCCGGCCGGTGGTCTGCCCCGAGGTGCCCGGAGTGACGCCGGAGAAAAGTATGGAGGTGCGCTTCTTCGTGCCGGGCGGCCTGGTTTGCAATCTCGACTTTGTCGAGAGCATTTTCGGCAATGCGGGTGATCCGAATCTCCCGGACCATGATGCCGCGCTCGACACCGAACATTGGACCGGGCACACCGGCTGCGTCATCCTGGCCCCGCACCTCAACCAGTTGACCAAGGCCGAGCTCGGACTGCCGTCCCGGAGCGAAGCGACCGAGCGCCAGCGGCGCGACGGGATGTGCTGGGAATCGCCGGATGAAATTTACAATGACGGCACAGCTTTCAAGATCACGGCGCGCGACGAGCGCGGTGTGGTGGTGACGATCATTTCCGACAACTACTTTGGCTACTGCAAAAAGGAGGTCAAAACGCAACTCGGGATGGCGGCCAATCTTTTCGGCAATGCCGAGGAGGAGCATGCGGGCGGGGCGCTCATTTTTCCGAGCTACGACCTGGCCGAGCAGATTGCGGTGCGGGATTTGCCCTTGGACATGCCGCGCGGATTTTCCCAAGCCATGGAGTTGCTCGGCGACTCCGTCGAGGTACATCCGGAGGGTTACGCGGTCGACCGTCACCATCCGGACATTTTTTATGTCCCCGAGAATGCGCGATTCGAGTTGCTCGCGCAAAGAGTGACCTGGGAGAAGGACGGGGAAACTTGGGAGATCCCGCTCCAACTCGAGCACTGCTACGTCCTGCCCTGCGGCTACAAAATCCAGATGGCCAAGCCAGCGGCCGGCCGGGCTTGGCGGCTCATCGGCACGATGGCCGAGGGGACGCTCTGCCACAAACCGTGCACCGTCTCGGGCGGGGGCAAGTCGGAAATTTCCAAGCCGATCTCGGATGCCATCCTGCAGGGGCCGATCTTTGTCGCCGACGTCAAGGCCGACTTCGATCAGGTCGACCAACTTGTCCGTCACGACTACGCGAATCGTTACGCCGATCCTGCGCGGAATGGCGAGGATCACCGGTTGGTTTTGAGTCCCAACCGTTCCCTCGGTTCGGTGATCAAACTGCTCACCCCGTCGCCATCCTTCAGTACGGAGTACAATGCGTGGCTCGAGACGATCCCGCAGCACGTCAAGGAGTTGGTCTACGTGCTCAAACGGTTCTACCGCCCGGATTGGGGCGAGCATTGGCGGGAGAATTTCAGTGTCGATACGGTCAACGGCTTGCCGGCCAACGAGCTGCGCTTCCACCGCCGCAAACTGGTGGCCAATTTCCTGCGCGTCGGCTTCGACGCGGAGGACTCGTGGCGCACCTTCGGGCTGCGCAAAGATTTCTTCCCGGCGGCCAAGATCCAGATGGAAGACGATATCACGGCCTCCACCGTGGTGCCGCGTCCGCTCGTCGCCAGCCTGCTCGACGCGCAAACCGCGCACCTGCCCGGGGTCAAGTTTGTCCACAACTGCGAATACCGCCTTTTCCAGCGCCCCGACGACGCCATCCACCGGGGTTATGACAAAGTCACGGAATACGACTTTTCCCACGGGGGAAATTTCTTCTCGAACTATGAACCGCTCGGCGCGGATGAGGTTCGCGCCCTTCTCGAGGACGCGATCGGCTATCACGAATACACCCGGCCGATGCAGAAAATGATTGTCGGCTGCGTGGAGGCGGGGCGTCCGGCCTTTTTCGTTTCAAACGCCAACCCGCGTTTGGTCGAGGGGCGTCCGACCAAAAACCCGCGCTACCTGCAGTCTCGCCCGGACCTGCTGGATCCGCAGGGCCGCTACCTTGCTGATGTCGGTATCCGTTTGGCCCGCGGTCTGAGTCGCGACGCGCCCGTGCTCACCCCGGTCAATGCCGTCCTGGCCGGTCGTCGCAACAATCCGCCGGACAAAGCGGCGGGGATTCGTTCGCTCGCGGTTTACAATCCAATCCACCACATGGAACTGCCGGAACTTTTCATGGAGTTCATCTGCAGCATGACCGGCAAGTCTCCATCGACCACTGGCGCGGGTTCGGAAGGTGCGCTGACCAAAGGCCCATTCAACGCGTTACCACCTGTTTACGACTTGAATTCCGCCCTCGTCTCCTACGCGATCAGCGGCTACGATGGTTTTGTCACCGCGGCGGGTTACGTCGGCCCGCAGGCCCGCGTCGACCACGACATCAGTCTTCTTGTTCCTGAAGTTTGGTGCCGCATGAGTGTCGAGGAGCGGTCGCCGGAGTTTCTCCACGCGCACGGATATCTCGAGCGATTGAAGGATTTCGAGCATGACGGCCATCCGGTTTCGGCCGGCCGTCTCGGCAGCCGGATCACAAAAAAATTCGTCAACACGTTCTTCGGCCGGGTCTTCAATCACCCGCATGTCGTGCTGACCGATGAAATGCTCAAACCCGAATTGCAGGGGATGGATAGCTTTGCCGAGGGGATGGAAAATATCGTCGCCACGCAAAAGCGCGTGGCCGAGCATTACTTTTCGGACGGAAGCATTGTCTGGGCTTGCCCGCCGATCAAAGCGCTGCTCCACATCATGCGCGACGGTCACTACGAGGGGAAAACGTTCGACGCTCCGGAAATCCGCACACTCTTCACCCGGGAAAGTGTCCTGGCCAGTGATTGGTACCGCGCGCGCCTGCGGGCCAAGCAGGGCATCGACGCCCGTCTCTGGGAGCGTCATGTCGACTACCTCGAGAAGTTTCTCGCCAGCCCCAGTTACGCGGGAGTGGCTGGCCGCATGGGCATCAAGGATCGTTTGGCCAAAGCCCGCCTCAAGCTGGCCGAAGTGCACTCGGCCGCATATGTCGACCACCTGGTCGGCATGACGGGTGTGGAGGCGGCGCTCCCCGAGGTCATGGCCTAGCAAAGCGCTCGCCGGGGCGGGCGGGGCCAGGAATTCAATGTAGCCGCGACACTTGGCGCGGCGGGCAAGAGCGGGCGCTTCAACTGAAGGTGAGGTTCTTCACCCCGGCCGCTGCGGCCCCGTTGAGGACGTCGATGATGCGTTCTTGTCGGGCGTTTTCGTCCGGACGGATGATGACCGGATCCTTGTCGCCGAAGCGGTCGATGTTGTCTTTCAGTTGCGCGCGCAATTCTGGCAGTTCCTTGCTGGCCGGCGTGTCAAAGATGCGGTTGTTCATGCTGACCACGCCATCGGCGCTGATGCTGATGATCACCGGGGTGGGTGGGGGACCGGTTGTTTGGCCGCCCCGGCCGCTGGGCAGGCTGATATTCAGTTCACGTTCGACGACCTGTGATCCGGCCGAGGCCATAAAGAAAAGAAGGAGGACGAAGACCACGTCCACCATCGGAGCGATCTGGAACCCGACGTCGCCGTCCTCGGAACCCGCGGAGCCTCCCATAATTTCGAAATACGACCCGTCCTTGGGGCAAGCGCCTCAGGACGGGGTCGGCGCCGCCTCCTTGTCGACGACGGAGAAGGTCACGTTGGCAATGCCTGCTTTCCCCACGGCCGCAAGCAAGCTCTTCATGGCAGAGTAGCGCACCTCTTTGTCGGCGCGGATGACAACACGGACCATCGGGTTTTTTTCGATATGTTTTTGCAGGACGGGGATGAGGTCGTCGGATGAGGGATAGTTTTTCTCGTTCACGCTGATGGCCACGCCGGGGCCGAGCGGGTTGACCGCGAGGTTGACGATGATTTGACCGGGGTTCTCCTTCGCGTCCTTGGCCTCTTTGGCCACAGGCAGACGGACGTCTTTGTTGGCCTGGAGCACCTCCGTCGAGCTGATCGACATAAAAAAAACGAGCAAGACGAGCAAGATGTCAATCATTGGGGCGATCTGGAATTCAGGATCGGCTTCCGCCTCCGGACGGCGGCGCTTTTTCTTCGCTTTTGTGGGGGAGACTTCGGACACGGCGCTAAGATTGCCAATCCAGAGTGGAGCCGCAACCCGGGCAAGGATTGTGACCGGAGACGATGGCAGTCTGACAGATAGGACAATTTGTGGTCAGCTGCATCGAGACCTTATGCGAGGTTTTGAGCAGGGCGGAATCTGTGGTCAGGCCGTCGCCCGCGCTAAAATTTTCCCCGATACGCAAGCCCTTGACCTCGTCAAACGGTATGTCTTCGACAAGATGGTTGACTTCGCTGTCGGCAAAGACCGTGGCATCGTTGATTCGATTGCGGAAGTAGTAGTAAAAAATAAAAGCAGGGATGGCAATAAAGAGACCGCTTGCGGTGGCCAGAAGCACCTCGCCGATGCTCATGGCCAGCTTGCGCGGGTCGGAGACTCCGGTCTGTCCGAGAACGGCAAAGGCGCCCATCATGCCGATGACCGTGCCGAGTAGTCCGATCATCGGGGCGATGACGCCGATGACCGAGAGGTAGCTGTTGCGGGTTTTGAACACTTGAGATTCGCGGATGCCGAGCTCGATAAGGGCGTTGTCTGTTGCATCCTTGCCGCGCCCAATGCGCTCCAAAGCGCCACCGAGGACGGCGGCGACGTAAGTTTTGGCATTGGCTTGGCAGGTCTCCCAGGCTTCCTGAAAATTGCCCGCTCTGAGCGATTCATCGAGCGCACCGACCAAGGCCTTGGGGGCCAGATTTTGCGGCCGGACCTGGAGGAAGAGTTGGATGATGAAGGTGACCATGACGACGGAGGTGGCGACAATGGCCAGCCAGATCATGATGATGAGCGGTCCGCCGTGCAGAATCATCTCGATGATCGAGGTGCTGCCGCCCTCCGTTTCCGCCGCGCGGGCGGGGGATGCGGCGAGCAAACCGGAAATGAGGAGCAGGGCAGGCAGAACAAGGGGTTTTTGGGTGATCATATGGTCTTGGTGGGTGTTGGAAAAATCACGGTGCGATGAGACCGGCATGTTCGGCGCGCAAAGTATCGGCGCGCTGCCCGGCCGCAGCCGCGGCAGGCGGGTCGAATGGGAAGAGGGCGCTGGCCTTCAAGTAGCTGGCCAAAGCACCTTGGTAGTCGCCAGCGGCTTCCCGCACCCGGCCGTGGAGGAAGTGGGCTTGGCACAGGGGTGCCGCATCGGAGGGCAGAGGGAATGCCGTTTGGGCCGAGGCCGCCAGAAGGGGTTCAAGCAGAAGGGCAGCCTGATCAAACTGGCCGGCTTCGACCGCCAGACGAGCCCGGCCGAGGTTGGCCAGGGCTGTGGCTTCCGGATAGGTCTGCGTTAGTTTGTCATAAGCTGCCGTCGCACCCTCCAAGTCGCCGCTGGCCAGTTTGGCATCGCCGAGCAGGGCGGCGGCCTGCCGGGCCCATGGGGCTGGCAACCCGGCGTAGGTGTCATTGATTTTCTGCAATGCCCCGACCGCCCCGGCCGCGTCGCCGGCGGCCAGGCGCGAGGCTGCCGCATCAAATTCTTTCGGAGCTGCCATGCGGACCTCGCGGATCTCGGCGAGCGGGATTCCGGTTGAACTGCCGGCTTGGATTTGCAGGCGGACATTCCCGCCGCTCAGGCCGGTGATTTTTCCTTCGCGGGTCAGTCCTGTTTTCATGATCACGGCATCTTGGGACGAGGCCGTCCCCGTGACAGCCGCCACTGCGGCGAGGACCAGAAACAGCCTGTGGGCGGCGCGGGGGCTTGCATTCATCAAGCTGACCAATTAAGCCACACCTTCGTCTTTTTCAACACAATCGTCCCATGTTCACCACTATCCGGAAGCACCAGCGCTGGCTCATGACCCTGATTGCCGCCCTGACCATCATTGCCTTTGCCTGGCTCTACAACACAACCGACCTCGAGCGTGTGGGCAGCAATATCGTGGCCAAGATCTACGGGCGCGATGTCATGCAGGTGGATATCGAACGTGCGGTGCGCAACTACCAACTGGCGCTTGCTTTGGGCCAATTCGAGCTGGTCCGTGATCTCTCCGGGCAGGCGCAATCGGAAGACCAGGCGGCCAACAACTTCATCTGGAACCTCATGGTCATGCAGCATGAAGCGGCCCGCCTTGGCGTCGAACCGGGCGACCAAGCGGTGGTCGACCGCATCAAAACGCTGCCGGTTTTCCAGACCACGGGGCAATTTGATCCGGTCAAATATTCCACTTTCATGCAGGAGCAGCTCGCCCCGCGCGGATTCACCGAGCGGCAACTCGAAAGCGTGATCCGCGACAGCCTGCGCTTGGCTGGCATCAAGGAACTCGTCGGTTCACCGGCCGTGGTCCTGCCTGGTGAAGCCACGGCCGCCCTGAATCGCATCCGTCCGCTCAATCTCGAGATCCTCCGCTGGAAGGCGGCTACGGTGGCCAAAAATGTGCAAGTGGACGACAAGGAGCTGGCCGAGGCGTTCGCGGCACGGGCCCCGAACCTCCAGGTGCCCGAGAAGCGCTCGGTACGGTACGTATTGTTTGCCTTGCAGCCGGACCAACGGCAACTGGAGGGTGCCGAGCGGGTGGCGGCCCTGCAAAAGGCGGCCACAGCGACCGGAGATTTGTCGCAAGCGCTGACCGATGGGGGCGGGGATTTGGTCACGGTGGCCGCGCAGAGGGGGCTTGAAGTCCGGACCACTCCTTTCTTTGCCGCGGATGCTTCGACCGGGGGTGCTTTGGACGGCGCAGATGGCGAAGTGGTTCCCGCAGCTGCCGCGGTGGCCTTCCGCTTGCCTCAAGGCGCGGGAAATTTTGAAATCGTCCAAGTGGGCAACGACGGCTTTGCGGTTATCGAGGTGGCCGGGGTGGAGGCTGCGCGGCCCATGACCTTCGAGGAGGCCCGCGCTGATTTGCGTGCGGACCTCATTGCGGGCAAGCGGGACGCCATGGTCCGTGAATTGGCGGATGGCAATCTTGCCGAGTTGCGGGCTGCGATGACCGGGGGCAAGGACTTTGCCGCGGCGGCCAAGGCCTCCGGGGTCAAGCCGGAGAAGGTGGCTGGTTTGAGCGTGCTCGACCGGGAACTCTCTCCCGACCAGCGGCAAATCGCCATGGCGGCGATCGACATGGCCGACGGCACGCTGGGCAGCTTTACCCCCTCGCCTGATGGCGGCTTTGCCGTTTACGTGGCCTCGCGGGGAGAGCTGGACGAGCAGGCCGCGGCCGAGCAGAGACCGCGGATGGAAAACGGTCTTCTCGAGGGCAAAGAGATGCTTCTCTTCGCCCAGTGGCTTGCGACGGCGCGGCAGGAGTCCGCCCTCCAGATTCTGCGTCCGCTGATGTAACGGGACTCCCGCGTTTTTTGACGTTGGGTTGCGGGCGCCGGGAGGCTTTGATGGGAGGACGATGTCTGCACAAACTTTTTTCATCACCACCGCGATCGATTACACGAACGCGCCGCCGCACATCGGTCACGCTTACGAAAAGGTGC
>JAQBWH010000023.1 GCA_027624625.1 Verrucomicrobiota bacterium | reverse complement strand
TCCGAAGACGTCCTCATCCTCAGCACCCATCCCTTGGTCCAGCCGCGGGCAGGCCACTTTTTCGGGGCCAGTGATCTGAGTCGCATCCTCCACGGTAAAATGTGAGCTCTACTTTCGGCTTGAAGTTTACGCTGCCGACACCTTAGTTTGTCCGAAAGTAAGGACACCCATGAAAAATATCCTCCTCTCACTCTTCGCGATTACTCTGACCGCCCAGGCAAGCTTTGGAGGCAACTGGTTAGGCTCCGGACCGTGGGCAAACGGTGCTTATTATCCGGGTCAGTTTGACGGGGTTTATTCCGCGACCATGTTCGCTGGCTCCCCGTCCGTTGTTTCCGGTGTCATGGGGTTCGGCTTGAGAAATGGAAGTGTCTCGACCTCATCAAGCAACACGGCGGCGACTGATACCGTGCAAACCACCATCACGGTCGACCCCCTGCAAAATTATTTCGTCACGTTCATCGACGGGGTCACTTACGCGGGATTGACCGTTGCCAACGTAAACAATCAGGTTAACCAAGTCAGCGGGGGTCTCTACAGCGGGTTCAGCCCCACCTACACCCTGGCGACCACGAACACTGTGGTCACTTTCAACACCAATAGTCCGCCCGAAATCGCCAGCAGCAATAACACGGTTGAATTCACAACCGTGCAGGATACCTGCAGCGGCGGCTTCACCGCCACCTTGACAGGCAAGAAGGCAATCATCACGTTTTCCGGCGACAATACAGGGACACTGCAAACCACGGATTTCTCAGGCAGGCCATCGGCCCCACAAAACACCTTTTCGCTTAATGGCATGAAGGTGGGCAACCAGATCGCCGAGACCTCCCAGACCTCTGTTACGCAGTAGACTCGCAGGCCTGCGCAGTCGTTCAGCACCGAGGAGCCGTGCATCCCGTGAGCACCAACTCCCCTCGTGCGGCATTCACTTTGCTCGAGACGCTTGCCGCGATCACCATCCTTGGGGTCCTCGCTGTTCTCTTTTTTCCCAATGCCCGGGACTTCCTCTTGCGCGCCGGCGAGGCCGGCTGCATGGCCAACATGCGATCCATCACCATCGCTCTTCACGGCCACTTGCAGGACCACCAGAACGTCTGGCCCCAGGGACCATCCCTCAACGAAGAGCTTGCTTGGGAGAAGTTCTGGCTCGAAGCCCTCACCAATTACGGAATAGTGGAAAAAACGTGGCAGTGCCCGTCCTTCAATTCAGCTCTTGCATCAAAAGGAATTGCGTACGACGACCGGTCAAAGATCCACTATGTGCCCACGATGTTTCCCGCCCAACCTGGCAGCGCGACACAGTGGGCCACACATCCCTGGTTGATCGAGCGGGCCAATGTTCACCGGGATGGCCCGCACATCTGCTTCCCCGACGGCTCGGTAAAATCATTTAACAAAATCCTCGCCGAGCAGGGCGTCCGCTAGGAGGACAACACCAGCTGCTTGCTACCCTTTTTTTAGAGGGAATCCCGAGCCGCCTTTAGCCTAGAAAAGGCGTTCAGGGTTGAAAGGCAATGACTTGTCGAGCCGGGCGCACTCATCCTAAGCGGGAGTCAGGCCGATGGTGTAAGTCGCTCCTGCTCGTTCCCTCAACTTTCAACTACGTTTTTGGGTTTAGCGCAGGTGGTGCGAAGCCAAAAACGTGAACGGGTCCCGCGATGAGCGGCATGGAGCGCAAGGTGGATCGTCCTTGCCTACGACGCGGAGTTGCCAGCCATGGTCCGTCATGCCCCGCGGGTAAGGTCACCAGAAGCGTGTGCACCATATTGAAGCGGCCTTGCTTCTCAAGGCCAATCGTGGTCAAAACTCAACCCGTGAGGCAGACCAGAGCCTACTATAGCTCCCTTGCTTGAACCATCATGCGAGCCCTATCTTGCCGGGTGGGTTGCCCCTGAAGCTGAGGCGTTCAAACAACAAGATGTCCGGGAAACACCACAGCCACTCACCGCGGTCTTTGCTCATTCCGCGGCTGGCTTTCGCTTCACTTTTACTAGCCGCCGCGTCTACCCACGGACAAAGCGATATTCCACCGGTCGACCCAAGCTCGACCCTCGCGGACCTCGCCAAACTTGAGACTGCCTATGAACGCGCAATGGACGAGTTGCGTAAGACGGCGGTCAATATTTTAGGGCAAGCGGCAGGGTCCCCCGGTTCCGCTGGTCGCCTTTACGAGAAGGCCATCGCAGCGACATCCTCCGGCAACTTCGTGGAATGGAAAAAAAGGAACGCCGACCTTCTCCGCTCGAAGCCATTCCAGCAAGCGGCACAAATGCACCTGCGATACCTCGTGCTCTCGCTAGAGCGGGGGCGCTCGGACCGCGACAGCAAGCACTGGGCGGAGCCCTCACTCCGTTATGCCCGCGATTTGGCCGCTCTGCTCACAGACAAAGATTTCCGGGGGGCCCCCGGGCAGGGCAACGAACTGCTCGGCGAGCCGATGGCAAAGAGCGCGTTCACCCAATGGTTGCAGATCGGTCCTTTGCTCCCGCCAGATGCCACGTGGGAACAAGTGCCCGGTAACCTCGGTGGCATCCTGGAGAAAAATGTCCGCGTCCCTTGGCGGCTGATCGGCGATCCACGGACCGATCTGGCCTGGCAACTCGAACTCGAGACCGGCGTGATCCTGGCCGATACCGATGGGTCCGAGCGCGCCGCCCAGAACTTCAATCAAGGCACCGCACCCGGCCTCCTCTTTCGCCGCGCCACCGACCGCGCCGCCACTGGCCAACCGAATCGCGCTGCGGCCGATGTCCTTGACCTAGCCCGTCGCCATCCGACCCATCCCGACTTCCCCCAATGGGCCGCCAAGCTTCGCGAGATGCTCGGATCCAAAGAAGAGACCCGTTAAAGCGAAAATACGGCCGGTATGGCCTGCGACCGGGAGACGAGTTGGCGTGACAGCAAAGCCCCCACCGCGGCACATCACGGCAGACCTCGGACTTGCCCCGACACTGTGGTCCCGTCCGCAACTCTCTGCCTCAGCCGTTCGCCCCCCTTTACCCCTCGCCCCATCTATCTTGCCACCAGTCAGCAAACACGCTACGTTGCTAGAGAAGTAAGACCGCCATGCGTCTCTTGTCTTAAACACCACTCCCCTGCTTCCGACTCCTGACCTTTCCCCACTCTTCACCTCCAACTCCCATGACCTCACCCGCCCCTCACCACCCGTCACCCGCCATCGGCCACTCTGCGGCAGCCACCCCCTCGCTCCGGTTTGGTTGCCACGGCAACCTATCTCCGGCCATTCGGCCTCCGGTTCAGGTTTGCCTCAAGGACAGTTTCCAGTCGCGATTGTGGAGCTCCGGTTCAAGCTTCAGTCCGACGCGCCATGGCGCCGCCTTCACCCTCATCGAGCTTCTCGTCGTCATCGCCATCATCGCGATTTTAGCCGGGCTGGCCTTCCCCGCCGTGCAGGGCGCCATGGGCTCCGCTAAAAAAGCCCAGGCCCGCAATGACGTCAACCAACTGGCTGCCGCGGTCAAAGCCTTTCAGCTTGAGTACGGGCGGCTCCCGGCGACCAAAGACGATGCCGCAGAGGTGGTCAAAGCCCTCATCGGATCAAACGCCACCGTAAACCCCCGCAACATCGTGTTTTTCGAACCCAAAACAGCAAAAGGGGGCAAGAAAGGATGGGACGGCTCCAACTATCTGGATCCATGGGGCTCGCCTTACAAGGTTGTACTCGACCTTGGCTACTCGAACAAAATCACGACCGATATCGGAGACGGCAGTAAGACCTATTTCACCACCGTCGTCGTGATGAGCACCAACTCGACCAACAAAACGCAGTGGATCTCCAACGTGAAGTAAGCGCTGAAGGTCCCACCTCGCTGGACGGTTCAGGCGCCGCTCGGCAACAAAGGGGCAGAGGCCCGATCTGTCGCCATGCCGCCTCCGGCGCAAGCTCCCCCCGCGTTTCTTAGTCTTCGGCCTTCGTTAAGTTGACTCCCTCGCTCCCGCTCATCTCGCCTGTAGTAGCCGGTGGCCATCTGGCCCGAGCGCCCGCGCACTCCGGTGCTCGATAACTTCTGTTCAACCCTCCGTGCTCTCCGTGTCCCCGTGAGAGACCTCTCCCCTTCGGTGGCAAAGGACGAGACCAGAGTTTGAAAGCTGAATCACCCGCAGACCAAACAAGCATTAGTCACCGATAAAAGAAGATGGCAGAAGATGGTTTCCCCGCGGCGCGTCCCCCACGGGAAACAATTCCGTGACCAGAACCGGACTTCGCGAGCGCTGGGGCTAAACGAAGTTGCGCCGGTGTCAGCCCGCACAACTCTCTTCGGCTCATCCTCCATTATCCTCCTCAATCATCAGCCACATGCTTTTTGAAACCACTCTAAACCACCAAAGCCTTTTCTAACCCGACGGCTGCAGAATGACTTCGAGGCGGATAAATTTCTCGCTCCACCCATCACGCGGGGTACTCCAGACCTGTCGTTGCAACCCCTCGCCGACGCCAGTCTGATCACCCGGCGTCATCGTCACTTGACTTGTCGTCCACGTGCTGCCGGTGAGGTTGCCAACGGTCTGCCCGATGACAGTCAAATGCGGATCGTTCGTCCGGACAATCGCCGTCATGGTCAGACTGCTCGCAGTCACGCTGTGACTCACGGCGGCGCCATCGTTCCGATCCGGACTGCTCGCTCCACCGATGGCGTAAGCCAGAATTCCGGCCGGAGAAACTGTCTGCCCACCAGACCAAAGCTCATAGCCACGGACTGGCGCGTCGAGCAGGGTAATCTCGGCCGCACTAACCGGCGCGTAAGCGGGGTTGGCCGCCGCGGCAACCTGCAACGTCCTTGCCCCCTGTTCCCCGGGCTGCGACCGGGGAATAAGGGTCAAGTCGATCTCAGCCATCCCCCCCGGGATAACGACCGCAGCCGGCGCCACTTGCCAAGCTTCGGCTCCGGCATTACCGCCGTAACTCAACCCGATGGTCAACGTACCCTGCACGGGGCCACGGCGGCTGATCCTCACCACTGCCGGCTCACCACCCTCGGTCGTCTCAGGTTGCAGCGCAGTGACGCGCACCACAGGGACACCGCGGAAAACCATTTCCGCATAGTCGGGGTCATCGATGAAGGGATTACGGTTGAATTGGTAGTCTGTGTAGATCTTGTGATTGCGCCACCGCTCCTCGTCGTTGACCGGATCCTCCCGGTGCCAGCGGAGCAGGTCGGAGAGACGCCCGAAGCGGTCGGTCCCGGCATTGGGCGTTTCGGAAAGCTCAAGATCCGGGGTGGCCTCCCCGCCCTCGTAGCGCACCGCCATGTAAAACATGGCGCGGGCTAGATCACCTTTTTCTTCCGGCCGCGGCGTCCAAGCGACCGCCGTCATCCGACACAATGGCGCCCGGAGGGGCGTGCTGCCGCTGGCAATCTCCGCGAAATAAAGACTCCCTCGCTCGCCGTTGGCTTGCACATCGCACGGACGCAAATGGTGGACGTCCGATTTTCCCGGTCCCGCATCAACCCCATAGGCTTGCGGCCAGACGTGTTCGTGATTCCAGTCGCCGACACTGCCTCCGTAATCCAGTATGCTCCGGCCCGTGCCCCAGTAAAGCAGGCGTACCCGGGTCGGATCGCCCGGCATGGCGTCGAGCACCCGCAGGGCCGCCACGGTTCCGCCGGAGCCGTAGGACAGCACGCGGTGACCGCGAATCCGCTGATGCAACGCGCTCTTCAGCCCCACTCCCATTAAACCCTCGGCCGCCGCATAATAGCCGGACGGAGGATCATATGGCAGGGCGAGCCCGATACGCGCTTCGGCCATCGGGACCGCCAAGAGCACAAGAAGGCGGAAGAAAATTCTGAAAGAAAACACGGAATACGTTGGGGAGAACCGACTTAACCTCAACTTTACCCCGTTTTGCCGTCATGGCAAGTGGCCCTACACTTTGACTGCACCCGGCCGGGTCGCGCCGCCATGCTTCAACCCCAGTGCTCATGACCCACCGTGCCACCTCGCACACAGCAGGCCTCGACCTCTCAGGTCACCCGCGCAGCAACGGCAAATCGCCGAAACTGCGGCCAAGGACCGCGGCAGATGGGGTTTTCAGCCACTGGTCCAAAAGTGTGGCGTAGACGCTACGGAAGTCAGTGTGGTGCACGAGGTCGCCGCGGTGGAGTTTGGTCAGGCTGGGATGCTCGCCGACCAGGCCACCCCGGAGTGCGCCGCCGAAAAGAAAAAGCGGCGCGGCCGCCCCGTGGTCGGTCCCGTTGCTCGCATTCTGCGCCACGCGCCGTCCGAACTCACTAAAGGTGAGCATCATCACGCGGTCGAAATTTCCTTGCTCCTTCATATCGCGGCAAAAGGCCCCCACTGCTTGGTCAAAAACTGCCAACTGGCGTTGATGGGCACCCGCTTGATTGGCATGCGTGTCAAAGCCGCCGAGCGAAACATAATAAACCCGCGAAGTCATGCCGCCTCCGATCAGTTGTGCCACCAAACGCAAACGCCGCCCGAGGTCGGTCGCGGGATAATCCGCGCCGCGGTGGGCTTTGCGCAGAATATCCTGCACTTGGGTCGAAGAGGCCACCGCGTCCAGCGCGGTGCGCTGCAGAAAATCGGCCACGTTGACGTCCGGATCGGACGCGCCGAAAAGCATGTCGATCGATCCGCCGGCTGGCGCCCCCGCATCGTCGTCCGGTTCCATCGGTGCGGGGTCCATGCCGCTTTGAAATTGGTAGTCCTGCGGCGCCCCGATGGCGATCGACTTGCCGGATTCCGACCGCAAGGCCTGCGGCAACTGGTCTCCGATGGCGATGCCCGCCCCGGCATCCTCCCCGGAGCAGGCCGCATCGCAATACCGCCCGAGCCAGCCGTGCGCCGCGTTTTTATCGGCATCACTCGCCGTTTGCCAAATTTCGGTGGCCCGGAAATGCGAGCGGTTGGGGTTCGGGTAGCCAACGCCCTGCACGATCGAGGCCTGCCCCTCCCCGAGCAAGGAGGCCAGATTCTCCAACGACGGGTGCAGACCGCAACGGTCATCCAAACGGTGGACCTTGGCCGCGGGAATGGCCAGTCCCGGACGCGCTTTGAAATACGCGTCATCGCTGTAGGGGATGACGGTGTTGAGTCCGTCGTTGCCGCCGGCGAGTTGCATGACGACCAGGATGGTATTGTCCTTGCCCGTTGCCGGGGTGAAAGCCGACGCGGCTACGCCGTCGAGGGCGGCAAAGGTGCGGTTGACGAATGACGGCACGGTCGGCGCGATGGCGCCGCCGAGGATGACGGTGCGGAGGAATTTGCGGCGGGTGAAAAACGGGTCGGTCATGAGGTCAGCAGAGGTTGTATTCCGGAGAGCCGAGCAGGACGATCGAAGCTTCGCGCACCGTTTCGTCGCGACAGGGGAGATCTCCTTGGGCCAGCACCGCCTGCAACCGCTGGCGGGTGGCCGGGGCGGGCGGCACGGCGAGGAAGACCTCCTCCAGTCGCCGGCCCAAGGTGACCAAATCGAAGCGCATTTCGCGTGGCGCCACCGCGGCCCAAGCCGCCGCATCCATCGGCTCCGTCTCAACCGGCAGCGGTGGTGCAGCGGTGGAAAACAAAAGTGCCGTGTTGCTCCGCCGGATCATCGTGGCGCTATTGACCCACGCCGCGCCGCCGTCCCAGCCTTTGACGCTGGGTGGCATGAAAAGATTCTGACCCAGCTCCGCGGCCAGCGGCAGGGCCACGCCGGGCGGCAGAAGTTGCCGTCCAGTTTCGCGCGCGGCTTGCACCATCCATTGCACGGGACTCTTGATCTGCGTGGCGCGGGCCCGCGGCGAGTAGAATTCCGGGTGGGTGAAAATCATGCGCAGCAACTCGCCGGTGTGCAGACCGGTTTTCCGGTAGTGCGCGGCGAGCGACTTGACCAGCGCGGGTTCCGGCCGCGGATAAGCGTAAAATTCCCACAATTTGGCGGCGAGAAATTCCGCGCAGCGCGGTTGCGCGCAAATCACCTCGGTCGCGTCCTCCGCCCCGAATTTTCCCGCTTGGCCGAAAAGCTTTTTCCGTCCTTGGTCATGGCGCCGGGGCGCGAAAACGCTTCGGCCATTGGCCGGATTGACCGTCCATCCGGTAAAACACCGTGCGGCTTCGCGGATGTCCTCCTCCGAGTAATGACCCTCACCCAAGGTGAACAACTCAAGCATCTCGCGGGCGAAATTCTCGTTTGGCGCCTTGCCGTGGCTCTGTCTGCCGTCGAGCCAGACCAGCATGGCCGGATCCCGCACCATCGCGGTGCAAAGTGCGCCGAACGGACCGGTACCCAGCCGGCGGAACGTCTCGTTTTGCCCGAGCATCAGGTGATTGCACCGCACTTTGGTCTGACTGGTGGCAAAATGCCCGTGCCAGAAAAGGGTCAATTTTTCGCGCGCCCCCGCACCACCCGCTCGCATGCACTCAAGCCACCAAGTTCTCAGGGCATCGAAGGTTTCTCGCATTGCCTGGTTGTAGGCTCCGAATTCCCGGCGCGCCGCCGGCTCCTCGCTCCGCAAGGCGCGTCGTAACTCGCGCCGCCGCCGTTCCTCCGCCGGATCGGTCACTGGCGGCGACGGCAGGCCGCGTCCTTCCTCAGCCAGCAACCGGTCCACCGCGCCTTCCAGCCCGGCGGGGGCCAACCCCTCCGCCTCCTCCGGCCGGCCCCCGAAAGCCGCCCGCCGCAGCAAATGCGCGGCGGCAGCTTGATCCCATGGCGTCCGGGGCAGATTAGACACACATGATCTAACCCCGAAACCGCAAAACCGTCGCGTTTTATCTCGCCCCCTTCAGGCACTGGCGCATTCGCAAGCCTGGGTCTCGCTTCAACGGCCGGCCCGCCTTGTTCGCAGACCGGAAAGAAAATGAGTAACCAGCAGCAGCCCGACCGGACATAGTTGTCACAGCTGGGATCTTGAGGCGATACTTCAGGGTCGTTCTTCCTTATGATGCTGTTCGCCCCAACGATGATCCTGCGCTGCCTCGCTCCTGCCTGCCTGCTCGCGCTGTCCGGTTGCGGTGAGCAAGGCACAACCCCGCCGCCGGACGTCCCCACGGCACAGGCCGAGCGGCGCGATATCCGGGAGGAGATCCGCCTCAGCGGCGATGTTTCCCCTGCCTTCCAGGTGGAAATCAAACCGGAGGTCGGGGGCAAATTGCGCGATGTCCTGACCCAAACCGGCCGGGAGGTCAAAAAAGGGGAACTCCTATTCGTCATCGACGACAGCGACCTCCAGATCGAGCGCGCCTCGGCCCAAGTGGAAATCAACGGCGCGGTCGTCACGGTGGAAAAACTGGCCGGCAACCTCGACCGGGCCCGCCAACTCTTCGCCGCCAAGCTGATCAGCAAAGAAATCTACGAAAACCTCGATGCCGACCATCGCCTCGCCGAAAACGCGCAGGAGCGCGCCCAGCGCCGCCTCGAAACGGTCGACGACCGCATCACCAAGACCCGCGTCCCCGCACCGGCCGACGGCACCATTCTCTCCGTGCCGGTCATTGCCGGTCAAATCGTGGTGCCCGCAGTCAGTGTCAATGCCGGCACCACCCTGGCCACCCTGGCCGATCTCTCCAGCCTCATCGTCGATGCACACGTCAACCAGCTCGACATCGGCAAGGTCAAACTTGGTGACACGGTCGAAGTCCTCGGCGGGGCGGATGATTCCATCCGCGCCAAGGCCGAAATCAATTTCATCGCCCCCTTGGCCACCGCAAAAAATAACGTCAAAGGCTTCACCGTGCAGGCCGTCCTTGCCGGCGACACCTCGGCTTTCCGGCCGGGCATGACCGTGGCCATCCGCCTGCCGCTGGCCACGGCAAGCAATGCGGTGTCCGTCCCGCTTACGGCGGTCTTCGAAAGTCGCAATGGCAAAGTGGTCTACGTCCCCGGCTCCGACGGCGCGCCGCAAGCGCGCCCCGTGGAGGTCGGGGCAACCGACCTCTTCCACGCCGAGATCCGGTCCGGACTGGAGGAAGGCGAAACTGTGCTGCTCAATCGCCCCGATGAAGAAAACTCCTGAGTCGTCCGCCGCCGTCGACCTCCGTGACGTGCACAAAATTTACGGTACCGGGCCCGACCCGGTCGCCGCGCTCGATGGCGTGAGCCTGCGCATCGATCCCGGTGAATTTGTCGCCATCACCGGCACGAGCGGCAGCGGAAAATCGACCCTTATGCACCTCGTCGGCTGCCTCGACACCCCGACCTCCGGCCGCGTCAGCGTGGCCGGTGAGGACATCAGCACCGCCGGATCCGACCGCCTGGCCCGCTTGCGCAACCGCAGCATCGGCTTCGTCTTCCAAGCCTTCAACCTCCTGCCGCGCCTTGACGTGCAGGGCAACATCGAGCTTCCCCTCGTCTACGCCGGTATCCCCCGCCGTGAACGCCGCCAGCGCGCGCTCGACGCCGCGGCCAAGGTCAACCTGACCGACCGCCTGACCCATCGTCCCTCCCAATTGAGCGGCGGCCAGTGCCAGCGCGTTGCCGTGGCCCGCGCTTTGGTCAACGATCCCGCCCTCATTCTCGCCGACGAACCGACCGGCAATCTCGATACGACCAACGGGGCGGACGTGCTCCGGCTCCTGGCCGAACTTCATCGCTCCGGCCGCACCATTGTGTTGGTCACCCACGACCCGGCCGTCGCCGCCCGCGCCGCCCGCGTCGTGGAAATGCGCGACGGGCGTATTGTCAAAGATACCGCAACATGAACTGGCTTTCCGGACTTCTCATCGGCTTGCGGGAAATCCGCGAACACAAGTTCCGCAGTTTTCTTACCATGCTCGGGGTCATTCTCGGCGTGGCCAGTCTGCTCGCCATGTTCGCCCTGACCGCCGGCATCGCCACCGGTTGGCGCAACACCATGCAGCAACTGGGCGGACTTGAACGCGTCGGCGTGAATGACAAACAAGTCTCGCTCGAATTCGCCGACCTCGCCGCGCTCTCGCCCGGCCGCACCCTCGCCGATGCCGAAGCCCTGCGCGGCCTCCCGCACCTCGTCTCGCATGTCGCGCCGGAAATGCAGACCCCGGCCACCCTCTCCGCCCCGGACGGACAGACCGTGAGTGCTCGGGTTGTAGGCACCTGGCCGGATAACCTCGCCGTCTCGCAGCACGAAGTCGCGGCCGGACGCTTCCTCACCGACCTCGACCTGGAGCGCGGAGCCCGGGTTGTCGTCCTGGGTGACGCGAAAGTCGCCCAGCTTTGGCCCGACGAGTACGGCACGGATGCCGATTTTCTCGGACGTACTATCACGATCAACGACCGCCCTTTTTCCGTGGTCGGAGTGCTCGCCCTTTATCAACGCGAAGAAGACCGGCGACGGCGCGAGGCCGCGGCCAAGGGCGGGCCAGCACCGGCCCGGTTTGCCATGGGGGGACGGAGGGGAGGCTCCGGGCGCCGCAATATGTTCAGTTGGAAAAATGAATCGGTCATCGTCCCGCTTTCCACCCTTTACCACGAATTCCGGTCCGGGCAGCCCGAGACCCCGCCGCTGGTCATGGCCAAGCTCGACAACCTCAACTTTCGGGTGCGCGATCTGCAACGTTTCGACGAAACACTCACCGCGGTGCAGAACCTCCTGCGCGGCACCCGGCGCGGGATCGACGACTACGATTTCGACACGCGGGAAGATTGGTTCGAACGCATGGAAACCAGCCTGCGCTCGACCCAGTTGTCCGGAGGCCTCATTGCCGGCATCAGCCTGCTCGTCGGCGGCATCGGCATCGCCAACATCATGCTGGCCAGCATCGCCCAGCGGGTGCGCGAACTCGGCGTGCGTCTGGCCGTCGGCGCCCGCCGCCGCGATGTTTTCCTTCAAATTTTGGCCGAGAGCACGGTCATCGGGATGATCGGCGGGTTCCTCGGGCTGGGCGCCGGAGTGGTTCTGCTCGATTTGCTCGGGCGCGTCGCCCCGCTGGAAAGCCCGCCAGTCATCGAACCCTCCGCCATTCTGATTAGCGTCGGCTTTGCCACCGCCGTCGGGGTGCTCAGCGGGTTGTATCCCGCCTGGCGGGCCTCGCGTCTCGATCCGATTGCCGCGCTCCGCTACGAATAAAATCCTCATGCCGTTCCGTCTGCTCATTTTGCTTCTGCTCGGCAGCATCCCCGCCGCTGCCAGTGCGGAGGACGAATACTATGCCACGGTGACTTACCCGGAATCCGTGCAACTCGCCCTGCAGAAAAATTTCGCCATCGCCGGCGCGTCTTATGATCCGTTGGTCAGTCGCGCCAAACTGCGCAGTTCGGAAGGCAAATTCGATCCGGTCCTCACCCTGGCCTACACCCGCAACGAGAACGAACAAGACCTCACCGGGCTCAATATCACCTCCGGGCCCCAGCCGGCAGACGGTCTCATCCAACCCGGACTCTTCACCCGCAACATTCGCGACTTCACCGACGCCAATATCGGTGGCCTCACCCCCTGGGGCCTGACTTATGAGTTCGGCGTCACGGTGGAAAACAACCAGACGTCCCGCAACGACTACGAGGACCGCTACGCGACCTTCAGCGGCCTCACCGTCACGCAACCGCTCCTCCGCGGCTTCGGCACTGATGTCAACCTCGCCTCAGTGCGCCTGGCCCGTGCCGATCTGGGCATCTCGCGGTGGGCTTACGCCCGCCAAGTGATCGAAACCGTGACCCGGGTGGCCGAGGTCTACAACGAGCTCTGGTTCTCGGGGGGCAACGCCGAGGTCGAACGCCGATCCCGCACCCTGGCCGCCCAACTCGCCGCCGACAACCAGCGCCGCGCGGAGATCGGTGTCATGTCACCGCTCGATGTCCTCCAGGCCGAAACCGACGTCGCCGCCCGCGAGGAACGCGTCCTGGTCGCCGAGCGGCAACAGGCCGACGACGAAAATTTCCTCAAGCAGCTGGTGACTAATCGCGTCGAGGACGTGCTGGCCATCCGTCTGGACATCGCCCCGCCGCCCAAAGCGCCGGGCATCGCGCAGGACCGCAAAGCGGATCTGGCTGCCGCCATCGAGAAACGCCCCGACTTCCAAGCCGCCCTGCTCGAGTTACAAAAGCGTGAGATCAACGTCGTCTTTACCCGCAACGCCGCGCTGCCCCAACTTGACTTGGTGGCCAGCCTCGGGCGCAACGGGATCGACAACGACCTTTCCGAAAGCATCAATCAGAATATTGAAAATGGCGCCCTGGCTTGGTCGGTCGGCGGCCTCTTCAGCGTGCCCATTCCGAACAATACCGGGCAGGGCGACCTTGAGGCGGCCAAACTCGAAGCGGCCCGGCAAATTGTCGAACTCAAACGACTGGAGCAAAGTATCCTGGTCGAAGCCGACAATGCCGCGGGCCAAGTCGAGACCGCGTCGAAGCGGATCGACGCCGCCCGGCAGGCCCGCCTCCTCGCGGCCGAAACCCTCGCCGCGGGTGAGACGCGCCTCCGGGCTGGTGCAGCCACGACTTTCGAAGTCCTCCAATTCCAACGTGACCTGGCCACCGCGGCGATTTCCGAAATTCGCGCCATGGCCGACTACAACATCGCTGTGGCCCGCTACCACCAAGCGACCGGCACCACCCTCGAACGCCACGGCATCACGCTGGCCAACTAACCGGTCACCATCGGGCACAAGGCGCTGCTTCGTGGCGAAAAAGGCCAGAGCGAACTCAGGCTCGGGTGGCGGGCAGAAGCATCTTGACGCCGAGTGGAGCGGGAAGATTGACTGCCATGTCCTAGGTGAAAAACAAAATATACATCGGCACCGACAGCGGCGCGACCACGACAAAAATTGCCGCCGTGCGCGGTGACGGGGAACCTCTGGGCCAAAATGTCGTACAGCGCCCGACGGAATCGGCAACGGGACGCGATGGGGTCATCAACGGCTGGATCCGGGCCATGGACGATTATTTGGCCGGCCACGATCTGGGTTGGGATGATGTCGGCGGAGTAGGACTTTCCATTCCGGGCCCCTATCTCGGCTACGGAATCATGGATCGCTCGGCCAATTTTCCGGTCGAGTTCGCCGGCTGGAATGTGCACGAGGAATTCGCGCGGGCGCTGGCCACGCGGGCCGGACGTAATTTGTCCTTGGTCGTGGGAAACGACGGGAACTTCGGCGGAGTGGCGGAGGCGAAACTCGCGCGGGCCGGGCGCAAAGCCTCGGTGCTCATGCTCATGCCCGGTTCTGGCCTGGGCTGCGCCTACGTGGATGCGGACGGCCGGCCGTTGGACGGCGACACCCTGGCCGGGTTGGAGTCGGGGCATCTGCCCGCACCGCTGCATCTTTTGGGCTGGACGAGGAAACCACTGCCCTGCGGGTGCGGTCGTGACTGGGGATGCGTGGAAGCTTACACCACGATCTCCGGACTGCGGCACTTGCTCGAAGACCACCTCCCCTCGTTCCCCGACCACGAGCTGGCCAACTCGGACGCCCCGATCAAGGAGAAGGTTCTCTCGCTCCGCGACCGCGCGCAGCATGGTGACCCATTGGCCGTCTCCATCTTCGACTTCCAAGCGCGCGTCATGGGCTTGCACGTGGCCTCACTGACCATGACGCTCGACGCCATGATTGTCGTGATCGGCGGCGGGCTGATGGATCCGCAGGCGACCACCGCGGACTTCCGCGCACGCTACCTGCGCGTCGTGCGCGAAGCCGCTGACCCCTACCTTTGGCCGGCGCAAAGGGAACGGTTGGAAATCGTGCCGGCACGACTCGGAGATCTCTCGCAAGCCATCGGTGCGGCGCTGGTGGCGCGGACCGCGGCGGAATGACGGCAGGGATTTGCGGGCGGGTTGATCTCCGGCTCGAGACCTCAATCAGCGCGCGGAGGAAAATCGGCCGATTCTCCGCGTCCCAAAAGCACAGACTACTCGCCTCCTCGCCTGTTTTTTGTTAGCATGTCTCCCGTGCGGACCTTCCGGAAAAGCCTCGCCCTGACCTGCGTAATCCTGCCCTTGACCCTTGCCGCGCAAAGTCCCTCCCCGACTCCGTCGGGGCCGAAGGATGCGATCCGCAACGGGAGTTTCGAACGAACCCTGCAGACCCCGAACCTGTGGTCCGGAGTCGACAAGGACGGTTTCCTCGCCGGTTTCCGCGGTTTTCTTCCCGTGCTGAATGAGAGCGGGAATGTGGCCGAAACCCCCATGCCGGTGGCCGTGGCCATCGGTGACCTCAACGGCGACGGATTACCCGATCTCCTTTCCTCCGATCCTCTGGGTTACCTGCGCGTCTATTTCAACCGCGGGAGCAAAGAGCAGACGAAATTCACCTCCGGAGAAATCACCACCCCATGGCTCGCCTCGGGCGAAGGCGATCCCCCGTGGCGTCCTCCCGGGCTCAGCGGAGGCAACGAAGTCAGCGGTTGGAACCAGAAGTGGGCCAAAAGGCGCCTTGGCGTCAGGGTGTCCCTCGCCGACCTCACCGGGACGGGCAAACTGGACCTCGTGGCCGGTAATTATTTCGGCGACCTTTTCATCGTCCGCAACAGCGGGACAGCCCAGACGGCGCGGTTCCCGCAGCCACAACCGCTGGCCAAAGCGATGGTTCCGACCAGGAAAGACTCCACCCGCCGCTGGGGCAACGTCTTCGCTCCGCTCCTGCACGACTGGGATGGTGACGGGCAACCCGACCTCCTGGTCGGCGAAGGCTCCTACTCGGCCAACAACATCCACCTCCTTCTCAACCAAGGCTCCGCGGCGGCACCCCTTTTCAGCGAGGAAAAGCAGATGCCCCTTGCCCTTGGGGAAGGGCGGGAACAACTCACGCCCGCCTTGGCTGATCTCAACGGGGACACACAGCCCGACCTCCTGGTCGCCGATCGTCGCGGACGCCTCACGGCCTACCTCCGCCCCGGCGGTTGGAAATGGGGCGATGCCATCCAACCTTCCGGCTTCCTCTCCAAAAACGGCGGACTAACTCCCGAGGAAAACCAGGCCCTTGTTCTCGGCTCCGGTATCCACACGATCGGCACGGGCGACCTCAACGGGGACGGCCTCTTTGACCTCGTGGTCGGCAAGAGCAACGGACGCCTCGCTTGGGCGCCGAACAAGGGCAGCAAAGAAGCTCCGAAGTTCGATCCTCCATCCGACCTCTCAGGCGACAAACCCGTCCCGCCTGCCTGGCAAGCTCCCTCCCAATGGGATCTCGACATCGGCATCTCGCGCGGCAATTTCCTCGCTTATGCCACCAGCGTGTCGGCGGCCGAAGACGCCGCCGCGCAACCCGTCAACGGCACCCGTGCCTTGAAATTCGGCTACGCCACCCCGCCGAACACCGTGCTGCCCCGCCCCGCTTTGCTCATTCCCGCCGCGCGCACCTTTGACCGCCGCGGCGAGCGCGAGGGCAGCAATGCCCTCTTCCGCGATTCGGCCGAGCAGCGTGGTATCGGCGCCCCCTCCAACCTCTTCACGCTGCGCCAACCTGTGCAAATGGAAATCGGCAAAACTTACACCCTCAGCTTCCAGGCCAAGGGCAACCAAGTGGCCAACGCCACCTACACCCTCGGCTGGCGCGGGTTCAAGAAACTCGGCGAGGACCGGCTTGTCCGGGGCGAACGTGGTGCGGTGCGGCGCGAACGCAACAAGATTTCCGACGGTGAAGTGCAATCCACGGCTTTCCGTCCCTCGGGCAACTGGTCGGCCGTCTCCAAAGATTTCAAAATCCAATTCGGCAAAGAGCGCGACCTCAACAAGGAAAAACTGACTTCCGAGGGCATCTTGGAAATCACCTTCGAACTCGCTGCTCCCGACGGGTTCCTTTATCTGGACGACCTCAAACTGGTTCCCTCGAGCTGAAAGGCAACTTGGAAAGGCTTCGCGCCCGCACCCGACACGGTCCTCACAGACCCGCGCGCACCATCACCTTGAGCCGCACAAAACCGGACGTCCCGGCCTGCGGCAAGACGGCACGATAAATCACGTAATCAGGGTGCGTGTCGTCGCTGATTTCCGAAGCAAGCGCTGTCCAGACGGCATCCGTCCCGAGAACCGGCGATGACTCAGCCGAGACAGTCAAATCGTTCTGGTCTCGCGCCACCCGGTAGGTGACCACAAAGGTCTCGACTTCGGATCCTATCGTCACGGTCCAACCACGCGGTTCAGCCACCAAAGGATTCAAAAACAGGGCGCGCTCGAACAGGTTAACCAACCCGTCGGCGTCCGGATCGGCATCAGCGGCTCCATTCCCGCTGCCATCGGTGGGAAGTCCGTATTGCGCGAGCCATGCGGTGGCCGGGTTGACGGTGGCCGACAGTACGGCGTAGAGCGTGCCATTGCTGAAGCTCAGGCTGCCGGCCGGAAAATTGGTCGAGGCCAAGGCCAGCGAAAGACTATCCAAGCCAGCAGCCGTACCGTCGACAGCCAACAAAGGATACGCTCCCGCCACTGCCCCCTCGCCCGGCGTGACCGCAATCGTCACGGTGCCGATTGCCGCGAAACTCCCCGCTCGCAAGGGCGCCACATCGCCCGGCGACAATCCGGGGAAGAAGGCCAAAGCGGAACCGTCGCGTGCTACCAGGCTTCCGCCCCAGCGCCCCGTGCCGGTCAGCACCGTCTCGTTGGTCAAAACCAGAGCACGCACGGTGTTGGTCAGCATGGCCGCATCGAACCGCAGCACGCCGCGGCTAACGGCAAGACCACCGGTGAAAGCTGACGCGTGGCCGGAAAGCACCAAGGTGCCGCCACCGGACTTGGCCAGCACATTGGTATTGGTCGACGTGGTCAGCGGACCCCCGAGTTGCATCGCGTTGCCCGCCGGCACATGCACATCGGCCGAGTCGTTGAGGTGGATCCGGTTGGTCAGCACGGCCACCGTGCCGGTTCTGCCGGTCTCAAGTCGCAAGGCGCCGAGCACCCCGAGGCTCTCGTTTTCCGGAACGCCGGAGCGACCGCTGCCGGCGAGGTGGAGAGGCCCTTTGAAAAGGTAATTGCGCGGATTGCCGGCCGAGCTGAGCCGCAACTGCCCGCCGGACTGCACCGAGTAGTTGGTCACGTTGTTGGCTGTGATCGCCGGCTCGGAGAAAGTCAATACGCCCTGCTCGATGGTGATGTTCCCCGAGAATGTCTTGCCTGCCCCGGTAATCCCCGCCATGCCGGGACCGCGTTTGACCATCGAGCCCGGGCCGGACACCAATCCCTGCAAACGTAGCGCGCCGTATTCGGCATTGGTCGATCCGGTGTTCTGCACGTCGAGGACGACTTGATTGGAAATGACCAGCCCACCCCGCACTTCGATGTTGGCGTGACCCGCGCCCGTGCCGGTGACGGTGACGGTGGAAATGCCGCTGGTCGACGCGAGGGTAAATGGTTGCCCGGCCGTGCCGTTGATCCGGCTGCGGAACGCGGAACTGCCCAACTCGAAAGTCACGGAGGCCACCGTGGTTGGCGCGTTGTTGGTCACATCGCGATTGGCTGCGGTGCTGGGCGGGATGATGACCGAAGCCGACGCACTGTTCGGAACAGCGTTAGCATCCCAGTTTGCGGCCAAATGCCACACCCCGCTGCCGGCCGGCAGGAACGTGACCGCCGCTCGCACCGTCAACTCCGCTGAACCGTCCGTGGCAAGGTCTCCGGAAGTGGCGGACACCTGATAGCTGCCCGCCGGAAGATCAAGTGCGGGAAAGGTCGCGAGTCCTCCAACCGCCGCCGCACTGTAAATACCGACCACGCCGCCCGAACCGGTCACGGTCAGGACCACGATGCCGTCAAAGTTCCCGTCCGTGTCGCCGAGTGAATTCACCGCCCGCACCGTCAAAGGCGCATTGCCGGCACCAGCCGTCCAGACCGGAAGCTCGATGGCCAGTGCCACGGCCGGTTCGGGCTCGAAAGCGGCCACAAACCCAGTGTCGGCAGAGAGCGTGGGAGTGATGGTGGTGCTGGTGCTGTAAACCTCGTAGCCTGCGCCGCCTTCTGCGCCGGGCTCGGCAATTTGCAGGCTAGTAATGAAAAAGTTGGCCCCTCCGCCGTTACCGGCCGAGTAATTGAAGGCCTGGAAGCGGTTGATCACGTTCGTGCCGTCCGCCGGCAATGCTCCCGATAATTCATAAGAGGAGCCCCCGACGGGGGTAAGCCGCGCCGCGTAAGTGGTCGCTGACGTCATGGTGAACTCCACATCCAGTGAGCCGGTTGTCACCGGGACATCGCTGATCTGCCCGTTTACCTCGTAGCGGTCAGACGACCAAGTCCGTCGCACGCGGAAAAAGTTGACGCCATTATTGTCGACTAATGCGATGCCGACATCGCCGGGCGAGGCAACGGTGCCGTGCCGGAGCCGCACCGTGAAGGTCTGCCCCACGGCCAGCGGTGCTGCCAGCGGACGCGTGGCCGCAGCCCAATGTTCGTTGTTGGCGTAGAAGCCCCAGCCACCCCGGCTGTTGTTGAGAAACCAACCCGCATTGCCCCGGTTCGTCGTGCTAGCCTGGAGCGACCAAGCCCCGAAGCCAGTGCCACCATTGCTCCCGGAAGACCATGATGTGGAGGCAGCGGCGCTGTCCGAGGCAATGACAGTGCCACTGGTTTCGCCCACTTCCCTCATCCAGTGCGCCAACCGGTAGCCCGGCGCCGGCACGGCGGTGAGTGTGACGGGCACCCCTTGGAAATACGTACCGGTCCACGGATACGGGTCCCGCGAAACGCCCGGCCTTGAAGGTTCGAGCGCGAGAGAGTTGACCTTCACCGATCCCTGCCCGGCCTCCGCAACACCAACAGTGAGCTCTGCTGCTCCAGCCAGCCCGAAACGTTCTGCCAAATGCCCCCGCAAGGCGGCAGGGCGCTGCGCAAGGTAATTGCCGATGCGGGCCAACTCATTGTTCCAGTTGCCTGGCTGGTTCCAACGGGCGACATGCTCGGCCATCCCCGGCGCGTAAAGGGCGCGGAATTCCTCCAGTTTGGATGCAGCCTGATCCGCCGACAGCGTGGTGTTGAGCAGGTCTGCGAAACGATTGATGAATTCGTTCCGGAAACGGGGGTTCTCCAAGGCCTTGCCCAAGAGCAAGGTGCCCTTCTCGCTGTTGCCGATAAAGTTCCCACCACCCGGCTGCGAGGCGTAAGCCAGCGTGTTGTGCTCCGGACCCTGCTCGTACCCGGGTACGTAAAAGAAATCCAACCCGAAGGCGAAGTCGGTATCGAACAAGATCCAGCGCCAGCGCCCGTCATGCCGGGGGGACGCGCCGGGCGCTCGGTCGGGGGTCACCGAGCGCCAGAGCCGGACGTTGTTCCCCGGCCAGTCCGTATTGCCGGACCAGATCTCGTGTGCCTGGTAGTCGATGAAATTGGCAATGTCGATCCGGTCGGCCAGCGTGTCATAACCGGCTGCACCGCCAAACTCGTTGCCCGCCGCATCGCCCAGGATATCCTCGAAATCCTGCAACAGGCCCGCCGCATCGTTCCCGCGGTCGTAAACTGGCCAGCTGCCGTTGCCCGCCGGAATCTCCAGCTGCGTGAACTCCGTCTCGCCGAGACCGTAGCGGTGGAAATAGTACCCCTCGTCAATCCGGTCCCGCAGATTGTGCAGGCCCCAATACTCCCCGTCGATAAAGACCACCGCCGGACGCGCCGACATGTGGTCGAGACCGGATGGCGCCGCGATCTCGCTGACCAAGGCATCGCGGAAAATCGCCTGTCCCCAGTCGTTCCCGCCCGCCCGGAGCAGGAAAGTGTCGAAAAACGCCGTGTCCTTCTGGGGGAAAATGCGGTGGTTGAAGGTGGAGGGACCGTCCGCATTGCGTGCGTAAATGCGCAGAGATTTGCGCGGACGGTTGACCGTGGTATTGCCATGCACACGGATGCCGATATCCCCGGCGAAGGCCAATGAACCGTCCGTCTCGAAAAACTCGACATGGCCGGGACGTTCCCACTCACTACCGTCGTTGCTGAAATTCGGGGGCACGTAAATGCCCCGGGCCCGATCGAAAAGATTGCCCGGATCGGTGGCGATGGACACGACAGGATACGGGTAGCGACCGGCACCGTCCGGATGCACGAGGTAAGACTGCGTGACAATCCGTCCGGGCGCGACGCCCGCTTTGAAGATCCTCGTCCGGAGGACATTGAGGCGAGCGACCCCGCCCTGGGGTGGCTGCCACCCCTCGTAGAAGGGCGACCCGACCTGCTGGTCATTGGTCGGAATCCACGAATACTGAGTGTTCACATTCCCCGCGGCAGTCAGCGTGATCGGTCCGTCATAGGCCGGCGAAAACTCTGTCGGATCCGATCCGTCGAGCGTGTAACGCACCGTGGCGCCCGTCAGTCCGGCCGGGATGGACAACTGCACCGTGACCGCGGATTGGAAAACGCCACCGGATTGGGAAACCGAAGGCACCGGCAAGGCCTCGGTCGCCAACCCCGCCGTGGTGTTGGCCGCGCCCGGAGTGGGCGCCGCGTAAAAAAAGAGTGTACCGGAAAACTCGGCGGTTCCCCGGCCCAACGAACGGCCAATGCCACCCGACGTCCCGATGGGCAGGGCGGGAAACTCATCAACCACCGTCGCGCCGTCGGGTGCCGTCAACACGATCGACTCACCCCCGGAACTAATCGCAAAGCTGGCCGATCGCAACTGGCCGGCCGGATACGGCCCCGGTACCGGAAACTCGGCGGACTGACCGCACCAGACCAGCAGATATCCGCCCGGACCGATGCTCACCGCGGGAAAAACAAACTTCGAGCGGTCGTTGAGGCTGTCGGAGAGACGGTAGCCACTCAGGTCGATCGCGCCATTGGTGGGGTTGTAGATTTCCACCCAATCCATGAATTGCCCGTATTGGTCCGGGAGAGACGTATTCGTCGACTGGACCTCGTTGATGACCGGCGCGGCCGACAATAAGGATGTCAGCAAGATGGCGGCGGCGGGAAAATACAGTCGCATGGTCCTAGGATCATCCGGCGGAACACACTCCGACGCCAGCAGTCAAAGTTAATATGGACAGAACTTAGAGACTGTCAAATAGGACAGCCCACGAAAGATCCTCGCGTTGCCCAACGGCGCCTGCCCATGCTCCGCGCATGCTCGGTCCATTCGCTCTCATCTGGTCCCTTCTCGCCGGTCCGGTTGCCTGCGCGGGAGCGATCGCTTCGCTTGACGTCTACCTGACTTGGCAGCGCGATCCAACGACGACGATGACGGTTTGTTGGCAGGAGACTGCACCGGGTTCCGGGGCCGTGGAGTGGCGACCGGCGGGCGCGGACCAATGGAGCAGGGCCGCGGCGTCCGCGCCGCGACCACTGCTCGGCACGGAGCGCATCGCCGCTCATGCCGAATTAACCGGATTGCATCCGGACACCATCTACGAATTCCGCTGCGGCGACGATGATGAGATCCGCCGCTTCCGCACCCTGCCCGCGACGCTCGACCGGCCCCTCACCTTTGTCGAGGGCGGTGATCCGCAGGACGGTCCAGCCATGGAGCAAATGCTGCGTCTCGCCGCCTCGCGGGATCCCGCCTTCGTGGTCATCGGGGGCGACCTCACTTTCGACGACGGGCTCTCCGAATACGCCGGACGCGTGGAGCGCTTTTTCCGTGCGGTCGGTCGCAATTTGGTCACGTCCGAAGGCCGCTGCATTCCGGTTGTTGTTTGCGTCGGCAACCATGACGTGAACCGCGACCGTCAGTGGGTCCTCGACAAGGACAACTTGCCACAGGATACCGCGACGCGACGCGCCCTCGCCCCGTTTTTCACCGCCTCATGGCCATTTCCCGGCCACCGCGGCTACGGGGTGCTGGACGTCGGGAATTACCTCAGCCTTGTCGTGCTGGACACCAATCACCTCAACGCGGTCGACGGACCGCAACTCGCCTGGCTGCGCGAAACGCTCGCCGCCCGGAAATCCGTCGCGCACCTGCTGCCAATCTATCATGTCCCCGCCTATCCCGGGGTGCGCGACATGAATGACGAACTGAGCAAACGAATCCGCGAGACTTGGAGCCCTCTTTTCGAGCAAGCCGGAGTGCGGTTGACCTTCGAGCACCACGAGCACGCGTTCAAGGTCACCCACCCCATGCGCGGCGGGAAAAAATCCGCTAATGGTACCGTCTATCTCGGCGGAGGTGCCATGGGCATCGAACTGCGGGACCCGCGGGACCCGGCCCGCGAACCGCACTTGGCCAAAACAGCAAAAGCTCACCACCTGCACGAGGTGGTTCTCGAACCGCAACGCCGCACGGTGCGCACTCTCGGCGTCGATGGCGGGGAAATCCACCACCTCGAGCAGACCGTCAGCGAGGCCTCGTAAATCAAGGCGCCTGGCGCGCCCGGACCGCCCAGCGGACGACCAGCAGGAAAAGAACCAGGCCCCCGAGGGCCCTTACCCCGGGCTCCGGGACCGCGGTGGTGTAGGTCAACTGCAACTCATTGCCCTCGACGCGCAGGTCGAAGGTCCCACCCTCAAGGTCGTTGGCCAAGCCACCCGTCCCATTGGTCGCCACGGTATTAAGATCAAATTCGGCGTGGTCAAATCCGGACACCCCGAGACCGGCAACCACGATGGTCCAGGCATGATCGCGGGCACGATCGAAATTGACCGCATCGCCATCCGTATCGGGACCGACGGTGGCCAGCGACCAGAGATTGATCCGGAACCGGCTTTCCGCGGTGAGCGCGCCGAGATCCAGCACACCAGCCACATTGTAAAGATCCCACCCGGTCGCCCCGCCGGCCAACCCGGCAGCGTCGTGGATCTGCCAATTGAAATTCCCGCCGCCGAACCAGGTCAGGTTGCCGTCGACAAACATCGTACCGGGGGAACTCCCCGGGCTGCCCGTGCCACCACCGAGGATCACCGCGGGCCCCACCCGTCCACTCCCGGCCAGCAACCCGCCGCTCCCCACCGTGGTGAGTACGCTGGAGGAAATGTCGCCCTCGACCAGCAGCGTACCCGCCGTCACCGTCGTCTCACCCGCGTAGTTGTGTCGCCCGGGGCCGAGCACGAGCGTTCCGGACGCGGCGGCTTGCGTGACACCGGTCACCTCGGGCCCGATAATTCCGCTGATCCGGTTGGTGCCGGTCCCGCTGCCGTCGTTGACCATCGCACCGCGGTGGCCCACCGGGCCGGACAAAACCACGGAGCCTCCGGACTGCGATCGCAAGTGCAGGTCACCGCGACCGGTGATGGTGCCGCCGACGCGCAGATCGAAGGATGATGCATTGGACCACGCTTGGTCGCCCGCGAGCAGCAAAGATACCGGGGTTTCCAGCACCATCTCTCCCCCGGCCCCCGCGCCGAGGGTCAGCCCTTCGCCCGACAGACTGATCGCGGCTCCGTTGATGCCGGTCAAGGTGACAACCCCATCGCGCACTTCGAGTCCCCGTGCAAGTTGCGGACCATCGACCGTCAGGGTGAGGTTGCTTCCTTCGCCCGGCGCGATGATCAGGCGGTCCAGTCCGGTAGTCACCGCTTCGCTTATTCCGTTCGTCCCGGGGGCGGCCGTGTTCCAACTTCCGTTTAACCCGCTCCACGTGCCGGAGGCAGCGCCACCGTTCCAGAAAAGCGTGTTATAGCCACCGGCGAACCAAGCAAGACCGTACGATTCGGACGTCACACCCGCCGTCTGGTCGAAGACCAGACCATCGAAGCGCACGCGCAGCCCATACGTCCGGTCACCGGACAACCCGAGCCGCAAATATTCGGAGTTCCCGAAAACGGTGGAAGACGCGCCGACGAGCGAGGCGAAGCTGCCGTCGGCCACCTCCCAAACTTCAAGATTCATGTCGGCAAAGCTGAGGTCGCTTCCCGAATCGGTCGCCAGATCGAAGGTGCGTCCGGCAAACCAGTTGAGCGAAACGGTCAATTCCACCGGCTGACCGAAAGCGCCGCCGAAGAGGTAATCGTTGCGGCCACCCACGGCGACGGTCCCGAAATCCCAGCCCCGCTCGAGAACACTGCCCCCCGCCCCACCGGCAACATCCCGCGTGCCCTGCAAATAAGCCGAGCCGGCGCGCTCCAATTCCAGCGCCCCCGCACCCGTCGCGGCATCGAGCGCCTGCGTGGTCCGCACCGCACCGTCGGGACCGGACTCCTGGCCGTTATCCCAGCCGAAGGTCGACTGGGCTCCGGCCATGAGCACCGACTTCACCACCCGCGTATCCGGGGCATTGCTTAAGCCCTGCAGATTGAGCAAAGGATCGCGGTTGGCCGCATCCTTGAGCACGGCAGCACCGCCGGCCACCATGGGCGCGGCGAAACTCGTGCCGGACATGTCGATGAAATACAAATCGGTCGGCGACGGTTCCTCGGTCAAGCCCGGCAGGGCCGCGTACAACCCGCCCTCGTTGCCGAGGTAGGCCGCGAGGAAAAAATACACACCCGGGGCGGCCAAGTGGACCGCCGCCCGGGCATTGGTTGTCGTGACTCCCGTGACCGGATTCGAGAATTCCGCCAGCCCTCGTGAAGTGGAATCCGCCGGCACGAGGAAATTGTTGCCGCCGAGTGCACCGACCGTGACCCCGTTGTAGCCCGAGCCGGGCCAGCCGATGACCTCATCGCCACCGTTGCCGGCCGAGGAGACAAGCATGGCGGAAGGATTTTGCGCCGCCAGCCCGTCGAGAGCCAACGCCTCCGGGCCGGCCGCCGCGGGATCGGGGCCACCCCAACTGCTGTTGATCACGTCCGCCTGCGGCACTCCGTCACCGGTCATCAGCGCGCGGTAAGGCGCGACGACCGACAGGTAGCTGGTGTTGAAGGCCCCCGCATTGTTGGTCGAGAACGCGGTGGCGAGTGCCGCGGAGACCAGCGTGGCCTGAGGCACCATGCCGATACCCGCCAGCATATAGTTCGTCCCGTCGAAACCGCTTCCGGCCAGCACATGGCCAACCATGGTCGCGTGAAAATCCGACTCATTGAGGGCATGCGGGTTGGCGTAAGCGATAAACCCGTTGGTCACGGCTGGATCGCGCACGAATACCTCGTGGCCAGTCCAAAGCAGACCAGCCTCGACATTGCCCACCACCGTGCTCGAACCGAGGAAGCCCGCCTCGGCATAGGGCCGCCATCCGACCAAATCGTTGACAAAGGAAACCCAGACCGGCTCACCCTCTTGGAAGGGAGCAGTGAAAATATCCGGCCCTGCCCCGCGGGAGAGCGACCCGGCAACCAAGAACAAAGCCGCGGCGAAAAGAACCGGGATCCGCCGGCCGGAGCTGGGGAGGAAAGTCATCATGATCCGACCAATGGCAATTTATCTCGGAACCACAGGAAGACAATGGCCCTGCGGACCCCGGGATCCTATCAGTGGCATTGTCTCGGCCACGGCAAAGCCGCAAGAACATTGCTCGCTGCGGCGGGCTACTGGCCAAAAGTCTCACTACGTGTGCCGCGGCGACCGACCGTAGGATCAAAGATGGCACGGTGTTCGACTTTCCTTGCGTCCCTCCCCGCACCATGCAATAAACGCTTTGTTACGGGCTGTGGCTCAGCTTGGTAGAGCGCTGCGTTCGGGACGCAGAGGCCGTGGGTTCGAATCCCACCAGCCCGACCACTCTTTTTCGCCTCTTTCACGTCTACGTGCTGCGCAGCGACAAAACTGGCCGCAGCTAAGTCGGATCTCCGCAGAATACCGAGAAGCGTTCGGGTGAGCAAAACAACGGCCAGTCGCTTGCCACGAGACACGGCGCACCGTGGAGACTGATCCATGGCGAGGAATTCCCAACCCGCGCCGCAGCAGTCCGGCGCGAGCGCTTTGACAAAACTGGCAAAGGACGCGAAGGCTTAGATCAGCTGTCCGAATAGAGCGGTCGCCCCGGCGACAGTTCGTGGGTCGAAGATGCGCCGAGGCGCATGCACATCCCCCCAGCCCGACCATCTCATCCTGATGTCCGCCAGATCGACACCAGACGCGCACTGGTGATCTTCCGGTCCCGAGTCAAAACATGCAGTTTCCAGACCCGAGCCACGGCTACGATCAAGCGATCGGCAGGATCACGATGAAATCGCTCGGGCAACCGCGCCACTTCGGCAGCTACCGCCGGCGTGACCCGTGCCAACTCGACGGTGGCAGGCGCGGACGCCACGGCCAGCCACCGCTCCAAGTCCATATCCAATTGGAGGCGATCACGTTCAACCAACATCGCTACTTCCCACAAGCTGATCTCGGCCAGCACCGGGCGCTCCGACGGCGGCAGATTATCAAGTGCTTCCCTTTCGCGCGCAGAGAGACGCTCATCCCCACAAATCCACCAGACCCACACATGGGTGTCGAGCAACGGACGACTCACCGCAACGCCTCGATGTCCTTTTCATCCACGACCGGCGCAAAGGGGTCGCCGGTGAATCTTCCTTTGCCACGAAGGGCCAACCATGGCTTCTCTGCGCCGACCGGCACCAAACGCGCGACCGGACGGCCGTGCTTCGAGATGATCAATTCGCTGCCTTGCTCCTGAACCTCGTCGATGAGCGAGAGGCACTTGGCCTTGAACTCTGTCGCGCTAATCGTCATATGACTAGTCTGCTTGACCAGTCACATAAGTCAACCGTCAATGCTCCGGCGCCGTTTCGATTTCCACCGCCGCACCCGCCTCTTCCGGTTCGCGCACCGAGTCGATCATGCCGCATACCTTGGCCGAGGGCGGCGGAAAGAGCGGCGTCAGCCCCAGCGTGACCGCCAGATTCAGCGCCATCCCGAACACCCCGATGCCCTGCGGATTGATTCCCGCCGGAAAAATGCCGAACGTCCACTGCGGCATCCCGAAGAAAACGCAAGCGATGATATACCAGGCAGTGAAACCGATGCCCGCCACCATGCCGCAGATGGCCGGCACGGTTCCCACGCGTTTGCTGAAAATGCCGAGCACAATGGCCGGGAAAAAACTGGCCGCAGCCAGACCAAAGGCAAAGGCCACGACCTGACTGACAAAGCCCGGCGGATAAATCCCGAAGATCCCGGCAATGACCACTGCCACTCCGATCACGGACCGCCCGACAAGCAGGCGCTGCTGCTCCGTGGCCCGCGGATTCAACATGCGGTAATAGACGTCGTGAGCCACACTCGAGGAAATGACAAGAAGCAGCCCGCTGGCCGTGGAAAGCGCCGCGGCCAGACCGCCTGCCGCCATGAAGGCAATGATCCAATTTGACAACTGCGCCATCTCAGGCGAAGCGAGCACAATGATGTCTTGGTCCGGTCCGGATAGCTTTTTCTCCCGCAACACGATTCGCGCATCCGCGCCCTCCGTTCCGCCACTGTCGATCCACTTCTGGTTCCCGACCAGCAGTGCGGACAACTCTGGTCCGCTCAGCGTCCCACTGCGGAAAATCTCATTGTCGTCACGCCCCGAATACCGCACCACCCCGTCGCCATTGTCGACCCACAAGATCAGTCCGGTCCTTTCCCAATTATGGAACCAGGCAGGCAACTGTTCCGCCGTCTTGCCATTGAGGCTTTGAATCATGAAATACCGGGCAAAGGCCGCCGTGGCCGGGGCGGTGATATAAAGCAATGAAATGAAGAGCAACGCCCAGAAACCGCTCCAGCGCGCGGCTTTGACCGTCTTGACGGTGTAGAAACGGACAATGACATGCGGCAAACCCGCCGTGCCGAGCATCAAAGCCAGAGCGACAAAGAAGACGTTCGCCTTGTCCCAACTACCGGTGAAGGCCTCGGTGTAGCGCGAAAATCCGAGGTCCACTTGGATCTGGTCGAGCTTGGCCAGCAACGAAACCGTCTCGCCGCCGGCCAACTCCGGACGCAAATCGAACCCCAGTCCGACCGACGGCACCACCGCGCCGGTCAGCATGATGCTGATCGCGATGGCCGGGATGAGGAACGCCGTGATCAGCACCCAATACTGCGCCACCTGCGTCCAGGTGATCCCCTTCATCCCGCCGAGCGTGGCATAGACAAAAACGATGGCCATGCCGATGACCACGCCGGTGTTGATATCCACCTCGATGAAACGGCTGAAAACCACCCCGACCCCGCGCATTTGCCCGGCCACGTAGGTGAAACTGACAAACAGCGCACAAACCACCGCAACCAAGCGGGCCACGTTGGAGTCGTAACGGTCCCCGACAAAATCCGGCACGGTGAAATGTCCGAACTTGCGCAGGTACGGCGCGAGCATCAAGGCGAGCAGCACATAGCCGCCGGTCCACCCCATCAAATAAACCCCGCCGGCGTAGCCCATGGTGGAAATCAGTCCGGCCATGGAAATAAACGAAGCCGCACTCATCCAATCCGCCGCGGTGGCCATGCCGTTGGCCGCCGCCGGCACGCCGCGGCCGGCAACGTAAAAGCCCTTGGTGTCGCGCACCCGCGCCAGCCAAGCGATGGTCAGGTACAAGGCAAAACTTCCCCCGACAAACACGACGGTCCACAGCCCGATGCTCACCGCCCCTCCTCCTGGCGGATGCGGACCAATTCCTCATGGTGCTTTCGGTCGAGGCGATTCATCAAAACGCAGTAAACGAGGATGACGACAACAAACACCACGATGCTCCCCTGCTGGGCGAACCAGAAACCGAGGGGATAAGCTGTGCCGGGCAAGGTGAATTGGTTCAACCCATCAGCCCAGAGCACGCCGCAACCGAGGCCTGCGACAAACCAGACTGTGAGCAACACCGCCATGATGCGGAGGTTCGACCGCCAGTAACGCTTCAATGATTCTTTCTCCGCCGGCGACCTCACCGGACGGGACTCGTTGCTAAGGGGGACACGTTCGGCCATGCAGAATCACGTGGTTAAGGCACAAGACGACCGGGCGCAAGCGCCATGTCGGAAGCAAGAAGGGGCGGGTGACCGTAAGCCGGATTCTGTCGGACGCCGAAACGTCCGGGCGACCATTTCTCTCGCTCCGCTTGCGCGGAACGCCCCGCTTGCGCGGGATGCGACTAATACCCGGAATGTGTCCCGCTTGCGCGGGACGGCCGGGGCGGGCCGTCATTCCTGTTCTGTCTTGCACCGCACGGGGTTTATCCTGCCATGACGATCACTCGTCACGCGGTGGGCTCTTACCCCGCCATTTCAACCTTACCTGCCGAAGCAGGCGGTATATTTTCTGCGACACTATCCGTGGCAGCGGACTTGCGTCCGCCGGCCCCGCGCTTGCGCGCGGCGTGCTGCCCCGAGGTGTCCGGACTTTCCTCTGCACGGGTAAACCGCACAGCGGCCGCCGGCCACCCGCCAAAACAAAACTAGTCTCGCCCGGTCACTACCGCAACCACGCAACGCGGGGAAGAAGGGGCCGAAAGTGATACTCCACCGGCCTTCGGCCGCCGCAATTCTCCCCAAGTCTCAGCTTTCAAACCTCAGCCCTCTCTTTGGCCTCCACCCAGCGCCCGTGTTCCTTGATCAAATCAACCAGGCGCTCCACCGCTTCCGCCTCCGGAATATTGAACTTCACCGCCTGCTTGCCGACGTAGAGGTTGACCTTGCCCGGCGCTCCCCCCACGTAGCCGAAGTCGGCATCGGCCATCTCACCCGGACCATTGACGATGCAACCCATGATGGCAATTTTTACCCCCTTGAGATGTTCGGTCGCCGCTTTGATCCGCGCCGTGGTTTCTTGCAGGTTGAAAAGTGTCCGTCCGCAGCTCGGGCACGCCACGTAGTCCGTTTTGAAAATACGCGCCCCCGCGGCCTGCAGAATGTTGTAGGAGAGACGCAAGGTTTGGCCCGCCGCTTCTTCGGTGCGCAAAAGCACCGCGTCGCCGATACCGTCGCAGAGCAAAGATCCGAGGCGTGCACTGGCCCCCAGAAGCGTGCCGAGAAAAGGTGTTTGCCCGTCGGGCCGCGGATCGAGGGAGTCTTTGAGCAAGATAGGATGGCGCGCCCCCATCTTGCCCGCAAGCAGGCGGAAGGCGGCAATGACCGTCAGGTCGAGACCATCCTTCACCGTGACGAGGCACGCTTCCGCCCGGGCTTTCAATGCTGCCACGGCCTGTCCGTCGCGCGGATCAATTTCCACCACGGGCAAATCTTCATAGACCAGTTCCGGCTGGAAATCCCCCAACCCGGAAAGCTTATGCGCCACCGCGTCATAGTGCTTGCGCGTCACCACGACACGAGGGACTTCCTCCCCGCCGAGGGCCACCCCTTGGATGGTCAGCTTTTCGCTGGCCCGCCGCGCGTAGGAAAATGGATCAAACGAAAACTCCACCGCACGGCACCATCCCTCGCCCTGCCCGGCCAGGAGCGTGACCAGCTCCCGCGCCACCGGTA
>JAQBWH010000064.1 GCA_027624625.1 Verrucomicrobiota bacterium | reverse complement strand
ATGAGGAAGAGGCCCGCACGGCCGAGGGTCTCGACCGCCGAATTCGCGCCTTCCGAGGCGGAAAAATGGCCAGTCCCCCGGCCTGGCCGGCCTGATCGCCGCGGTGCAAGACCCGCCATTCGACAAAATCGGCGGGCTCCGAAACCGATGCGGAACTCCGCCGGCCTCTGGAACTTCACACCGAGGCCCGTTCCGCGCAGGTGCGAACCGCGATCATCGTGGGCACCTCCCTGCTCGGCGCGCTCTTCGGCAAACGGGCCTCGGGGCTTGGTCATATCACCCGCGGCGGAACTCGAAGCCGAACTGGAAACAAAAGCCGCCCAGATCCCTTCGCCCTCGGCCTTGGTTTCCTCGCCAGTGATCCTCCGCCTCAAGCTCCTTCCCCCCACGCTGCGCATCGAGTCGACCGGCATACTTTGGAGTTCATCATCCACCGGGACGTTGCCAAACCGGGCCCAGCGCGCGGCCTTTTACGCTTTGCCCTGACCAAGTTTCGGTCTTTGCTCTGGCCGTGACACCACAAGTCAAAAACATCCTTTCCTGGTATGGAGCCGATAACCCCGGCACCCTGGCTAATCTTGCCCGCCTCCTCAACCACGGCACGCTCGGGGGCACCGGCAAGATGGTGATTCTGCCCGTCGACCAAGGTTTCGAGCACGGCCCGGCCCGCAGTTTCGCCATGAATCCAGCCGCCTACAGCCCGCTCTACCACTTCGCATTGGCCATCGAGGCGGGCTGCAACGCCTACGCCGCCCCGCTCGGCTTCCTCGAGGCCGGGGCGCGGGAATTCGCCGGGGACATCCCGCTCATCCTCAAGCTCAACAGCAAAGACACGACGGCCGACGAAAAGGACCCCATCTCGGCCCGCACCGGCACGATCGACGACGCCCTGCGCCTCGGTTGCTCGGCCGTCGGCTTCACCATTTATCCCGGCTCGAGTCTGCGCTTGGAAATGTACGAGCAGCTCGCCGAATTCGCCCACGAGGCGAAGCAGGCGGGGTTGGTCGTCATTGTCTGGTCCTATCCGCGTGGGACGAGCCTCAGCCCGGCCGGCGAAACCGCCATGGACGTCGACGGCTATGCCGCCCACATCGCCTGCCAAATCGGGGCGCACATCGTCAAAATCAAACTCCCCGCCGACTACCTCGAACAGCCCGCGGCAAAAAAAGTTTACGAGGCGGAAAATGTCCCGATCAAGACCCTGACCGAACGGGTCCGCCACTGCGTGCAATGCGCCTTTGACGGACGCCGTATTCTCATTTTCTCGGGCGGCCCGAGCGAGTCAGACCAGACGCTCCTCGAATCAATCCACGCCATCCGCGACGGCGGAGGCTTCGGCTCAATCATTGGCCGGAACTCTTTCCAACGTCCTAAAAAGGACGGACTCAAACTGCTGCGCGAGATCATGGACATCTACGCAGCCCCAAAGAACTAAAACTTATGCAACTCGGAATGATCGGACTCGGCCGGATGGGCGCCAATATCGTGCGGCGACTCATGAAAAACGGACACACCTGCGTTGTCTATGACACCCACCCCGACGCCGTGGCGGAGCTGGTCAAGGACGGGGCCACCGGCGCCGCATCCCTCGAGGAGTTCGCCGCCCTGCTGGAGCAACCGCGCGCCGCCTGGGTTATGGTCCCCGCCGCGGTCACCGACCGGGTGATCAAGGACCTTGTCCCCCACTTGGCGAAGGGTGACATCGTCATCGACGGGGGAAATTCTTATTTCCGCGACGACCGCCGACGTGCCAGAGAACTCGCCCCGCAAGGTATCCACTACATCGACTGCGGCACGAGCGGGGGCGTCTGGGGGTTGGAACGCGGCTATTGCCTCATGATCGGCGGGGAAAAAGACCCCGTGCAGCACCTCGACCCGATCTTCAGGACAATCGCTCCCGGGCGCGGCGACCTGCCCCGCACGCCGGGACGGGACAAAGCGGGCGGCACATCGGAAGACGGATACCTCCATTGTGGTCCGGCCGGGGCCGGACACTTCGTCAAAATGGTCCACAATGGGGTGGAATACGGCATGATGGCGGCATTGGCCGAGGGCTTCGACATCCTCAAAAATGCGGACGTTGATTCCCGTCCGGTCAGCCATGACGCGGAAACGGCCCCGCGCATGGGGAATGACCTCGACTACCATCTGCCGGTCGGGGAAATCGCCGAACTCTGGCGCCGCGGCAGCGTGGTCCAAAGCTGGCTCCTCGACCTGATCGCCATCTCCATGGTGGATGATCCGGAACTGAAAACTTTCTCCGGCCGGGTTTCGGATTCGGGCGAAGGCCGCTGGACCGTCATGGCCGCGATCGAGGAGGGCGTTCCGGCCGACGTTCTCAGCGCCGCGCTCTACGCACGCTTCCGTTCGCAAGAGACCGCCTTCTCGGACAAGGTCTGCTCGGCCATGCGCTACCAATTCGGCGGGCACCTCGAGAAGCCGGCGGCGGAATAAGCCGCGCGACGGGGCCGCCGGCGGCAACTCTCCCGGTACTATTGCCCGACAATCAATCTGTTGACCAAACGGATGGCCGGGCCGAGCAACGGAAGATGCTGGTAAATTCCGGCGGCCGGATTCCAAAAATCCTGGTGCAGAATAATCCGGCCCTCACCGTCGAAGCGCAGCTGCGAGACACCCTCGGTGATGATCGGCTTCCCGCCGGCGAGATTTTTCGTGCGGATTTCCATCGTCCAACGGGCGTAAACATCCGGTCCGGAGACCGCGACATCCTCGAGGCGGGCGGCAACTTTCTCCGCGCCGCGCGCCGTTTTGAGCAGATACTTTTCCACCGCCTCGATCCCGACCTCGGTCGCGACAGTGTCGTTGAACCACGCATCGGAGGCATAAGTTTCTCGCACGCGGGCCCTGACGTTCTCCTCGCTGAGATTCCCGTAAAGCGCAGCGAAGCGCTGCACGGCCCGCTGCGCCGACTCGTTGCTCCCGAGGGAGACACCGGGATGCTCGGCAAGTGCCTTGGCGTAATCGGCCCGGAAGTCGGTGGGACCGGAGCTGCAACCAGGGAGGAAAAACATGAGGAGAAAAGGCAGGAGGAGAATCTTCACGCCTTATCTTCGGCCGGTGCCTCGCCGGGGGCAAACTCCGCTTTGAGCAACGCGTCAAAGTCGCCGCTCCGGCCGGCATAGAACGGGTAGCGCGCCGGGTCCTCCCCCTCGGGGAGATGCCGCCAGTGTTTGTAGGCCCAGAGCCACCCTTCGGGCTGCCGCCGCACTTGTCCTTCAAAAGCATCCCAGCACTGCTGGGCGATTTCCTGCTCGGTCGCCTCCGGCGAAAAGTGCAAAGGCGGATGCGCGATCGTGCGGTAACGTCCGTCCGCCATGGGCACGCTTTCGATCGGAATGATGGGGAGTCCGGTGCGCTTTTGCAAAACGGCGTGCAGCTTGGTCACCGAGCACCATCGGCCGAAGGATTTGATCGGCACGGAGGGCAGGCGCGGATCGAGTTGGAGGTCAATGAGGACGCCGATGTTTCCGCCCGCCTTGAGATGTTTGAACGTGACCAGCATGGAACGCTCCTGCGGGACGATGCGGTGGCCGCTGATCGCTCGCAGTTGGTCGAAGATCGGGCCGAGCAGGGGATTGCGGAACCGCTGGGTGACAATGCAGCCGGGCAGGCGCTCGAAGGAACCGGCGATACTCAACCACTCGAAGTTCCCGTAGTGCAGGCAGACGAAGATGCCGCCACGGTGCTGGCGATTCAATGCCCGTGCCTCATCCCAGCCTTCCATGACCATGCGCTGCGGGTAGTTGTCCGCCGTGAAATTACGGGCCCAAAAAAGTTCGAGCATGGAGCGGGCGAATTGTCGGTAGGAATCACGGCCGATCCGGCGGATTTCCTCCGGCGTCTTTTCACCGCCGAAAGCCATTTCGAGATTGGCTTTCGCGTAAGCCCGGCCGCGTTGGTCGAATTGGTAAACCAAACCGCCGAGCAACCAGGCAAGGCCACGAACCGCGCGCCACGAAAGCAAAGGAATCAGACGGGAAAAGCTCCAGAGCCCGGCGAACTCGACGCGGCAACGCAAGCGGGCCCAGGGCCCGAGGTCTTCCCAATTTGGAAATTTTTTTCCCACGGATCAGGCCGCCGCTTCGGGCTCGAGTCGCGGAAAGACCGGCCGGGCCTCGCCCACCATGTGCCCCGCCGCGACCGCACCCCAGACGGGCGTGAGATTTCCCGGGGACCCGAGTTGAGCCAGAAGTTCATCCGAGGCCTGCGGGATGACCGGGTGGACCAACACCGCGGCCAATCGCGCGGCTTCGACCAACGTGACGAGGACTTCGTCAAGACGGGCGACGCGGTCCGGGTCCTTGGCCAGTTTCCAAGGGGCCGAGCTTTCGACAAACCCATTGGCCGCCGCGATGAGTTCCCAAACCGCCTCGAGCGCGGCATGGATTTGGTAGGCACCGAGCGCCGCATCAAAACGACGGGCGGCTTCCGACCCGAGCACCTCGATGGCCAAAGCATCCGCCGATTTGTCCACCGGCCCGGCCGCCAGTGTCCCGCTGCGATAGCGGCGCGCCATGCTGACCGTGCGGTTGACCAGGTTGCCGAGGTCGTTGGCCAGATCGGCGTGGTAACGCGCCTTGAGCCGCTCCTCATTGAAGTCGGCATCCTGACCGGTCGCGATGTCACGCATGAGGTAGTAGCGCAAAGCCTCCGCGCCATAGCGGTCGGCCAGCGCATCGGGGTCAACCACATTGCCCGAGCTTTTGCTGACTTTGGTGCCCCCGAGGTTCCACCAGCCATGAACGAGCAACTTCGGCATGATCTCGAAGCCGGCGGCCTTGAGCATGATCGGCCAGTAAATGCCGTGCGCGGGCACGAGAATGTCTTTGCCGATGACGTGCGCGTCGCAGGGCCAGAGTTCCTTGAAATCGGGCAAACCGGTTCCGTCTTGGGCCCGGAATCCGGCGAAGGTGGCATAATTGAGCAACGCGTCGAACCACACATAGGTGACGTAGTCCCGGTCGAAGGGGAGTTCGATCCCCCAGCCCAAGCGGGATTTCGGACGCGAAATGCACAGGTCTCCCGCTTCCTTGGCCACCGCGTTGACCAGTTCGTTGCCGCGGAAAGAGGGAAAAACAAAGTCCGGATGCGCGGCCAGGTGGTCGACCAGCCAGGGGCGGTATTTGGAGAGCCGGAAATACCAATTCTCTTCCTCGATAAACACGACCTCGCCCCACTCGGGTCCGAACTCGCCTTGCGCGTTGCGTTCCTTGTCGGTCAGAAATTG
>JAQBWH010000063.1 GCA_027624625.1 Verrucomicrobiota bacterium | reverse complement strand
TCGAGGACTTCGAAATCCGCACTCCCTTGCTCCTCGATGCCAAGCATTCGAAGACGGTAAGACTTTCCTTGGATGAACACAGCGGACGCTTCCTCATCAAGAGCCGCGACCGGCTGTCCGAGGACCCTTGGCAGCCGCATGTCACGGGACACATCGCCGCGCAACCGACTAAGGTTGCTCCGTCTGCTCCCGCAGCCCGACCGTTGACCAACGGACAGCGGGTTAGCGCGGAGGAAATCTACCGCACAGCCGGCGAACTGGGGCTTTTCTACGGACCCGCCTTCCAAGTGGTGCAGGAAGTCACCACCGGCGACGGCGAAATCCGTGCTAAACTTGCCGAGCCAGAAAAGGCCACTCCCCCTGGGGACAAATACCTTGTCCACCCGGTATCTTTCGATGGCGCGCTTCAATCCCTCTTCGTCCTCTTCAGGTTGGCAGGGGACCACGGCAAGTCGCTGACCATGCTGCCCGTGCGCGTCGAGCGTTTCTATCTGGCCGGTCGCGGGATAAATATTGTGGCCTCGCGGGCCGTCATCCGCCGCCATAGCCAGCGTTCGCTCGTCGCCGACTTCTTTTTGACCGACCGCACTGGCGCACTGGTCGCTGCCGCGCTTGGGGTCCGTTTCCGTGCCGCCCAACTGGCCAAGCCATCCTACGACCGCTCGAAAATTCTCGGGCAGCGCTGGATCGAACGTCCTCGGCCCTCGTCCGTTTCCGCCTTCGCCTACCAAACCGACCGCGTGCGCGGCCTGCTATGCTCTGCCGTCTCCAAAGTACCGACCGACGGCCTCATGAAGCGCTACGCCTTGGAAGGGGACGCACTACTCGATGCCCTTTGCGCGAGCTTTGCTTTCGAAACCCTCGGCAGTCTGACCGACGAGTCCGGCCAGATTTCCTTGCCGGCGTGCATTGCGGCTGGGCGAGTCGCCTCCAGCATGGAGGACTATTTCCGGCGCTTGGCCGCCATCTTGGTCGAGGACGGTTTCCTCCGGCCGGGCGAAGAGCCAGGCACGTGGACTTGCATCGCTGATGCCGAGGTGCCAGCCGCTCGCGAGATTTGGCAGGCTCTGGTCGCAGACTTTCCGGAAAAAACCTCGCGCTTTACCCTTGTCGGCCGGATCGGTTTGCACCTCGCGGAAATCCTCGATGGTTCGCATTACATCGAGGAATTCCTGCCAAAGTTGGCCCGGATTTCCACCGGCGGATTTTCTCTCCCGAAGTCGGGGATGAAGCGCGAGATGCAAGACCTGCTCGTCTCCGCCCTCGGACCCATCTGCCTCGAGTGCGCGCCCCGACCACGGCGTCTTCTCTGGATCACCGGAGCGCAGCCTTCCGAAGAGATTTTTCTCGCTCCGTGGATGAACGAGGTTCCGGGCTTGGTGACGGTCCTGCTGCCTGAGGAGCCGGAATCCTTGGACGTGGCCAGTCGCTTGGCTGCCTTTCCTTCGGTAGGGGTGGCTCACGGAAATGTGGACCCGCAAACTCTGCGCGAATTGACTGCGAGGGACGGCCTCTTTGATGCCATCGTTGCGCCCAGCGGCTTGGCCGAGGAGCAATACCAGATGCTGGCGGGGCACCTTTTGCCGGAGGGACTGCTTCTCGGCTGCGTGCCGGAAAGATCCCGGGTCGATGAATTTATTCCTTTGTCCGATGCGGGCGCCTTCTCTGCCTCCGAGACCATCAGCGCCGCCCTGCAACGCCAATTTACCAGCGTCCAGCGAGTCTTTATCGGCGGGGAGGACGAACGCGCACCGCACTTGACGCTGACCGCGGTGCACTTGGCCGCCAGCGTCGCTGTTGCAGATCAATCTCGCGAGTTTCTGGTCATTCCGCTCGACGCGCCTGTCGAACCGTTGGCCGAGCAGCTGGTAACCAAGCTTAGCCTCGAGGGAGCTTCGGTCTTGGAGGCGCTCCCCCCATTCGGTTCCGAGTCCTCCGCGCTTTGGGAAAAGATGCTTTCTCTCGCCCCCCGAGGCGGCGTCGTCTTTGTCGCCGCGGCCCCGGATGAAAATCGGATCAATCCCGCCCGCGATATGGCAAACCAGCTGTGTGCTGTTTCTGCGGGCCTGCGGGTTGTCGCCCAGCATTGCCCCCAAGTCCCGATCATCTTTGCCACGCACGGTGCGCTCGGCGCCAAAACAGGCCATGCGTGGATGGCTTCCGCCCTGTGGGGTTTTGCCCGCGTGGCTCGCAACGAATTCGGCCAACTGCGGATACGATGCATCGACCTCGACGCTGACACGACTTTTCCGGACGGCGTCACGGAGTTGGCCGCTGAATTACGCTCGAGGGATCTGGAAGACGAAGTCCTGCTTAAGGCGCGCTCGCGTCAGGTTCTCCGGGTGGTGGCAGAGGACCAACTGGCGACGCATCGTTTGGCGCCGGACGAGCGACTCGTCTTGGATTTCGACACACCGGGACCGTTCTCACATCTTCGCTGGAGGCGGCGCAAACGGCCGACGCCAGGCCCCGGTGAAGTGGCCATCGAAACCCGTGCCGCCGGCCTTAACTTCCGCGACGTGATGTATGCCATGGGGCTCCTGCCGGACGAGGCCTTGGAGGGGGGCTTTGCCGGACCGACTCTCGGCATGGAGTGCTCCGGCATCATCACATGCGTCGGTGCAGGCGTTCGCGACTTCCAGCCGGGCGATGAGGTCATCGCGTTCGCCCCGGCCTCTTTCTCGAGCCATACCGTGACCTCCGCCTCGGCGGTCATTCCCAAGCCAGACCAACTCACCTTCGAAGCGGCCGCCACCATCCTCGCCGCTTTCTACACGGCGTGGCATGCCCTCCTGGAACTGGCCGACTTGCGCCCCGGCGAACGCGTGCTCATCCACGGTGCCGCGGGCGGCGTCGGCATTGCCGCGGTGCAAATCGCCCGCCACGCCGGAGCAGAAGTTTATGCCACCGCCGGCAACGACGATAAACGCGACTTCGTGCGATTGCTCGGCGCGGATCACGTCTTTAACTCTCGCACCCTCGATTTTGCCGACGACATCATGCGCGTCACGGACGGCGAGGGCGTCGATGTCGTGCTCAATTCCCTGGCCGGCGAGGCCGTGACCAAAAATCTCGAAATTCTCCGCCCCTTCGGACGTCTGCTCGAACTCGGCAAGCGGGATTTCTACGAGAACAACCGCATCGGCCTTCGTCCCTTTCGCCACAACATCCGTTACTTCGCCGTCGATGCCGACCAGATCATGGCTTTGCGCCCGGATATGGCCGCCCGCGGGTTCCGCCAATTGCTGGACCTTTTCCGGCAAAGAATCCTCAACCCCCTGCCGCTCACCGTGTTCTCCGCCAGCGAGGCGGCCGATGCATTCCGCTTCATGCAGCACTCGAGCCAAACCGGCAAGGTGGTCCTCGACTTGCGCGATATCCCGTGCGGCGCTCCGGAGCGTTCATCAGCCGCGCCACCGATCCGCTTGACCGGCACTCACCTCGTGACTGGCGGCCTCAGCGGCTTCGGCTTGGAAACGGCTCGCTGGCTCGTCTCCGCAGGCGCCGAGGCTCTGGCCCTGTTGGGACGGCGGGGACCGGTGGACGAGTCGGCTTGGCAGTTTATTGCGTCCTGCCGTGAACGCGGAATCAAAGTTTTTGCCGAGCCCTGCGACGTGACCAACGAATCTTCCCTCACCAACGCACTCTCCGCGATCCGTCGTGACATGCCTCCCTTGCGCGGGGTCTTTCATGCCGCCACCGTGATTGACGATGCGCTGATTATGAACCTCAAGCTGGACCAAGCGGAAAAGGTGCTCGCCCCGAAGATGACCGGCGCCGCCTTGCTCGATCGCCTGACCCGACCGGACCGACTCGAGCACTTTGTTCTCTACTCGTCGGCGACCACGTTCTTTGGCAATCCGGGACAGAGTGCTTATGTGGCGGCCAATACCGCCTTGGAGGAACTGGCGGCGAACCGGCAGCGCGAAGGCCTCACCGCCACCTGCATTTCATGGGGTCCGATCGGGGACACGGGTTACCTTTCCCGCAACGAGCAGATCAAAGAAACTCTCGCCGCCCGCACCGGGGGGCAACCGCTTGCTTCGGCTGATGCGCTCCGCTTCCTCGGCCAAGCCTTGGCGGATGGCACCTCGCAAATTGCCTGGCTGGACCTCGATTGGGGCGCTCTGGCCCGCTTCTTGCCGTCAGCCGCCGGTCCCCGCTTCGATCTGCTGCGGCACCTCCGCACCACTGGTTCCGGCCGCCAGGAAAATTCCAGCGATCTGCTCCGCGAACTGCAGCTACTCGAACCCGAAACATTGCTCCAGACGCTCAAGAGCCTGCTCAAAGACGAGGTCGGATCCATCCTTCGGGTCGAACCTGAGAAGCTGGATGAAAACCGGTCTCTGCTCGAGGTGGGTATGGATTCGCTCATGGGCGTCGAGCTTATGACCTCGCTGGAAAACAGTCTCGCCATCACCATTCCCCTCATGGCGCTAAGCGAGGGGCCAACCATTTCGCGCTTGGCCGAAAGGTTGTCCCACGTGATCAAGCCTCCGGAAAATGCCGACGAGACCGGCGAGTCCGCGCTTGCGGCGACGGCCAAGCAGTTGGCCTCCCAACACCGTGTGGCCGGACTCTCCGATGAGCAGGTCGCCGAACTGGTGGCCGACGTGGAGGGAACCTCCAAAGCCCAATGACCAACCCATCCCGTACTCTGACCGGCCCCGGGTTGGCCGCCAAGATCAAGGACCGCCTTATTCAACAGGCGCTCGAACGCCGCGCTCTGTTAATCGAGCGCGAGGAATCAAAGCCGTCCGCTCCGAGCGGTGGGGGCACTACCATTCGTGGTGCGAAAATTCCGGAAGCATGGACGCGCTTTGACGAGCATCCGGGCTACCAGCGTTACCGGCTCATCCGCGATGGCGCGCGTAAAATCGGAGTGGCCAATCCTTTTTTCCAAGTCCAAGAAGGTGTTTCTTCCGCCACGGCGCGAGTCGAAGGGACCGAGTGCATTAATTTCTCGGGCTACAACTACCTCGGCCTTTGCGGACACTCCGAGGTCAATGCCGCCGCCACGGCCGCCATCGAGGAGAGCGGCACGTCCGTCTCGGCCAGCCGTATTGTTTCCGGCGAGCGCCGCGTGCACCAAGCGTTAGAAAAGGAATTGGCCGGCCTGTATCAGACCGATGACTGCATCGTAATGGTCAGCGGGCACGCCACCACCGTAACGACCCTCGGTTATATGTTCGGCCCCCGCGATCTCATCGTCCACGACGCGTTGATCCACAACTGCGCTCTCGAGGGAGCCCGCCTCTCGGGGGCCAAGCGTTTATCCTTCCCTCACAATGACTGGCAAGGCTTGGACAATCTGCTCGAGCGCTGCCGGCACGAACACGAACGTGTCTGCGTGGTCATCGAAGGCCTCTACAGCATGGACGGGGACTTTCCAGATCTTCCCAAGTTCATCGAGGTAAAAAAACGGCACCGTACTTTTCTCATGGTCGATGAGGCCCACTCGCTTGGCGTCATGGGCGCCAACGGACTGGGTCTGCGCGAACATTTTTCG
>JAQBWH010000062.1 GCA_027624625.1 Verrucomicrobiota bacterium | reverse complement strand
CGGTGTCGGGGTGGGCGCCGGCGTTGGGGTGGGGGTCGGACTTGGCGAACCTTGTCCTCCGGTCACCACAAGCGCATAGACTTGGTTCGTTCCGGTCTGGGTGTTGGTGCCATACATGCCGACCGTTACGGTATAAGTTCCTGCTTGTGTCGGCGCAGGAATGTCGACGCGCTCCACGTTGTCAGTTCGGTTGGTTCCTTTCAGTGCGTTCGCCGTCATGGAGGCGGTGGTCCACGTCCCGACAAACGGCATCACATAAGGGAGAAAGCTCGTTGTTCCATCCGGTGCGGTAATTTTCAGGTCGAGGTCGTTGATCAGGTTGCGCGTGCGGCTGGTTGTCGCGGTCTGGGCGGCGCCGGCGGGGTCGGTCCAGGCAAGCGTGGCGCGGATGGGACTGACGCCGTCCCAAGTGAAGGTATTGGTGCGGATCTGGCCGGTAGCGTTGATTGAGTTCTCGATCAGCTTGGGGGCAGCAGGAGCCACCTTGTGAGCTTCGATCACATCGGCGGCTGCTTTGGTATCGAGATAGCCCCAGCCGTATTGGTAGTCCGGACCCGGACGCCCCATGTCCGTGGCGGTGTGGATGAGGAGGGCCTTGAGCATGCTGGCGCGCATCAACTGGCCGGAGAAATTCTTTTTGTAGAGCTCCTGCAGGAGTGCGGCGGAGCCTGAGGCGTTCGGGGTGGCCATGCTGGTGCCGCTGTAGGTGCCGTTGTAGGACGTGTTATTGGCCGCCACGCACGAGTAGATATTCACCCCGTTGGCCACGATATCGGGTTTGATGCGGCCATCATCGCACGGGCCCATGCTCGAGAAAGAGGCCAGCGTGCCCTTGCTGACATCGCGCAAGCCTGAGGCCACGGCATCGTTGGCCGCACCGACGGTCAGAACATTTTTGGCCAAACCGTTGAACGTGACCGACTGGTAGCCGGCGAAGGGTTTGCCGTAATCCTGCTGCTCGTTGCCTGCGGCCCAAAAAATCAAGGTGTAGGGCAAACCGGCCGCGAGCGCATCGACCGAATTGCATTCCCTTTCGTAGCGCCCCATGTCGGCGGCTGTGGCGTTGTAGCCGTAGGAGTGGTTGGAAACCGGTATTTTGCCGCCGGAATCGGTCGCCGACGAGGCGCCGGCCGCGGTCATTTCGGCGTAGTCGCTGTTCCAGTCGTAGGAATCGATCGCGGCGAAGGGGGCCATTCCCTTGGCGTTAGCTTGTCTTCCAGCGGCTCCGATGGTGCCTGCCACGTGGGTGGCATGATTATCGTTCGCGGCCGAAGCGTTTTTCTTGACCACGCGGCTGGTGGTGAACTCCTGGTGCGTATTGCGGACTGACCCGCCGTCCCAAATGCCAACCTTGATCCCGGAACCGCTCAGGTTGTAGGGGGCGGTTTGACGGACCAAATTTGCCCCGGTCGAAATCGCGGCGTTGGCGTTCAAAGTGGTCCGGTAAAGCGGCTCGTCGCCCCTAAAGTCGTGCAGGATGGCAAGGCCGCCCTCCGGTCCTTCAACTCTCACCGGGACCCCGGCCTGTGCGGCCCGGGCCAGCACGGCAGCATACCTCGCATCTTCCGCCGCCTGCATTTCCGCGACTGCGGCGGAGCGCTGGTCCGGATTATTCAAGTCCTTCCCCGCGAGAATTTTTGCTGTGGGGCTGGAGATCATGCCGTAAGCCGGTGCGGAGCGCTGCGATGGCGCGCCCCCGCTAGATGTCGGGGAGGCAAGATCCATGGAGCCAACCCTCGGGGCGGTCGGTTGGGCGCGGACGGCTGAGGCGGCTCGGGTGACCGGAGTGGCTTGCGTCGGTTGCGGGTTTGGCCAAGGCGATGGCTGGGTCGCCGGAGTTGTGGCTGCCGCGGCTTGGGTGCGCTTGTCCTCAGATGGCCTCGAGATTGCGGTGAAGGCAGAAGAATCGCTCTCACCCGGTGCTTTGGTGTCCGCGGCATTCATCTGCCTCGAGGGCAAGTCTGATTCGGAGACGGAGAGGGCGGCCAAGGCGATCAAAGTCGCAACCAAAAAAAGACCGAGTGCGGCAAGCGGGAGTTTTCTTGTCTTCATGGGTTTGTGCGGGGAATGGGTCAAGCCGCGATGGGCTTCTTCGCAATGTTAGCATTACCCGCCTCTGGTTCAAGGGAAGGCAAGCAAAATGTGCTGGCAATCCGCTTGGTGGGCCGTGCCGGGAGGCGCCGGGGATGGTCTTGGCGCCACGGGCACCAAAGGATTGCCGTGATGCCCCTCGACCTGCAGGATGCAGAGTCTTCATTATGCGCGATATTGGTATCGGTTTAGCCGGGTTCGGTACGGTTGGAGCCGGGGTTTTTCTTAATTTGGAAAAAAACCGGGCTCTCCTCCGTGAGCGGATGGGCCGCGATCTTGTTGTCCGGAAAATCGCGGTCAAAGATCCAACCAAGAACCGGGATGTTTCCGTCCCGCCCGCGCTCCTCGCCAAAAATTGGCGCGACTTGCTCGACGATTCCTCGGTCGAGGTGGTGGTGGAACTGATGGGAGGCATGGAAGAACCGCGCGAACTCATCATGGAAGCGATCCGTCGCGGCAAAATTGTGGTCACGGGAAACAAGGCCCTGCTGGCCGAACACGGGGCAGAAATTTTCCGGCTCGCCACCGAAAAGCGCGTCCCGGTCTTTTACGAAGCCGCGGTGGCCGGCGGTATTCCGATCATCAAGGCCGTCCGCGAAGCTTTCGTGGCCAATCATTTTCTCCGCGTGCGCGGCATCATCAATGGCACGAGCAATTACATCCTGACCCGCATGGCCGAAAGCGGCCTTGATTTTGCTTCCGCTTTGTCCGAGGCGCAGGCCGCGGGCTTCGCCGAGGCCGACCCGGCGCTCGATGTGAACGGTTGGGATGCAGGGCACAAGGCGATCATTCTCGCCTCGCTCGCCTATGGATTCTGGGTGCCCTCGAAAGACGTGCTCGTCGAGGGTATCGAGGGCATCACTCCGGGTGATATCCGCTTTGCCGCGCAACTCGGCTACACGATCAAGCTGCTCGGTTTTATCGACGCTTGCCCCGACGGATCGGTCGAGGTGAGCGTCCAGCCTTCGCTCGTGCCGAAGGAAAACATCCTTGCTTCGGTCAGAGGGGTCTTCAATGCCATCGCGGTGCGGGGTGATGTGGTGGGTGACGCTCTTTTTTACGGGCGCGGCGCAGGCCGGGATCCGACCGCGAGTTCCGTGATCAGCGATTTGGCCGATGCCGCGATCGCGCTCGACTCCCCGCGGGAGTCCTTCGGTTTCATCCCGCACGGCCTCTACGGAAAGCTGCGTCCGGCCGACGAGGTGACCAGCGCGTTCTACCTCCGACTCGGCGTCGATGACCAACCGGGTGTGCTGGCCCGCATCGCCGGGGTGCTCGGAGAGTCGAACATCGGTATTTCTTCGGTCATCCAGCCCGAGACGCCCGAGGGTGAGCTCGCGGTGCTCGTGCTTATGATCCATGATGCGCCTCGCGGACGCGTCATTTTGGCGTTGCAAAAGATCCGCGCGCTCGATTGCGTGCACGGCGAACCGGCGCTTTACCGGGTGGAGGCTGCTTCGTGACAAACCGGCACGATCGCGGGGTGATCAGCCGCTACCGGGCATACCTTCCAGTCACCGAGGCCACCCCTGTGGTCTCGCTCAACGAGGGCTCCACCCCGCTGATTTATTCGCCGAAGCTGAGCCGCCTCGTCGGGCGCGGCGCGGAGGTCTACGTCAAATACGAGGGACTCAACCCGACGGGATCTTTCAAAGATCGCGGGATGACCATGGCCATTTCCAAGGCCGTGGAGCGCGGGGCCAAAGCGGTCATTTGCGCCTCGACCGGCAACACCTCGGCCGCCGCCGCCGCCTACGCGGCACGCGCCGATCTGGCCTGCGCCGTGCTGCTGCCCGCCGGAAAAATCGCCGCCGGCAAATTGCTCCAGGCCTTCATCTACGGGGCCAAAGTTGTCGCCATCCGCGGCAACTTCGACGACGCCCTGCGGTTGGTACGTGAACTCGGCGCCGACGGGTGTTTCGAGATCGTCAACTCGATCAATCCGTTCCGGATCGAAGGACAGAAAACCGCGTCCTTCGAAATCATCGAGGAACTGGGCGACGCGCCGGATATCCACATTTTGCCGGTCGGCAATGCCGGCAACATCACGGCCTATTGGCAGGGTTATCGCGAATTTCACCAACTCGGCAAGGCCACCAAGCTGCCGCGCATGACCGGATTCCAAGCGGCCGGTTCCGCGCCGATTTTCTTCGACCACGTCGTGGAGAAGCCGGAGACCATTGCCACCGCCATCCGGATTGGCAACCCGGCCAGCTGGCAGGGCGCGAGCCATGCGGTCACCGATTCCGGTGGCTGCATTGATATCGTGACCGACGAGCAAATCCTCGCCGCGCAGCGCTGGCTGGCGACGGAAGAAGGTGTTTTTGTCGAACCGGGCAGTGCGGCGTCCGTCGCGGGGTTGATCAAATGCTTTTCCAACGACCGCTGTGCCACTTGTCCTTTCCACCAATATCCGGAGGGCGCGAAAATCGTGCTCACCGTGACGGGTCACGGTCTGAAGGACCCGGAGGCTCCGATGGTCCACGGTTTCAAAGCGCTGGAGGCGGAGGCCACCATGGAGTCGGTGGCTGGAGTGTTGGGAGTCGGCTGATGGCGACCATCGTCCAGAAATACGGCGGCACTTCGGTTGGCAGTCCGGAGCGGATCAAGAACGTCGCCCGCCGCGTGCTCGAGACCCAGCAGGCCGGCCACAAGGTCGTGGTGGTGGTCTCGGCCATGTCCGGTGTGACCGATTCGTTGATCAAACTTTCGCGTGAAGTCTCGGCCCATCCGAGCGAGCGCGAGATGGATGTGCTGCTTTCCACCGGTGAGCAGACCGCCATCGCGCTGCTGGCTATGGCTTTGCAGGGAATGGGTGCCAAAGCGGTTTCCTTGACCGGCGCGCAGGCTGGCATCGTGACCGACGGGGTCCATACCCAAGCGAAAATTTCCAACATCACGCCGGGTCAAATCGAGGACCACCTCGACGAAGGCGCGGTGGTCATTGTCGCCGGCTTCCAAGGCCAGACCGCGCAGGGCGCCATCACCACGCTCGGCCGCGGCGGATCCGATCTCACCGCCATCGCTCTGGCCGGTGCCCTCAAGGCGGACAAATGCGAGATTTGCACCGATGTGGACGGCGTTTACACCTGCGACCCGCGCACCGTGCCAGAGGCCCGCAAGATCGACACGATCAGCTACGAGGAAATGCTCGAAATGGCCTCGTCAGGGTCCAAAATCATGCAATCGCGCTCGGTTGAATTTGCCAGCAAGTTCGGTGTCCTTTTCGAAGTCCGCAGCAGTTTCAACCAGAACCCGGGAACCATCGTGAAAGAAGAAGCACCAGGCATGGAGGACGTCGTCATCCGCGGCGTGAGCATCGAACGCAACCAGGCAAAAGTCACCATCGAGGGCGTGCCCGACAAGACCGGCACGGCGGCGAAAATTTTCAACGCCCTGGCTGCGGCTCAGGTCGTGGTCGACGTCATCGTGCAG
>JAQBWH010000061.1 GCA_027624625.1 Verrucomicrobiota bacterium | reverse complement strand
CGTAGTAGGCGAGTGATGCGGTGGCCAGCAGCACGATCATTTCCAACCATTGCTGTCCGGCGAGCAGTTGAAGAACGCTGATGCCGAGCAAGACCCAGGCCAAGATTTTCGCCGTGACTTGGAAAAGGAGTTGGGCGCCCGGATAAAGGGCGGCGAAAGAAAGGAAAACAGCGAAGTTGGCCCAATTCTGGGTGAGGGAGAGGGATTGTTTGCTGACCAGCGATGCGGCAAGGAGAAGAGAGGGTCCGAGCAGCAGGAAACCGAGGTAAAGGCGGACAAATCCCTTGCGTCCGAGGTGCTGCTCCACGTCGCGGCCGAAAATGTAGAGCATGACCAGAGAGATGATGAACCAAGGGTCCGGCGGGTTGACAAAAGCGTAGGTCAGGCAGCGCCAAAGTTGGCCGCCGAGGACTGACTCGGTGTTGAAAGCAAACTGACTAAGGCCGGCATCTGCCCCGGAGGCGAGGGCGATGGCAACCCCGACCATGCTGAGAACGTAAAGCGCGACGATGATGGTCGTGGCGTAGACCGGAACACGGCCGACCCAGGTGATGGGGTCATAATTCTCGGGGCTGCGATGCGTGATCACAATGCAGCGAGACTAACGCGTTTTCTGCGCCGAGACAAGGGTGGACGGGGATGCTTCCGTGATTCAGTTTTCAGGGACGGCTGAGAGGGGGAGCGGGGAAGGGGGGGCGAGGCCAACTTTGGCAGTGAGGTCCTTGCCATGGATGGACGGGGTGACGGGAGTGGGGTGGAGCCGCTTGATCGGTTTGAAATAAGCGGTGGGTTGGCCGGGCGGCAGGCGGCCAATGGTGCCATCGGCGAAAAAGACACGGTCCCAGCAGCGTTCAAAACAGTGAGGGGCGAGGGGAAAGTTGCCCGCGAGGTGGCGGGCCCGGCGGTAAAAATCCGCAGGCCGGCGCCGGATAGCCTCGCGGGTCACGGCGAATTGGGCACCGACGAAAAAGCGATAGTCAGTGGGGCCTGGCGTGCCAAATAATTCTTGGTGGAAGCTGTCGAGTTGCAGTTCACGGCGATCCGGGTTCTTGCTCCACGGGACGAAAAGGCGGCGCCCCCGCGGATCGTCGGTCTCGGCGAGGAAGCCGAGCCAGTGGAAATTGGTCATGGTCAAGGTGCCTGCGGCCAGTGCGCGGAGAGTTTTATGAAGGTCGGGGGCGTGATCAAAGGGGTGGCCCTGAACGAAAACCGTGAGGGCGGCGAGGGACTCGTGGCGTTCGCTCAGATGGTGGAGATAAGTGTGGGCTTCCCGTCCCATGTTGGTCAGCCGCATTCCCCCGCTGGAACCATCGCCCTTGTCGTAAACCGTGATCCGGAAGTTCTCCGGCACGCGTCCGAGCCAGGCCAAGTCCTCAACATGGCGGGCTACGACGAGTTCAAGGATCGGGAGTTCGGGGTTCACGCTCCGGTCGATCAGCGAAGGCTCGGGGCCCCGGGTTGGTATGGGTCGGTCAAGTCCGGTTGGCGCGCGGGTCGGTCGTGGCCGCTTGGCCTGGCCCGGAAAGCCATTGCCGCCGTGCCGATCGTATTGGCATGCAAACGTGCGGTCATCCCCGGTTCCCGGTGGTAGCCGCCACCGTAAAGGACGACAAGCGGAAGGCGGCGGTCCAGACACCAGTCGATGACGAACCGGTCGCGTGCGGTCATCTCTTCGGTGGTCAGTTTCATTTGGCCGAAGCGGTCCCGCTCGTGGACATCGGCACCGGAAATCCAGATGACGAGATCGGCCGGAAAACTGTCGAGGGCGTCGGGGAGAGTGTCGGTTAGCGCGGTAAGGTAATGGTGGCCGGAAACGTCACGGGGCAGCCCGACATCGCAACTGCCCGCCTCTTTAGCGCTCGGGTAGTTACGTTCCCCGTGGATCGAGTAGGTAAAGACCCGCTGGTCGCCGCGGAAGATCGCGTGGGTCCCGTTCCCTTGGTGGGCGTCGGTGTCGGCGATAAAGACGCGAAGGGTGGAATGTTTAGCCTGCAGTTCACCAATGGCCACAGCGACATCGTTGAGCACGCAGTAACCAAGGCCTTGGTCGGGAAAAGCATGGTGCGTGCCACCGGCAAGATTGGCGGCCATGCCGTGGTCCAAGGCATACCGGCAGGCGGCGACGGTCGCTGCGGTTTCGAGTGACGATCGGTGAAGCAACCGGGGGTGCCAAGGAAGACCGAGTTTGTAGACTTCCTTGTCGGTTAGTGTGCCGTGAGCCAGCTTGCGCAGGTATCCGCTGTTGTGGACTCGGAGCAGTTGCCGCATGGGGGCAGGTGCGACGGGCGTGATCTCGACCGTCGCGCCCTCGGAAACCAGCAGGTCGTGAGCCTCGGGGAATTTTTGCATGGGGAAAGGATGCCCGGGAGGGAGGGGCAGGAAAAAGTCCGGGTGGTAAAAGCAACGAAGCCGTGACACGGGGTTCACCATGCAATCGAGAGGTTGGCGCGGCAATCCATCTAATGCATCTTCTGGGCGCATGGATTGGATTTCTCCGGATCACTGGGCGCGGTTGGCGGAGGAGGAGACTGAAGCGCACCGCTTGGCCACAGCGCACGATGGATGGCTCGATCGCTACGCGGATTGGCTGCTCTGGAGTGGGGGCAAGCCTCCGCGGGCCGAGGGGCTGTATGAGGAAGTCATGCGGCGTTACGGCTTCGCTCCGCGCGGATACCTCGGGCGGCAATTGGTCATCAGAGCGTCCGACCAGAAGCCGGGCGTGCTTCTGGCCGGCGGGGATCCCGGCGAAATCGTGGTGCGGGAAAACGGATTGGCCTACCTCGTTGAGCCTGCGGCCGGATATTCGTCGGGACTTTTCCTCGATCAGCGTGTCAACCGGAGTTGGGTGGCGGGATTGGGGGCCAAGCGGATGCTCAACCTTTTTGCCTACACTTGCAGTTTCACGGTTTGTGCCGCGGCGGCGGGAGGGGAAACTTGCAGCGTGGACTCGGCCCAGAGCGCGCTGCGCCGGGGGCGCGCTAATTTGGCGGCCAACGGGATCGATCCGGCGGATGGCCACCGATTTCTGGTTGATGATGCCACCAAGGTCGTGCCGCGCCTGGTCAGGCGCGGAGAGAGGTTTGATCTCATTGTGCTCGACCCGCCAACTTTCGGCCGCGCGGCAGGAAGCGTTTTCCGCCTAGAAAAGGGTTTGCCCAATTTGGTTTCGCAGTGTTTCGAGTTATTGGAGCCGCGTGGCAGCTTGCTTGTGTCTTGTAACTTTTCCCCGTGGGGCGAGAAGGATCTGCAAAACTTGTGTCGGAAGGCGGTTGGTGACGGGTTATGTGCCATGGAGAGAGGCGAGCGGCCTCCGGAAATCCGGCGGGGGGCAGTCTCCTGCCGGATCCGCAAAGAACGCTGAGGCTCTTGTGCTGCGGGGGTGGCAAACAAGCGTGCCTCGGTGGCCTGCGTCTTGGCGGGCGTGCGGGCGCTGGGTCGATAGAGCTTGGCAGAGCCGTTTGATGGGTTAGTTCCGTCAACGGAACTTGGAAGGAAAGACCATCGCGAGGGACGGCGACGCTAAAGCTTATTCAAGCTCGGCCAGCTTCGCTTTGATCGCGGCGAAGTCGGGCAACTGGCGTGGGTCGTCATGGGACTCGGCGTATTGAATGACGCCATTTTTGTCGACGATGAAGGCGGAGCGTTTGGCCACGCCTCCCATGGGCAGATTCAGTTGCGGGGCGAACTGGTCGTAGGCGATACCGTAGGCCTGCGCCACTTTGTGGTCGTAGTCGCTGGCCAGGGTGACGGTGATGCCTTCCTTCTGCGCCCAAGCTTCCTGCGCGAACGGGTTGTCGCCGCTGATGCCGATGACGGTGGCGCCGGCGAAGTCGGACAAACCTTTGGAGACCGCACAGAATTCGTCAGTGCAGACGCTGGTATAAACCATCGGGAAGAAGAGCAGAACGACCTTTTGGCCTTGATGGTCGGAAAGTTTGACCAGGTTGAGGCCATCGGCATTTTTCGAGGAAAGGGCGAAGTCGGGAGCGGTGGATCCTACGTTGAGCATATGATTAGTTTGGTTGAGTTAAGTTGAGAGTCGTAGCGCAGTGGAGACAGCCGGGGGCAATTGAGGATTTAGAGTTGAGAGTTTTGCGGAGGGAAAGTCGAGAGCCGGGATAAGTTGAGAGAAAGGAAGACCAAGCGTTAAGGACGGGTCATGGCTTCGGGGTCGACCCACTGGTCGAATTGTTCGCCAGTGAGTTGACCCGAACCGATGGCGGCTTCGCGGAGGCTGGTCTTCTCCTTGTGCGCCTTTTTGGCAATCTCCGCGGCCTTGTCGTAGCCGATGTGGGGGTTGAGGGCAGTGACCAGCATGAGGGAGTCTTGCACGTAGTGCTCGATGCGTTCCAAATTCGGCTCGATGCCAGCGGCGCAGTGCCGGGTAAAGGACCGGCAGGCATCGGAAAGGAGGCGGACACTGTGCAGGAAGTTGTGGATGATCACGGGCTTGAAGACGTTGAGCTCGAAGTTGCCCTGGGATCCGGCGAAGCCGATGGTGGCGTCGTTTCCCATAACCTGGCAGCAGACCATGGTCATGGCTTCGCTTTGGGTGGGATTGACCTTGCCCGGCATGATGGATGAACCGGGTTCGTTTTCGGGGATGGTCAACTCACCTAGTCCGCAACGCGGTCCGCTGGCCAGCCAGCGGATGTCGTTGGCGATTTTCATGAGCGAGCAAGCGAGGGTCTTGAGTGCGCCGGAGGCAAAGACAAATTCGTCGTGGGCTGAAAGAGCGGCGAATTTGTTGGGATTTGAGGTGAAGGAGAGTCCGGTCAAGTCGCTGATGGTTTTGGCCGCGCGGTCTCCGAACTCCGGGTGGGAGTTGAGTCCCGTACCGACGGCGGTACCACCAATGCCGAGCGACATGATCCCGGGCAGAGTGGTTTCGATCCGGCCGAGATCCGCATCGAGGAGGGCAACGTAGCCGGAGAATTCTTGCCCGAGGGTGATCGGTGTGGCGTCCTGAAGGTGGGTGCGGCCAATCTTGACGATGCCGTCAAAGGCCTTGGCTTTGGTGTCGAGGACGGTGCGCAGTTCTCGCACAGCCGGGAGGAGGTTGTGGACGACGACTTCTGCCGCGGCAATGGACATGGCCGTTGGAAAGGTGTCGTTCGACGACTGCGACATGTTGACGTGGTCGTTGGGGTGCACGGGAGATTTCGATCCCATCTCGCCCCCGGCGAGTTCAATGGCGCGGTTCGAGATAACCTCGTTGGCATTCATGTTGCTTTGGGTGCCGGACCCGGTTTGCCAGATGCGCAAGGGGAAGTGGTCGTCGAGTCGGCCGGCGATCACTTCGTCGGCGGCCCGGGCAATGAGCGCAGACTTTTCGGACGGGAGCTTTCCCAGGTCCTCATTGACCAAGGCACAGGCTTTTTTCAGCACCCCGAGGGCGCGGATCAGTTCGCGCGGTTTGGTGTCGTCCCCGATGTCAAAATGAAGGAGAGAGCGGGCGGTCTGGGCTCCGTAGTAGCGGTCGGAAGGAACCTCAATGGCTCCCATGCTGTCGGATTCTTGGCGGATTTTCATGGATGGCAAAACGTCGGGCTGGCAGAACTCCAGAATCATAGCGCCGGCCCTCTTTGAACCAAGGGTCGCGCCTGTTGTCTGCAGGGTTGTTGTAAGGCAGTCCTCAGGTCGGAACCAAGACCATCTTTTCCCACAGGGCGGATCGCCGGAGGTTTTGCTGGATTGATGGCTGCTGGTCCAGCTTTTGCCAAAAGGACGAATGTCCCCGGGTCATGCCGGAAGACGATTTGCCCCGGCGGGTCGTGATGGTTTAAGCAGGCGGGTGCCCTATTTTTTCCTGTTCGTAAACCAGACCGATGGCCGCACGCCACCGGTCCAGGGTGG
>JAQBWH010000022.1 GCA_027624625.1 Verrucomicrobiota bacterium | reverse complement strand
TGGTATCACCGGGAGCGGCTTTGTTGCCGCCTCATCCACCCCAGCCCGCCGGCGACGTCGGCAAAGCCGGCAGTGAGGTCGGCGCGGACGCTGACGGCACGCAGGGGAAGGACGACGCGGGTGTCTTCGAGCCAGGCTTCGAGACCGATGGTCTCGGGATCAGTGGTGCGGTTTTTCATCGGGAGGTGACTTTCTGTTTCTGGAGGATGCGGTTGATGGCGTTGACTTGGGCGGCGGTGGGGCGCGCACCGTCACGACCGATCAAGGCGAAGGAGCCTTCGAGCGGGGTGACGTTCCAAGTTTCGGCGGAAAACGGGGGCATGGTGGCGACGGGCTGCTGCTCGCTCTTGGCCCGGGTAAGAAGCTCGCGGAGGTTGGCGTCGTCGCGGCCGTAGATAAGCTCTTGGATGCGGCGCAGGGGCATGCCGCGGGACTGCAGGGCGCGGAGGGCGGCCAGTTGGAGGAAGTGACGCTCGCCGTAGGTCCCCTCGCCTTTGAGCGGACCATCGAGAAGGCCGAGCGTGCGGTAATAGCGGAGGCTGCGCTGGGACAGGTTCTCGGCAGCCTGACCGCTGGCCGGAACGAACCCTTTTTCGGAGCACCATTCGTTCACGGCTTCGGCGAGATCGTGGAGGGAGGCGAACGAGGACTGAAGGCTGAGTTTGAGGCCTGAGTGAGAGGTTGTGGAACGAGGCATGGGGGCAATCTGCCAGTAGACAGTGTCGCTGTCAATAAGATTTTTTGGAGGCACTGGGATATTTGAACAGAAGCCAACGAAGGGAACGAAGGGGGCTGTGTGTCTTAGCCGGCCAGCCCAAGGGCTTCGGCTCAGCAGGCACGATCCTACTTGGGCGGGTTGGTCCCCTCGCCCGCGGGCGCATTGCCAGGGAGATCCGGAACCGGGGCAACGGATTTTGGGGGTTGCTTCTTTTTGCGCGGAGCGCGGGCGGGTTTTTTCGCCATAGACTTGGCTGAAGGTTCGGGTTTCTCCGCCTTCCCGGGCTGGTCTTCTTCGGACACGTTCCCGCTGTGCAGCGGAAGCTCCGCGAGGTAGATGGCGTCCTCCGGAGTGTGTCCGCCATACATGACGCGCATGACCGCGGTGAAGTAGCGATCAGTCGTGGCCATGGCCGTGCCGAAGAGCTTGCCGATCACCTCGTCCTCAAGGCCGGCTTGGCCGATGGGACAGGCCAGATGGTAGATGATCTCGCCGTCGGCGTGGTCGAGATTGAAGTTGCCGAGAACCAACTTGTGGTTGGCGCGCATCAAGGTCTCGAGGACGAGGGGGCGGATTTTTTCGTCGCGCGCGTGCACGGGAACGGAGACATCCATCTGCAGCATCTCGCCGTCGTGCGTGATGGCCCATCTTGCTTTGTAAATGGCCGCTTCACCGCACATGGAGAAGCTGATGGATTTCTTGCCATAGTCGACGTGGCACTTGATCCCGTGCTCTTGGCAGTGTCCGACCAGGGTTTCAAAGGGTGCGAGGAAGTTTTTCATGCAATGAGAAAAACACAGCACGAAGACAGGGTCCAGACTGAGGTGTGTCATAACGTCCGAAGGCCGACAAGGAGACCAGAGACAAAAAGTCTAAAAGACTCTGCGGAGCTGGAAAACCTCCGAGTCGCAACGACTTGCGAAGCGCGCGATGCGCTCATTCCACAATCCGTTCTTTGATCGGATCACCTTGGCCGCTGCTGCGGCCTGTAGAAGGACGGGGAAATTCACCCCTGAGGCCCTGGCCCTGGCGGGAGGTCTTTAAGGGCAAGTACGTGACCCGGAGCTGGATAAATCTCTTAGGTCCGGCCGTCGGTGACTGCTCGCGGATAACGGATTGCTCGATTCCCGGTTGGGTGGGCACTCCGGAGTCCTGGGCGGCATCGACGGGCAACGTGGCCGCGGGTTCGTCCCCAGCGAGGAGGACGTAGTTCAAATCGAGCGCGTGGGTGGGACGGTGGTAGCGCAGAGCGGCGTGGGTGGTCCCGGCAGAGGTGACGGGTCCCCAGCTGACGCCATCCGAGTCGACCACGCGCGGGTTCCGACCGAGCGCGTATTCCATCCAGTTGGGCCGCCCGTCCTGGTCGGGGTCAGCCTCCGGACCGGAAATGGTGGACTCATCCCGCTCGGCGGAAGTGAAATGAAAGTTGTCCCATCCCTGGTAGGACTGGGCCAAAGCGGTGTCGCCGGTGCTGGGGCTGCCCGTTGCCTCCGAGCTGATGCCCCAACTCAAAGACGAGGAAAAAAGGTCCTGCGGCGTTTGCAGGTCGCGCAGCACAAGGGAGCGCCCGCTGCCGTCGGTCGCCGGATACCAGCCGTCCTTGTAATCGAAATCGAGCACCACCTCGCCAGAAGCCTCGATGATCTCGAGACGCTCACCCCCGTTGTCGAGTTGTCCCTCGTAGGGACCGAGGATGGTGGTGGTGACCGAAGGATAACGCAGGGCGAAGGCGGAGGGATTTTTGGCGAGGATGAGGCGCGCTCCGGGGGCGAGTGTTTGCCGGGGGAAGGTGTAAGTGAGTCCGGCCGTGAAAGCCGATCCGGTCAGGTCCAGTTCCGCAGTTCCCGTGTTGACGAATTCGAGGTACTCGAAGTCGTTGTCGGTCACACCGGGCAGGGCCAGGGTTTCCGCCGGGCGGGGATCGGCGGGATGGTATTGAATTTCCGAGACGCGCAAGACGCGTTGGGCCGGGGTGGGCGCGGCTTCGTAGGTGAAGGAATGCACCAGCAGGTCACGGTGGTCGCGCAGTTCGACGGTCTCGCCGCGCGCCGAAAGCTGTCCCGAGTATCCGCCCTGCACAAATCGTCTTTGCCCGCCCCTCGGGCCGGCGGGCCGCGCCCGGAAAGCACGGGCGTCTTTGGCCACGTGGAGCAAGCCCCGGTAATCGGCCGCCAATGTGCCGGGGCCGGACGGAATCACCGTGCCGCCGACGAAAACGTGATCGACGGCTCCGGCCAGCCTCCATCCCGAGAGGTCCACCGCCTGGCTGCCGGGATTGCGGAGGACGATAAACTCGTGCGACTGGTTCATCGCAGCGTTCACGCTGTTCGGATTGGCTTCCACGGAATCGACGAGCACGAGGCCCGGTGAGCTTACCAACGGGTGGTCGGGGATGGGCGTGGAGTTGCCGGCGTTCGGGGTCAGGCCGGGCCGGAAAAAAAGCGGACGGTCCGGGCCGGTGTTGTAGAGGAAAGTCCGGCGCGGGCCGAGGTAGTTGGCGATGACACGTTCGACTTCCTCGCGCGGACGATTCGGGAAGAAGTTTGAGTCGAACCCCCACTTGGCGGCATCGAGGTCGCCGTCAGTCCAGGTTGAGACCGCCGGATCCGGGTCGATGGCGGCGGCGATCTCGCGGAGCCTTGTCTCGATGAACCCTCCGGTCGTCCCGGGGGGTTGCAGTATCTCATCCATCAGCGTGCGCAGCCGGCAGGTGAACATTTCCCGCAATTCCGCGGAATCGTAGATAAAGCTGTAGAGCGCATGGTCCTGCGACTGCGTTTCGGTGAGCCCGTTGGTCGGGACGAGCGCGTCGTTGAAATATGCCTTGTCCCATGTCCAGTTGCGACCGTGCGAGAGGTCCACATCCCAAATCACCGGCTGCCATTCGCCACTGCCCTCGGTATCCCGGTAGAGATAGAGGTTTTTCGCCCCGTGATCCCGATCGCTGTTGATGTTCCGGACGGCGAGGTAGTTGATGGTCGCGGCGATATCAATATTGTCATAACCAAAAGTTCGGCGCAGCCCGAGCCAGCCAGGGGTGTTGAGCCCGGCCACAAAAGCCGCGAGGTCCGTGTTCGGTTCCTCTTTGCGCGTTTTCTTCTCCGCGCTGGAAATCATATCCTGCGCGTAAATTTTATAAAGGGCGCCGAGCGGATCGAGCCCGTTGCGCTCGAGAAAGCGGTCGTCGCCGTCTTCCACCATATCCATGACCCCGTGAAAACCGCCATTGAGGTGGACGCGCACGGGGTGGGCGAAATGCCAGGGAGCCCCTGCCATCATGGCGATTTCATGGCTCAGGGTGTTGCGGGCCTTCGTCTTGTCCGCGTAATTGGTCAGCAGCTTGAGGTCCTTGACCCGGCCTTCGCCTTCTCTCCAGAGAAAACGGTGATTGTCGTTCGAGTCGAAATTGTAGCCCTTCTTCGGAAAGGTCATGGTCGATTGCCCGCGCAGCTCATGCCCGGTATTGTCATAGAAGTTCCCGAGATAATAAAAGCTGGCCCGGAAGGCGGCGTCGGCCGGACCGTTGGCATTGGTATTGGCCACGAACCAATGGAGGATGGGCAGTCGGCTGGTGTCGGACCAAGGCGCGAGGGCGACCGTCCCGAAATACCGGGGAGAGTCGAGCGGGTCGTGGAAGGCGGGGAGTTGGGTCAGGCGCGAGGCGGTATCCACCGCCTCAAACCTCCAGCGCAGCATCTGGCCGGCGCCGATGGTCCCGGTGGGGACGAAAGCCGAGTAAACGCCGTCGCCGGCGATGTTGTCCGGTGCCTCTCCCCGGTCGTTCATCCTCACGGCGGCGCCCTCGGCGGCGAACATGGTGCGGGGAATGACCCTTACTTCCGTGATGTCGGCCCGTGTTTTTATCACCTTGACGGTCACGAGGAGCGGCGGACTGGCGGCGGTTCCGGTGGGCCGCGGGACATCGGGATCCTCCGGGGTGGCGTGGTAAAGCAGGGGCCCCGCGGAAGTTACGGAATTGGCGGTGCCGGGGGTGGAAGGATTGAGATATCCCGCTGTCGCGAGGTCTGGACGGACGCTCGTCACGACAACCTCGGGCAGGATGAGAAAGTCGCTGCTGCCGGGAGTGGCGTTGAGTCCCTGGATGGCCAGCACATTCGCCCCCTCGTTGAGCAGCGCCGTGGGGAAAGCGATTTCCGTCCACGACTCGACGATGGTTTCGTCCAGGGCGACGGTGGACCTCGAGTTGTGGACCGGGGTTCCCGTGAAGTTCGCGCGCGCGATTTCGACACCATTGATCCACGCGACAAAACCGTCCTCGTAGCGGATGCGCAACTTCGCGGTGGTCAGCGAAGAAGTGCCGGCGAGGGTGAAGGCCCGCCGGAGGAGCAACGAGGTATTCACATTCCTCAGGGCGCTCTGGCAATTTCCGTCCGGGTTCGCGCCGACAAAGTTGAGAAGCCCGCCGTTCACATCGTAGCCAATGCCGGTCTGTCCGGAACGCCACGAGGAATGGTCGAAGGACGGGCTGACATTCCATCCGCCCGGTCGCCCGGTGCCTACTTGGCCGGCGGCATAATCATGGCCGTTGTAAGCCGCCTCACCGGCGGGCGTGTCGGGCAACACGCGGTAGAGGGCGGTGGAGGCGGCGGACACAGGAGTGGCGGTGATCGGGGAGGTATTCCGGCCGTAGGAAATATCGGTCACCTGCGGCGGAAAGCCGGTTCCGGTGTCCCGGTATTCGTCCACCAGCACGGGTTGGCCGGTGGTTGCATCGGGACGGTATAGGCCGAGGTATTCCCCACGCTTGGAAAGGGCGAAGTTGGTATGGAGAGGCAGGGCCGGATCGCGGAGGTCCTTGTTCGATGCCCAGATCATGAGGTAACTGTCCGGTGCTAGGACAAAGGCCGGGAATTTCCACTTAGCGGGCAGATTCCCGTTGTCGGTGATCCACCAGCCTTCCAGGTTCACCGGGGTGGGTCCACTATTGTGGATTTCAATCCAATCGGAGCGGTCGCCGTATTCATCCCTCAGACCATTGGCATTGTCGGCCAAAAATTCACTGATCCTGACAAAAGCAACGGCCCGCTCGGGGCCGAGCAGGGCGAGAACGGTCAGCAAGAGCAGCGTGAAGCGCATGGGGGTCGGGGGGGACTGGCGTGATCGCCTTCCCTCGCGGCGTATTTACCTGGCAGCCTCACTGTCCGACAGGTTATTCCCATAAACAAGTGGTTTCCCGAAAATTGGGTTCCGGTCCACGCACCCGATCCGGGGCCCGTGGACCTCAGTCGCCTCTCGTCGAGCGGAGTGAACAAACGGAGAGCCGGAGCGAAGCGGAACCGCAGATAGCCCCGAGGCAAACAGCGTGAGTGCCGCGCATGCGGGACGAGGGCAACGCGGGGCACAGGCTTGGGCGCTGTCTATCTGCAGCGGTACGGCGCGCCTCTGGTGGATCAATGACGGGCTGACGCCTTCGTGGCTCGCGGCCGTAGTCGTCGCTGGTGGCGGCCGGGCGTTGCTCATCCGCCACATGTTTTAAAGCGTGTGCCCATATCTCGAGTTTCTCCGTTCGGGAGGGGCCATCCGCGAGTCGACTCCGCACCAAATCCGCCGGCCAACCCTAGTGCGGCCGCCGCGGAACACCGGGCCCGCTGTTAAGTCAAATCCAACCAAGCTCCACCCTCGCCACGGGCCCGTTGCCGGTGTTACCCTAATCGAACGCTCGGGTGGCGGAACTGGCAGACGCGCCAGACTTAGGATCTGGTTCCGTAAGGAGTAAGGGTTCGACTCCCTTCCCGAGCACTTTTTCTCAGCGCAGACGCGCAAAGATCGGGGCCAACGAAGACGCGGGGTTGAAGACCGTATCGGCCAACTCGCGCGCCCCGGCGCTTTGCCCGTCCAAGTTTTGCTCCACTTCGGCCATACGTATTGCCGCCTTGCTCGCATCTTCGAAAGGCAACAACCCCGGACGCGGAGCCACCACTGCGGGCCATCCGGTGTCCTGCAAAACAACAGGACGCTCAAGCGCGAGGTAGATTACGCTGCGGTCGCTAATCCAACCCCCGCGCGAAACAAGATACCCGCCTTTGGCCACGCCGATCTCGCCGCGCGAAGCGGCGATGAAGCGCAAATAAGCCGGCACATCGCGGCAGACCTCGGCCGAGGAAAGCAAGTTCCATCCGCCGCCCGTGAAGGCGTCATAGTCCTCCCATCCGGGCTGCAAATCACTGGCGATAGAAAAAGGAAGACCCGTCATGCGCGGGAGGTTGGCCAGAGCGCGCAAGCTGTCCCGTTTACCGCCATAAATTTTCCCCTCCCAGACGAGATCATTGTAGCCATACCAGTGAGAAATCGTAGTCCAGGCATCCGCCGTGGTGGCACGGCCGGCCGCGGCCAGTCGTGCGCGCCAATATTCACCCGGCACCGGCGGCACGAGCGGAATCCACTCCTGCGGGGTGCGCGGCAGACACAAATCGGGGGAAAGGAAATTTGCGCCGACGGTAAGGAACAAATCGTGCCCCGCGAAATTCATGTCCGTGCCGCAGGTTTCGGCCCACAACTGGGTGAAACCGGGATCGACATCGAGATAAGCCTTGGTCATGCGGTCACCAAGCAAGTCGAGGAGCTTGAATTGACCCGAGTAATTCAAAAACAAATCCGCTCCCGCTGCAAACTGACGGAAGGCTTCGAGGTCGGGACTCTTTCCGTCGACGAGCAGGCACTGGCGAGCGGACAGGCCGAATTCCGCCGCCGTCTCGTGCCAGAATTCCTCCTGCGGACTGCGTTCGTGCCCCGGTTCGGGACCCTCGAGTTCGTCGGACGTCAGATGCTCGGTGATCCATACCTCCCAACCGAGCGACTCAAGGCCCTTGACCCAATTCATGACCGCGCAAGTGTGGCCGGCCGAAGCCCGCGGCCAACGCGCCAAAACCGCGCCGATGACAGCTTTCATGGTTGCGGGTGGCGGGTAGTCGGGCGGTGGAGGAAAAGGACAGCGGGCAGAGGGAATCGAACCCTCATAGCCAGCTTGGAAGGCTGGAGTTTTACCACTAAACTATGCCCGCGAAACAACCTTAGTGATCGTCGGCCAGTGCTTGCCCGTCAAGGCGGTTTTACGGCAAAAAGGCGACTGCATGAACAACTCCAGCCCTGCCACAGAACGCAATGCCCTGTGGGCCTACGCCCTTCCCTTCGCGGTTTTCATGGGCGGGCTGGCCCTCATTTCGCTCGCGCAGTCTTTCGCCCCGGCAGAAAACGCCCCCCTTTGGCTGGCCGAACCCAAATACTGGGTCTTCCCGCTGCAGACCATTTTGTGCGGCGGTCTCGTTCTTTGGTTCTGGAAAACTTACGCTTGGGGCGCCTCGTGGCACATCCTCACGGCCGTCCTGACCGGACTGGTCGTGCTGGCCCTGTGGGTCTCGCCACAATGGCTCCTCGGAGCCGAACTGCGCAGGGAAGGATTCAACCCGGATATCTTCGCCGGATCGGCCGCGCTTTACTGGGGAACCCTCGCCTTGCGTTTTGTCCGCCTCGTTGTCGTTGTCCCGCTGCTCGAGGAAATTTTCTGGCGCGGATTCCTCCTGCGCTACTTGATCAAAGAAGATTTCACCAAAGTGCCTTTCGGCACCTTCTCCTGGTTTTCCTTCGGCATGGTCACCGTGATGTTCGGCCTGGCGCACTTCGGGCCCGATTTCCTTCCCGCCCTCCTCACCGGTGCGATCTATAACCTGCTGGCCGTCAAGACCCGCAGCCTGGCCTGCTGTGTTATCGCCCACGCGGTGACCAACCTCGGCCTCGGAATCTACATCATGCAAACCGGCCAATGGGGGTTTTGGTGACCCGCCGCGGAGCGGCAAGAGTGTTCCGTGTTCAGTTTACAGTTTTCGCAAGGGGCTGTTCAATCCTCTCAACTCTCATCCCTTAACCCTCAACTCCCTTGAACGCCGGCCTTGCCCAAATCAACACGACGGTCGGGGATTTTGCCGGTAATACGGACAAAATCCTCCGGGCCTACCGGGAACTGGTTGCCGCCGGGGCTGATTTTGTCATCACCCCGGAACTCGCGGTCTGCGGCTACCCGCCGATGGACCTCGTCTTCCGCTCGGGCTTCATTGCGGCGGCCGAGCGTCACGTGAACGCGTTGGCGGCCGAGACCGGCGCCGTGCCGCTCATCGTCGGCACAGTCGAACCGAACCCCGCGCCGCACGGCCGACCTTGCCACAACAGCGCGGTGGTGCTGCAGAACGGACGCCGCCTGGCCACCGCGCACAAATCACTTCTGCCGACCTACGACGTCTTCGACGAAGGTCGTTACTTTGAACCCGCCTCCCGCCTGACCATCGCCGAGATGGCAGGACGGCGGACCGGTATCACGATCTGCGAAGACCTCTGGACCGCGGAGTATTTGCCGCGTGATTTTTACGGACGCAGCCCGCTCGACGAATTGGCTGCATCCGGCATCGACCTGCTGCTCAACTTGAGTGCTTCGCCTTTTGAGGCGGGCAAGCCGGTCAAACGGCGCCTCATGCTCTCCGCCATCGCGCGACGACTCAAGGTGCCTCTCGTTTACGCCAATCTTGTCGGCGGCAATGACCAACTTGTCTTTGACGGGCACTCGCTGGCCTTCGACGCCGAAGGCCACCTCGCGGCCGAACTGCCCGGTTTCCGCGAAGTCAACGCACTGGCCACCATTCCCGCCGCGGTTCCGGTTGATCTGGCCGGACATTCCGATGTATCCGATATTCACGATGCCCTTGTCCTCGGGCTCCGCGACTACCTCGCAAAATGCGGCTTCCATCAAGTGGTCATCGGCTTGAGTGGTGGCATCGATTCGGCGGTTACCGCCGCCCTGGCCGTCGCCGCCCTGGGCAGCGACAACGTGCTCGGTGTGACCATGCCCGGACCGTTCTCGTCCCAAGGCAGCATCGACGACTCGATCGGGCTGGCCAGGCAGCTCGGCATCGCATGCCACAACGTCCCGATCGGCGGCGGGTTCGGGGCGCTGGAAAAGCAGCTCGCGCCGGTTTTTGCCGGATACCCGCCTGACGTGACGGAGGAAAATTTGCAGTCCCGACTGCGGGGTATGACCCTCATGGCACTCTCCAACAAGTTCAACCGCATGGTCATTTCCACCGGAAACAAAAGCGAATTGGCCGTTGGCTATTGCACGATTTACGGCGACATGGCCGGCGGACTGGCCCTCATTTCCGATGTGCCCAAAATGATGGTTTACCAGTTGGCCCGCCACATCAACCGCCACGGCGAGGTCATTCCAGGCAACACGATCGACAAGCCGCCCAGCGCCGAATTACGGGCCGACCAGAAGGACGAAGACACGCTCCCGCCCTACGAAGTGCTCGATGAAATCCTGCGCCTCTTTGTCGAAGAGCAACTGACCGCCGGCGAAGTCGCGGCCCGGGGGTTCGATGCGGAGACCGTCCGCTGGGTTGCCGGCAAAGTGGAGGCAAACGAATACAAACGCCAGCAAGCCGCGCCGGGAATCAAGGTGACGTCCAAAGCCTTCGGCATCGGCCGCCGCGTGCCCATCGCGCAGAAATTCCGGCCCTGACCCATGAGCAGCGCCGTCCTCATCCTGCTGGCTTTTTTGCTCGGCTCGATCCCGACCGGCTACCTCGCGGGCCGGGCCAAAGGCGTCGACATCCGCCAACACGGCAGCGGCAACATCGGGGCGACCAATGTCTTCCGCACTCTGGGTAGACCGCTGGGCGTTTTTGTTTTTGTCATCGACGCAATGAAAGGATTCGGCGCGGTCTGGCTCGCGGTGCATTTCGGCGGATCTTCCGCCTGGCCCGGCATCCTCGCGGCGGTCGCGGTCATTGCGGGCCACAACTACACGCCGTGGCTCGGGTTCAAAGGCGGGAAGGGCATCGCCACCTCGGCCGGCGTCCTCGTCGCTTTGATGCCTTGGGCTATGCTCATCGTCGCCGCCGCGTGGTTCCTCGTTTTCCTGCTCTCGCGCTACGTCTCCCTCGCCTCGATCTGCGCGGCCGCAGCGCTTCCTTTGGCCGTCGGCGTCCTTTGGTTCGCCGGTTGCGGCGGCAACGCGACGCTCCTCGGTTTCTCCGTGGTCATTTCCGCGCTGGCCATCTGGCGCCATCGATCCAACATAGTGCGCTTGCGGAACGGCACCGAGCCCCGCTTGGAAGGCAAAACCCCAACGTGAAAAAACCAGAACGCATTTCGGTCATCGGCGCCGGCGGATGGGGCAGTGCGCTGGCCCACTTGCTCGCCGGCCACGGCCTGCCGGTCACCCTCTGGGCGCATGACCCCGCCCAGGTGGAAGAAATCAACACCTCGCATTCCAACCGAAAATTCCTCCCCGGCGTTACCCTGGCGGCAAACATCACGGCCACGCCGGACCTCACCGTCGCCGCGCAAGGTGACATCATCGTCGTCGTGCTGCCCTCCCAATTCCTCAAGGGTATCTCGCGCGACCTTGCCGCCGCCGGGGTGAGCCCGCACGTCCCCCTTGTCTGCTGCACGAAAGGACTGGAACACCATACCGGGCGTCTCATGACGCAGGTGCTCGGCGAATTCTTCCCGAACAATCCCGTGGCCGCCCTTTCCGGGCCGAACCATGCCGAGGAAGTGGCGCGCGGCACACCGGCTGCCGCAGTGCTAGCCGCGGACAGCCATGATCTCGCCGCCGATTTGCGCGAATTCATCGGGACCGCCAGTTTCCGTGTTTACTCGAGTGACGACGTGGCCGGGGTCGAGTTGGGCGGGGCGTTGAAAAATATTTATGCCATTGCCGCGGGCATTTCCGACGGGCTCGGACTCGGTGACAACGCCAAGTCGGCCCTGGTCACCCGTTCGCTCGCGGAGTTGGTCCGGCTCGGCACGAAACTCGGCGGAAAGCAGGAAACTTTTTACGGCCTGAGCGGTCTCGGCGATCTCATTGTCACCTGCTTCAGCGTGCACAGCCGCAATCGCGGACTAGGGGAGCGTTTGGGACGGGGCGAATCGCTGACCGACATCCAAAAGTCGATGGTCATGGTGGCCGAAGGCGTTCCCACCGCACGCAGCGCCCACGAAGAAGCGCGCAAAACCGGGGTCGACACACCCCTGCTCGACACGGTGCATGCCGTTCTTTTCGACGGACTCTCCCCGCGCGGCGGGCTGCTCCACCTCCTTTCCCGCGACACCAAACGCGAACACGAGCCGGCGCCATGACCCACAGGCCTTTGCTTAAAGTCCGTCAAGGTTGGCGCATATTGGTCGATAGCGACCGCGGTCTCGCCGCGCTACTCCTCTTCCTTGTCGCCTACGGGTTCATCATCTATCCGCTTGTCTGCGCGAAGGAAACGGCCAACCCGCTTGCTGCATCTGCGTTCTCCGTTGTCCTGGTTCTCGGCGTGCTTGCCACCACCCGGCACAAGGCGGTGCGCATGGGCATGGTGATGCTCGCCGTCTTTGCCTTCACTTCGCGCTGGCTGCACCTTTTAATCCCGGCACACGCCGTTCATGTCATCGCCGCATCTGCCTCGATACTTTTTTTTAGCGTTCTCTCTTCTCTCATCATTCAGAGCGTCTTCCGCGGGGGTGGCATCACCATTTTCCGCGTCTGCGGCGCCATGGCGGTTTATATCATTCTCGGGATCCTGTGGGGCGAGCTCTTCGTTCTCGTTTACCTTTTTGAGCCATCTTCCTTTTACTTCCAACCGTCATCCCAATTTGGCGAGCCTCCAGTTTCCGAGCTTCTCTATTTCAGCTTCACTACGCTCACCACCTTGGGGGTTGGCGACATCCTGCCGGTCCATCCCATGGCGCGCTCGCTGACCACCCTCGAGGCGCTGGTCGGACAGCTTTATCCGGCCGTCCTCCTCGCCCGCCTGGTCACACTTTACCAGAGGTGCCCACATTCGCGGTTGCGCCCCGCCACGAAGAGACTTAGCGTTCCGACATGGATCCAATTCTTGCCTTCACCGCCCCCGGATGGCCGGAGATTTTGTTTATCTTGCTGATCATCTTGGTTCTTTTCGGGGCCAAACGTCTGCCGGAGTTGGCCAAAGGCCTCGGGCAAAGCATCAACGAATTCCGCAAGGCCCGCGAGGAACTCGACCGCGAAGTCAAAAAAACCGCCGCCACCCTCGAAGCCAAAGAAGCTCCGGACAAAGAGCCGCACAAGCCGGCCTGATTTCCCGTGCTCCCGCCGCGCGCGATCATCGCGGCCTCGCTGCTGGCCCTGCTCCCCGCCCCTGCCCATTGCGGCAAGATTTCCGCAGAACACATCGTTTTCGCGGCGTGGAACGTCCGTAATTACCTCCTCACCCCGTCGCGCGATGGCACCTCGCCGGCCCCGCCGAAACCGGCGGAGTCCATCGTCGCAGTAGTGACGACCCTGCGCACCATCTCACCCGATATCCTCGGACTGTGCGAGATCGGCACAAGGAAGGACCTCGCCGATTTGCAGCGGCGCTTGGCGACAGCCGGGCTTCGGCTGCCCCATAGCACTTGGGTCGACGGACCAGACAAGCAAAGGCATCTCGCCTTGCTCAGCCGCTTCCCTCTGGTCGAGGTGCGGCACGAGACGCGCAGGTCATTCCCCTTAGGTGGGGTGATCCGCCGGGTGCAACGCGGCATTCTCGATTGCACGGTCCAAGTCGGGCCCGGCTTCGCGTTGCGGATTCTGGGCGTCCATCTCAAATCACCGCGCGTGGTCCCCGACTTCGACCAAGCCGAATTCCGCCGCGCCGAGTCGCTCATCCTCCGGCGCCACGTGGAAGATATCCTCGAATCCGCACCGCAAACGCGGCTTCTTGTCTTCGGTGACTTCAACGACAGCAAAAATTCTCCGGTGGTCACCGGAGTGCTCGGCCGGGCCGGAGCCGGCACGTCTTTGACTGCGCTACCCTTGGCCGACCGGCAGGGTGACCAGTGGACTTACCGTTGGGAGGAAGGCGAGGAATACACCCGCGTCGATTACGTCATGGTCAGCGGAAATTTACGACCTCTGGTCCGGCGGTCCGGCACGCGTCTCCACCGGAGCAAGGACTGGTTCAAAGCGAGTGACCACCGCCCTCTCATCGTCAACCTCAACCTCCCCGACCCCGAGACACCATGAAAGCTCTCCTCCTGCTGGTTTTGCTCTTCCCGGCCACCCTTCGAGCGGCCCCGGAAGCGGACGCCGCCTGGGCGACCATAACGAAACTGCGGCAAGGCCCGGGCCAGCCGGATGCCGAGTCGCCGGAAGAAATCGTGCAAGCCGCGCGGTCGCACCTCGCCGCCCAGGAAAAAGCGCTTGCCGCTTTTCTGCAGCAGTTTCCCGACGATCCGCGCCGTTTCGAGGCCGAACTCGAATACACCTCGGTCGTTTCGACGCTCGGCGCATCACTCTCCGACCGCAAACGTATTGAAAAATCCCTCCAACGGTTGGCCGCCCTGGAACGATCGAAGTCGGCTCCTTTGCGCTACCGGGCGGATGCCGCATTCCAGCGCATCACCATCACGATGCAGACCGTGAATATCGCCGCCTCGGCACGCCCGGGCGAAACCGCCATGGCGCGCAACACCATCCTCGAGGCGGCGCAGAATTTCGCGGGCAATTTCCCGGATGACCGCCGCGCGGCACGCCTGCTGGCCGAGGCCGCCACCCTGCTCGACGCCCAACCGGCGCGCAAGCGCAAGGTCTTGGATCAGGCGGCACAATTGGCCCGCGACGAAGGCACGCGCCAGAGAATCAAGGACGACTTGAAACGCGTGGATCTGCTCGGGAAGGAAACGGACGTGTCATTCTCCACGGTGCAGGGAGACAAATTTTCGCTTACCGCGCAGAGGGGACGCGTAGTGGCCTTGGTTTTTTGGGCCGGATGGTCACCGCCGTCCGTAGCCTGGCTCGCGGCGTTTGCCAAATTTTCCCGCAGCCTGCCGCAAGGAGTGCTTAGCGTGGCCACCGTAAGTTTGGACACCAAGGAGGCGAATTGCACCAAGACGCTGGCAGCCCTCGGGTTGTCTTCCTGGCCGACGGCGTACAGCGGATCGGGTTGGGATGATCCCCTCGCCCGCCGGCTCGGCATCAACGCGCTGCCCACCGTCTTCGTCTTCGATAAAGCAGGACGCCTCCGCTCGCTCAATGCCCGGCGGGACTACGAGCCCTTGATCCGGCAATTGTTGGCGGAAGAAACCGATCCACGCTGACGCCAGCCGGGCCCGCCTCGATGGAAGGTCCAGCTACGGGCGGCGCCTTCAGCTCAAGTGCTGATCTCCCAGAAACGCCGCGCCGCATTGGGCCAACTCCGATCCTCCACCTTGCGCCGCGCCGCCGCACCCAAGTTGGATCGCAGTTTTGCGTCGGCGCACAATTGACGCGCCGCCTGGCAAAGTTCGGCCAAATCGCCGCCGCGGGTGACAAAGCCATCCTCGCCATGGGCCACCAACTCGCGCGGTCCCCCTTGGTCGGAGACGACACAAGGCAAACCCGAAGCTTGGGCTTCGAGGATGACGTTTCCGAAAGTGTCGGTCGTGCTGGGAAAGACGAAGAGGTCCGCCGAAGCATAAGCGGCCGCCAACTCCTCACCCGCGAGGTAGCCGGTGAAAATCCCTTGGGGGAAGGATTTTTCGAATTCCGCGCAATACGGGCCGTGCCCGACGACGAGCGCGCGCACCGGGAGTCCGTCCGCCCGGAGTTTCCGCACCACGGCGGCAAAAAGGTCGAGTTTCTTTTCCTTGGAAACACGTCCGGCATAGAGCAAGCCGATCTCGCCGTCCTGCAGTCCGCGTTGCTTCCAGAAGTTTTCGTCACGGCGCGATGGCGTGAAAAGTTCGGTGTCCAATCCGCGCGGCAGGATATGGATCCTGTCCCCCTTGATTCCGCGCGCCTCCAGCGCCTGCCGGTAGTCGCCGGAATTGACGTAAACGATGTCCATCTGCTCGTAGAACCACTGCATGTAATTCCAAGTGAGCGTCTCCATCCATGAGTCGTCGGTCAGAATACGCACGTACTGCGGGAAGTCCGTGTGGTAAATGCCGCTCGTTTTAAGTCCGAGAATTTTCGCGGCCAGCAGAGCGCAGAGCCCGATCGGTCCGGGCGTGCTGATGATGACCTCGGTGAATCCCCCGCGCTGCACGTAGTCGACAATTTCCAGCACGGGCGGAAAGCTGAGCTTTTGCAGTTCATATTCGGGCAGTTCGAATTCGCCGACCGGGGCAAAATTCATGATCGGAATGTCGCTCGGGGCCACCTCGCCGCGCGAGGTGGCCACGGTCAGGTCGAATCCCTCGGCACGGGCCGCCGCGGTCATTCTTCGTATGGTGGTCGAAACCCCGTTGACATCTTCCAGCGTGTCGGTGAACCAGATGCGCCGGTGGTTGCGCAGGCTCTCCGGGACTTCCCCGCAGGTTCCTTCGCAGAGGGGTCGCAACTCCCCGCGTCCGGGCGAACGGAAAGCGTAGAAATACGGGGCGAGACCGAGCGCGAGGGGTACGAGCGAGCCGACAAATTGCAGGCTTTCGATCAGCCGTCCGGCCCGCAGTTGCGCGATGAACTGGGAAAAGAAGCGGAAGGCGAGCTGGTTGACCAGCAGATTGGCGGTGAGGAAGGCGCGGCGTTCCGGTGCCACCACGCCCTCGGTTGCTTTCTCGATGGCCGAGCGCATGCCCGGCTTGCCCACCGCATCGGCCAACTCTTTCCACAAGGACGCATTGCCCGGAAGCGCCACCTCCCAGATCTTTCCGGTGGCAATGCCCTGGGCAAGAAAACCCAGCTTCTCGGTGAGAGTGAACCGCGTGGGATCTTTGCCCTCCATGAAACGTCCGGCCATTCTCTCAAGCAGGGCCGCGGCGGGCTTTTGGGCGTTCTGCGACAGACGCTGACCGGCGAACTCGAATATAACACTGTAGAGGCTGTGGGCCATGACGAGCGGGCCGCCCCCTTCTCCGCCGGGAAAGCACCGGCCTTCGCGCACCGCGGCGAGGAAGGCGCCGGGGGAATCACCGGCCGCCTCGGTCCAAGCACGCCCCTCATACATACCCCCTTTGTCGTCGGAACCGCCGGTGAACACCTTGCGCCACGGCTCGTCCCAGAGCGGTTCCAATTTGAGCCTTTCGGCAAACCGCGTGGTGTCCCCCGGAGTCAGCCGCGAGAGCGCAAATTCGGCCGCCTCGCCAAGCAACGGATCGCGCAATCCATTGACCGTCTCAAAGTGCCGGAAGAGAAGAATCAGGCGTTGCCAGTGGTCGAGGGAGAGCCGTTCGTCGACCGGCCAGAATGGATGCGCCACGGCATGCGCGATATCCTTCGCCTTGAGCCACGCGGCCAGGGCGTAAATATCCCGCCGCAGGGACTGTATCTCACGGTGTTGCCCCTCGGTGATTCCCCAGGCAAGGAGGTGCACTTTGACCTCATCCTCGGGAAAACTTGCGGTGATTTCTTCACTGATGAAGGCGCCCGGCCGCCCCGCGATTTCAAGACAACCGTCAATCGTGTCGTGGTCCGTGAAGGTGACGAAATCAAAACCCTTTTCACGCAGGACGCGATAAAGTTCGCCGGGGGCGGAACAACTGGCCGGGAAATCCACCTTGCGCAGAAGCCAGTCGGTGGCCCGTGCGCTGTGTCGGGTATGGAGGTGGAGATCAGCGCGCGCCATGAAGCTCGTGACTTTAAACCGACCCGGTCGGCTTTTCACTCCCCGATTCTACCCAAGGCCGCACGTTCCAGACCCAGCAACCCACCGCGAACAAGGCGGCCAGTCCCGCATACAACCCGAAACGCTCGGGATGGGCCGGGAGAGGAACAAAGGTGCCGTAGAGGGCGAAGAGGGGGACAACCGTGGCCAGGGGGAAGACAATCCATCGCCACCAAGGTTGTTTCTGCCCGCTGCGCCACATGATGCGCAATGCGCCCAAGGCCAGCGCGGTATAAACCAGCACCAGTAAGAGCGCTTGCGCCGTGGCGGCCACAAAAAGGGTCTGGAAGCGCTGGGCAGCAGGCACCAGCAAGCCGCAGGCCACGACCGACAGCGCGCAGACTAGGACCAATGCCGCGGCACGATGCGGGGCCCCGCGCCGGTTGGTCGCGGCCAGCCACGACGGCAACCGGCCCTCGCGAGCCAGGGCATATATGCCGCGCAGAGCCGCCACAGTGAAGCCGATGCAAGTCGCGGTAAAATCAACCAGCACAGCCACGCGGATCCAAAGCGCCGCCCACGGCCCGAGCAACTCTCCGCCCATCACAGCAAAGCCATCAACCGCGTCACCCCAAGTCTTCGCCACGTGGCCCGGACCGTAATAAACCGTCCCGGCATAGGAGCAGAACAGCAGAAGCAGGGCGGCGGCCACCACGGTGCCGACTAGCGCCCGCGGAATATTGCGGCGCGGATTACCGGTTTCCTCGGCGAGGGATCCTGCCGTTTCAAATCCGCCGAAAAGGAGGATGCAAAAAAGCAAGGCGCCGAAAAGATCGCCGGCGTGTGGATTGCTCCACGAGAAGACGGACCAGGTATTGGCCGGGCCGGCATGGATGATCGCCGCGGCGGCGGTGAGCAGGAACGGGATGACCGACAGGCCGACGATGAGCAACTGGACTTGGGTGGCCGCCGCCGCTCCGCGCACATTGAACCACCACGCGGCTCCGCAGACCAACAGGGCGCCAGCCCACCAAGGAAACTCAGCCCCGAAATAAAGCTCCACAAAACGCGAGGCGAGATCCCCGACCACGATGGTGAATCCCGCGGCTCCGGCGAAGAGCAAAGAAATCACGTAAACCCCGAGGGCGGCAAGGCCGGCGGTCCGGCCCCAAGCACGCGCGATGTAATCGCCCATCGCCCCGGCCCCGCCCGTCTCCGACGCGTAAAAGGCCACAACAAGCGAAAAAGCGATCATGCCCAAAGAGGCGAGCAGGACGGCCAGCGGCCCGACCGCGCCGGCCAAGGCGGCCACAATGCCGAGGAAGAGCGCAATATCGATGAGCGGGCCGATGCAAAAGCATTGCCCGACCAACTGCATCAGCCCGAGGCGCGCGTCGTGCAGCTTGCCCGGTGGTGGATTCACAGAAAACCGAGTGCAGAGAGAACGATGAGAAGGTTGACCACGCCGAGGATGAAAGCCGGCGCCATGGCATACCACGGGTCGCGCACCTGCCAGCGCGCCCACAAACCGCAGAGCATGAGAAGGACAAGCCCGGCGGCCGCCGCGACCTTGAGAAGGGGGAAGAACTGTCCGGCGAGCAGGCCCAGCGCCCCGGCAATCTCGAGCCAGCCGACCAGCACGCGCCAACGCGCCAATTGGTAGCGGTTAAACTCCACCTCCAACTTCGGGGAGCGCAAACAGGCGATTCCGTAAAAGAGGAAGGCAGCCACGGAGATGGCCTCGAGAAGAAGGGTAAGGGTGGGCACGCAGATTTCTCCTGACCCCGAGGCTAGGGTGTGCCTAGGCTTACGTCCAACCACCAGTTCCCCATGGAAATCCTCGTCCCAATCTGCCAAATCGTCGTCGGCTGCGGCCTGCTCAACGTCTGGCTGCTGCGCTTCAACCAGGCCACCGCCTACCGCGGAGGCTCGGCCTCCAGCATGCTGGAGGAATTTGCCGCCTATGGCCTACCGGCTTGGTCGTGCTACCTCGTCGGATTCCTCAAAGTGGCGTCGGCCTTCGCCTTGTTCGCCGGGTTCCCTTATCCCGTCCTCATCCTGCCCGCCGCATCCGTCGTCGCCGTGCTCATGGCCGGCGCCATCGTCATGCACATCAAGGTCGCGGATCCTTTCAAAAAATTGCTGCCCGCACTTTCCATGCTCACGCTCTCGTTGCTCATGGTGGTCGGATGTTGGGGCGCTTGACCAGCGGGCGGAACCCCGGTCAGACAATCATCCCGGCCGCCACGGTTTCGTGGGTGCCGGGGTCGACGAGGATGAATGATCCCGTCAGGCGATTGCGGCGGTAACTGTCATAAAAAAGGGGCGTCGCGGTGCGCAGGGAAACGCGGCCGATATCGTTCATGGCCAGCGTGGGTACACCCTCCTTTTTGTGCAATGTCTCGATGTCCACCTGGTAACGCAACTCCTGCACGATGGCTTTCGTTTCCTTGGTTGTGTGGCGCAGGAGATACTTGCCGCGCGCTTCCATCGGTTTTTGGGAAAACCAGCAAACCATGGCCTCGACGTCCTGGCCCTTATTCGGCGGGTTGTTCGTCTTGACCAGCATGTCGCCGCGCGAGATATCGATCTCGTCCTTGAGCGTCATGACCACAGACTGCGGGGCGAAGGCCTCGGCGATTTCCCGGCCGCCGGGCAGATAGATTTTCTCCACCGTGGTGGAAAACCCGGAAGGCAGAACGGACACTGTGTCGCCCGGCTTGAACACGCCCCCGGCCACCCTTCCGGCGTACCCGCGGAAATCGTGGTGTTCATGGGATTGCGGCCGGATGATCCACTGCACGGGAAAGCGGGCATCGACATGGTTTTCCGTCCCGCCGGTGTAAACCGTCTCCAGGTGGTAAAGCAGCGAGGGACCCTTGAACCACGGCATTTTATCCGACTTGTCGACCACGTTGTCACCGTTGAGCGCGGAGACAGGGATGGCGGTGATTTCAGCGATGTCATCGAGGCGCGAAGCGAACGCGTGGAAATCCTGCACGATGCGGTGGAAAACCCCTTCGTCGTAGTCGACAAGGTCCATCTTGTTCACTGCAACCGTGAGGTGGCGGATTTTGAGGAGGTTGGCCACGAACGAATGGCGTTTGGTTTGTTCGATAACCCCTTTGCGCGCGTCGATCAGGATGATGGCGAGGTCGGCGGTGGAAGCACCCGTGACCATGTTGCGCGTGTATTGGATGTGGCCCGGGGTGTCGGCAATGATGAATTTGCGGCGGGGCGTGGCGAAGTAGCGGTAGGCCACGTCGATGGTGATGCCCTGTTCGCGCTCGGCGCGGAGCCCGTCGGTGAGCAGCGCGAGGTTGACCACCGCATCGCCGCGGCGGCGGGAACTTTCCTCCACCGCGCTCAACTGGTCCTCGAAAATGCTCTTCGAGTCGTAAAGCAGGCGGCCGATAAGCGTCGACTTGCCGTCATCGACAGAACCAGCAGTGGCAAAACGGAGAAGGTCCATCAGAAATAACCCTCCTTCTTGCGATCTTCCATCGCTGTTTCGGAACGCTTGTCGTCCGCACGGGTGCCGCGCTCGGTCTGACGCGCGGCGGCGACCTCCGCGATGACGTCGTCCAAGGTGGCGGCGTTCGATTCGACCGCGCCGGTGCAAGTCACATCGCCGATGGTGCGGAAACGGACCGTTTTCCTCTCCGGTTTCTCGGTCTCGAGCAGGGTGATGTGCTCGGTCACGGCCAGGAGTGAGCCATGACGGGCAAATACCTCGCGCTGGTGGGCAAAGTAGAGTGGGGGCAACGCGACCGCTTCACGCCGCAGGTACATCCAGATGTCCATCTCGGTGAAATTGGACAACGGAAAAATGCGGAAGTGCTCACCCGGGTGGTGACGACCGTTGAAAAGGTTCCACAACTCCGGACGCTGGTTCTTCGGGTCCCACTGGCCGAAATCGTCGCGGTGGGAAAAAAAACGCTCCTTGGCGCGCGCTTTCTCTTCGTCGCGACGTCCGCCGCCGAGGCACGCGGTGAATTTGTGCTCCTCGATCGTGTCGAGCAAGGTCACCGATTGCAGCGCATTGCGCGAAGCGTAGGGGCCTTTCTCCTCCTTGACCCGACCCTTGTCGATCGAATCTTGGACATGGCCGACGACCAGCCGCGCCCCAAGTTCTTCGGTGAAAGAGTCCCGGTAAGCGATGGTCTCGGCAAAATTATGGCCGGTATCGATATGGAGGAGCGGAAAAGGAATCTTGGCCGGCCAAAAGGCCTTGGCGGCGAGGTGGGCCATGACAATGGAATCTTTACCGCCGGAAAAAAGCAGGGCCGGATTTTGAAACTGCGCGGCCGTCTCGCGCAGGACAAAAATCGCTTCGGCCTCGAGCTGGTCGAGATGGTCTAACTGGTAATGCGGCATGAGTGCTTTCCCTCGCGCGGGCTTTTCCGGTGAATCAATCCCTCCGGCGGCCGTCCGCCACGGACCGCCAATACCCAAGCAAATCGGCCGCACACTGAGCAACGGAACGGGCCTGGGTGTCAAGCACAAGCGCGGCCGCCCCGGGTTCCTCGAACCCGCTGTCCTGACCGGTGAACTGGCTGATTTTCCCCTCCTTCGCTTTGGCGTAGAGCCCCTTTGGATCGCGCCCCGCGCAGGTTGCGAAGTCCGCCTTCACATAGGCCTCGTGAAAGTCAGGACCGATGATTTCCCCGGCCAGCGAGCGCTGGCGGCGCAGAGGGGTAATGACCGAAACAAAAACGATCATGCCCTGCCCCGCGAGCAGTTTTGCCGTCTCGGCCACGCGGCGGACGTTTTCCGTGCGGTCGTCATCGGAAAATCCGAGGTTGCTGTTCAGTCCGGTGCGCAAATTGTCGCCATCCAGAATCACGGTCATCCGCCCCTCGCCGTGCAAGGCGCGCTCGGCCTGGTTCGCGATGGTCGACTTGCCCGATCCGGAAAGCCCGTATAGCCAGAGAACGACCCCCTTTTGCCCGAGCAATTCTTCTTTGGCCGCGCGGTTGAGAAAGCGGCCCGTCTCCGGGTGAATGTTAGTCATGATCGACGTCGCTTTTACGCTACTGCTTGGTCGAAGTGAATTTCCGATCGAGATTTGTCTTTTTAAAATACGCCCGACCGAGTGCCATTTTTTCGGGAAGTGGGCCCTCTGGGATTCGAACCCAGGACCTGGCGATTAAGAGTCGCATGCTCTAACCAGCTGAGCTAAGAGCCCGTTGTGCAGTCCTGAAACTGAAGGAAAACATTCGCAGGGAACACTTGGAGACTCAAGGACTTTCACCTGAGATGATCAAGGTTTGGCGACCTTCGCCTCTGCGGATGGTGCAGCCTTGCCCGCGCGGGCAGCTTGGAGTTTTCCGGCGACTCCCTCCGAGGCGCCTTCGAGTGCGGCGGCGCGATCCCAAGCTTCGGCAGCCTCTTGGCGGCGACCGAGTTTGTCGAGCACATCACCGAGGTGCTCCTCGATGGTGGCATCGGGTTCACCGGCCGCCAGTTGCGAAGCACGCTGCAAAGGATCAAGCGCCTCATGGTAGCGACCTTGCTGGTAAAGGACCCAACCAAGACTGTCGAGATAGGCGGCATTGTCGGGTTCGATGACAAGTGCGCGGCGGATGAACTTTTCCGCATCGGAAAGATTTTCTCCCTCCTCCGACCACATATAGCCGAGATAATTGAGCGCTGCGGAATGCTCGCCATCCATCTCGATGCAGGCGAGCAAGTGCCGCACTGCCGCCTCGCGTGCGCCAGCCCGCTCGGCCACCACACCGTGCTGAAAGTAGAAGTCCGCGGTGAGGAAGGATGGCTGGTAGCGCGAGGCCAGATCGGCAGAAATGTCCATCGCGTTGTGCGCTTCACGCCAGCGCTTGAGATGGCCGAGTAATTGCCCCTCGTAAAAAGGCAATTCCGGAAGGTGCGTGAATTTCTCGCGGGCCCGGGACAACCAGCGGGTGGCCCGCTCGGGATCTTCGGTCTGGACACACAGATCGACGATTTCGAGGTAGAGCCGCGGATCGTCGTCATGGAGCAGCAGTGCTTTTTCGAATTTGTCCAAAGCGCCGGCCGTGTCGCCGCGCCGGAGCAAGATTTCCCCGTGGGCCCGGTAGGCGAGCAGACTAGTCGGATTTTCCGCGGTGACACCCTCGAGTTCGACTTCCGCTTCGTCGTCGCGCCCCAAGGACGAAAGGGCCAGGGCAAGTTTCTCGCGGGACCGTGCGTCGGAAGGTTGCAAGACGAGCAGGCGGCGGGCAGTGGCGACCGCATCCTCGAGGTGATTTCCGGCGAAAAAGAAATTCAAAGCACGCAGCAAAACCACCGGATCCTGCCGCCCCAACTCGGCCGCCTGCCGGTAGTGTCCGAGGACCACGGCGGTTTTGCCGGAATCCCGCAGGTGGCCATCCATGACCAGCTGCCGGACCGACAAATCGCCGAGACCCGCCCAAAAGGCAGCGTTCTGGTTTCCATCGCGCCGGGCGGCTTCTTGGAGCAAGGCAGCTGCTTCGCCCGGTCGGCCGTCCGCACGGTAAATACTATAAAGCATCTGGTAGGGTTCGATGCCATCGGGATCCGCACCCAAAGCCTGGCGCGCGTAGCGCTCGGCCGGGCCGAATTTGCGCAAGCTCACGACATAAATACCGGCAATGCGCAGGGCAAGCGACGAGGACTTCGGATTGAGCTTGAGCGCATCCTTCAAAACGGCGAGAGCCTCGGGAACTTCCTCACGCTGCAAATGCACTCGGGCGATTTCCTGGGACAAGGAGACGTTGGACGGATCCAGGTCCAGAGCACGACGGTAATGGCGGAATGACTCGTCCGGATCGTTCTCGGCCACAAGAAGTCCCACGGCCATGCGGGCCATGGACTCGGCCCGGTGGTCCGTCGATTCTTCGAGGACCGCGGGACGAGCTTTGGGGGAAAATTCGCCCCAACCGGCATCGGCGCTCAGCGCCCAGAGTTCGTGCCGACCGTGGCAGAGGACAACGGCACAGATCCACCAGGCAGCGACGGGACGCAACCGGAAACGCGCGAACATGGGGCCAAAGATAGCCTTTAGCTCTTGTAGCGCAAACGCTTCTTGTGGCGGTTAAGCTTCATGCGCTTGCGGCGCTTGTGCTTGGCGATTTTCGCCTTCCGCCTCTTTTTGATAGATCCCATGTAATGCTTTAATAAACCAACTTGTTGAGGGGATATTCTATAATCCCCTCAGCCCCGAGCGCTTTGAGCTGCGGGATGATCTCGCGGACAACCTTCTCATCGATGACTGTCTCGACGGCGACCCAGCCATCATGCGCCAGAGGCGAAACTGTAGGATTCCGGAGAGCGGGCAACTCCTCAAGCAAATTCTCCAAACGGGCTTGCGGAAGGTTCATTTTCAACCCGACCTTGCCGCGGGCCGCCATGGCCCCCTGCAGGAGCAAGACGATGCGGTCCATCTTGCCGCGCTTCCATTCGGCGGAGTAAGCCTCGCGGTTGGCAATGAAGACAGGATAGGACTCCATGATGGTCTCAACGATGCGCAGGTTGTTGGCCTGCAGCGAGGAACCGGTCTCGGTAATATCCACGATGGCATCGACCAAATCCGGCACCTTCACCTCGGTCGCCCCCCAACTGAATTCCACTTCGGCACTCACCCCGCGGCGGCGGAAAAATTCTTTGGTCAAGCCGACCGCTTCGGTCGCCACGCGCTTGCCGGACAGATCCTCCACGCAACGCACCGGCGAATCCTCCGGAACCACCACGACCCAGCGGGTCGGGGCCACCGAAACTTTGCTGTAGGGCAGATCGCAGAGCGAGGCGACATCGGAGGCATTTTCCGCCACCCAGTCGCGGCCGGTAATACCGCAGTCGAGAAACCCCTGTTCGACATAACGACTGATTTCTTGGGCCCGCAGCAGACGAACGACCAACTCGGGATCGTCCACCGAGGGACGGTAGGACCGTTCAGCCCCGGACACGGCAAAGCCCGCCTTGGCGAAAAGGGACAAGGTCTGCTCCATCAGGCTGCCGGTGGGCAGACCGATTCTTAGCGTGTTTTCAGCCATAAAGCGGAGGGTTGAACCTAGAAGAGAGCGCCCCGTGGTCAAGACCTTTGGCGCCTGCAGGTTTGCATCGGGGGCGGGGCAACTTCATCTTCGGGGTCGATGGAACGCTCTTCGCTGCTGGACGAACTGGAGAAAGAACCCCTCCGCAAGGAGTGGTGGGGCCGCTGGTTTGTCCTCGCCTTGTTCCTTTCCGTCGCCGCCCACCTCGCCTTCATCTGGTGGGCGCGGTCGCACGCGGTCAACACTTTCAGCGATTCCTACTACGACCAGATAGTTCCGCGCGCCTTCAAAGTCGAACGCGTCGAGATCGACTCGCGCCTGCTTGACGACACCGAGGCGTCCGAAAGCGAAACGGTCCGCAAAATCACCCCGGCACCCGTCGACCTTCCCGTCGAGGACATCTCGGCCGAGAAGGCGGAAATCCGTGCCTCCCCCGCCAAGCCGGGCCAACTCGGGATCAAAGAGGAACCCGCCCCGCCAATCGGACTGGCCGCCAGCGAGGCGGCCAACCGTCTGACCGCGGCCACCGCCGCCACGCTCGAAGAGGACCTCGCCTCCATGCGCGAAGCCCTCCTCGCCGACGTGCCCGCCTCCGCCGCGCAACCCGCTCTCGAATTGGCTGCCGCGGCCGGACGTGCCGGCACGGAAGGCGCCGATTCGGTTCCTGCCGGTTACAGTGATCTTGACGACCTGCTGGCCCAGACCGGCGGGCTGACCACCGCCTCCGGCCCTATCTTCATGCCGTCCGACGTCCTCTTCGGCTACGACGAGTCGTTTCTCCGGCCCGAAGCCATCACCAGTTTAGAAAAGCTCGGTGAACTCATCCGGCGCAATCCGGACGCCCGTTTCCGCATTGAGGGGCATACCGACTCCTTCGGCGGGGCCGACTACAACACACGGTTGAGCCGCGCCCGCGCGGAATCGGTCAAACAATGGCTGGCCGACCGCATGAAGATCGATCCTGCCGGCATCGACACGCGCGGACTGGGCAGCACACGCCCGCTCGCGCCGACCACCGGAGGGGTCGAGGAGCAACAACTCAACCGCCGCGTCGAGATTGTCATTCTCCGTGCGGCCGGAGACCGCTAAAACAAAAACCTTCGGCTCATGAGTTACGAACCCGAAAAAGTCCTCGTCCGCGCCTCCGAGGATCTCGACAAGCAGACCAAGGGGAAATCCGCCGCCGAATGCCTCGAGCCCTACCGTCGTTTCCGCCGGCTGGAAGAACACCGCCTGCGCTTGCGCATTTCCGCCGGGGCCGGCGGCCGCGAGGTTGTCCGCCAACGCAGCGACCTGGTCGATATTCTCTTCCGCCGCATTTTCGCGCAGGTCTGCAACGCGCATTTTGGAAAACCGAAACCCGCAGGCTTGGCCGTCATCGCCTTCGGTGGATACGGACGCCGGGAAATGAATCCGTTCAGCGACGTCGACATCATGTTCCTCCACACCGGGAGCAAACCCAATGCGAGGGAAACCGCCACCGTGCAAGACATCATCCGCTTGCTCTGGGACACCGGTTTCAAAGTCGGGCACTCGGTCCGCTCCGTGCGGGAGGCAATTGTCCAGGCCAACTCCGACTTGCGGACCAAAACTTCCATGCTCGAATCGCGCTGGCTGGCCGGAGACCGCGAGCTGGTCGACCGCTTCCGCGGGGAATTCGAAAACAAATGCGTCAAGGGCAAGGAGGACGCCTACATCGCCTGGCGATTGGTCAACCAGAAAGAACTGCACGAGCAATACGGACGCATCGTGTCCATGCAGGAACCCAACGTGAAGCACGGGGCCGGCGGGCTGCGCGATTACCAGAATCTCCTCTGGAACGGATACTTCCACGCTCACGCCATGACCACGGCCAAACTCGTGGAGAAAAAAATCCTGACCGAGAGCGAACGCCGGCTTCTCGAAAAAGCCTACGACTTCCTGCTCCGCGTCCGCACCGAGATGCATTTCGTCAACAAGCGCCCGATCGACTCACTCACCCTCTTCCTCCAGGGGCAGGTCGCCACGCGGCTGGAGTATGGACAAAAGCACATGCTGGCCCGCGTGGAAGCCTTCATGCGCGACTATTACCAGCACACGCGCAACATCAACCGCGTCACCACCGCCGCCGTGCACCGCATGGTGCCCGAGCTGAAACCTTCCCGTGCCGCCGGTTTGCTCGGCCTCTTTGCCCCACCGGCCGAACGGACGGAGCGCTTCGACGGCTTTTATGCCAAGGACGGCATGCTCCATCCCGACTCGGCCGGCATTTTCACTCAGGATCCGCAGCGGTTGATGCGTCTCTTCCAACACGCTCAGGTGCGCGGACTCGATTTCTCCCAAGAAATGCTCGACCTAATTCGCAAGCGACTTCGTTTAGTCGACCGCACCTTCCAATACTCACGCGCGGCGCGCGAGGTGTTCCTGGCCATCCTTTCCCGCAAGGGCCAGGTCGGACGCATTTTGCGGCTTATGCACGAGACAGACTTCCTCGGACGTTACCTGCCCGAGTTCGGGCGCCTTACCTGCTTGGTACAGCATGAATTTTTCCACCGCTACACAGCCGACGAGCACACTCTGGTCTGCATCGACAAGCTGGACAACCTGATCACCAGCGAGGATCCGAAATTCTCCGGCTACCGCGACCTGTTCCTCGAAAACGACGACCCTGCCGTGCTTTACCTCGCCCTTCTGATGCACGACACGGGGAAGGCCGAACACCGCCGTCACCACGAGCAAGCCAGCGCCATGATGGCCACCCGCCTGGCCAAACGTCTGCAACTCTCCTCCGATCAGCGCCGCGCCCTGATCATGCTGGTCGACAACCACGGCCTTCTTTCCAAAACCGCCCAGTCCCGCAACCTGGACGACCCGGCCACGGTCTCGCACTTTGCGGAACTGGTGCAACCGGGCGATGACCTCGATGCGCTCATGCTCGTCACCTTGGCCGACGGACAAGGTGCCAGTGACACCAGTTGGTCGGATTGGAAAGAGGGGCTCGTCTGGCAACTTTACCGCTCGACCAAAGCTTACCTCCAGGATGGCCCGGCTTTCTTCGCAAAGCGTCGTGTCAATTTCGAGGAACTGAAAAACGAAGTCCTCCGCAAGCTGGCCTCCGACTATGGCGACGAAGCCGCCGCGCACTTTGCCAACATGCCGGAGCGCTATTTCCGCACTTTTACCGCGTCGGAAATCGCCGGGCACGTCCGACTCTTCCGCCAATTTTTCCGGGCCCAACACGAGAAAGGAGCCAGCGGTGTTTGTCCTGTGGTCAAGTGGATGCACCGTCCCGAACAAGGCCACAGCGAGGTTCTGCTCTGCGGGTGGGACCACCCCGGACTCATCGTCCGTATTTGCGGCGCCTTTCTCGCCGCGCGGGTCAATATCCTCAGCGCCGATATCCACACCCGCGCCGGCAACCTCGTGCTTGATGTCTTCCGGATTTGCGATGCGAAGCATCAGCCGGTCGCCAACGAGAGAGACCACCGGCTTTTCGAGCGGCTCCTCGACGAGTCACTGCAGGATAAAGTTTTCGATTTCGCGCCCCATATCGCCAAAGCGCGGGCCCGCACCGGCTACCGCATGTCGCAGGAAGCGGACCTTCCCACCCGTATTACGGTCGATAATCACAGTCACCCGGCCTTCACTATTGTCGATCTGGAGACCCCCGACCGCATGGGACTGCTCTACGATCTCTTCGCCGTGCTTGACCGGCTGGAACTGAACCTCGAGCTGGCACGTATTACCACAGAGAAAGAAGTTGCGATGGATACCTTTTACCTCAGCCGGGCGGAAAACAGCGCCAAAGTCTCCGGGAAACGCGAAGTACAAGCCCTCCAACGTGCCTTGCAAGAGGCCGCCGTCGCGGGGCCCGTCCCGGGGACATGACCCGTCACTGGCCGTCCATCCTGCTGCGCCAAGTCTTGCGCCACGCCCGGCGCCACCGGTTGCTCGCCGCGATGAATGTGGTCAGCGTGGCCCTCGGGGTGTGCGTTTTCCTCGCCATCATGATCGCCAACCACAGTGCCAACCGCTCGTTCCGCGCCGGGGTCGAACTTCTGGCCGGCAAGGCGAACCTCGAGGTGCGCGGTCCGCTCGGGGAAACCCTCTTCCCCGTTTTGGCCAAAATCCCCGGTGTTGCCGCGGCCACCCCCGTCGTGCAGGGAATCCTCACCCTGCCCGATCATCCCGGCGAATACCTCCGCCTGCTCGGCGTCGATCCCTTCACCAACCCGCCCTTCGAAACCTTCCGCATGGTCTGGCCCGACGGCGCGCCCGTCGATGTCGAAGCCTGGCTGGGCCAGCGGGAGGCCATCGCCCTGACCCGGGAATTCGCGCGGAAACTCGGACTCGAGCAAGGCGACGTCCTCCGGGTCAACGCGAACGGACGCACCACCGACCTCCGTATCCGTTTTGTCCTCCAACCGGACGACCCGGCCGCCCTCGCCGATATCCGCTCGGCCTCCATGGATATCAGTTGGGCGCAGGAATTGCTCGGCTCGGCCGGAAAACTCGACTCCGTGCAAATCCTCCTCTCCGCAGACGCCGACCCCGCGGCGGTGGTAGCCGCGGCGCGCACGGTTGTGCCCCCCGATGTCGTCGTCGCCGCCCCGCAACAACGCAGCGAGCAAATCGGCAAGATGCTCTCCAGCTTCCAACTCAATCTCACGGCCTTGAGCCTCGTCTCGCTCCTGGTTGGCATGTTTCTCATTTACAACACGGTCTCCGCCTCCGTGGTGCGCTCCCGCCGCGAGATCGGCATCCTCCGTGCCATTGGCACTTCGCGCCGGGAAATCCGCACCCTCTTCCTCGGCGAAGCCCTCGTCTTCGGCATCCCCGGGATCATCCTCGGCATTCTCGCCGCCTTCCCGCTGGCCGGGCTCCTCGTCGGTGCCGTCGGTCAAACCATCAGCTCCCTCTACGTTTTGGTCAGTATCGAAAATCTCGCGGTCAGCCCGTGGCAAATCGCCGCCGCCGCCCTGTCCGGCTTGGCTTCTGTCCTCGCCGCCGCCTGGATCCCCTCCGGCGAAGCAACCAAAGTGCAAGTCACCCGCGCCCTCCATCTCGGCACCGCGATGGAACATTACGCCACCGTCCCGCGACGCTGGCTGGCCTACGGGATCCTCTGCCTGGCCGGCGCCATCGCCGCCTCATGGTTGGCGCTGCAGACCGGACCGGCCCTGCTCGGGTTCGCCGCCGCCTTTCTCGTCATCATCGGCTTTGCCTTCCTCGTTCCCGCCACCACCTCTGCGGCCGGAAAACTGCTCACCCCGCTGGCAGCACGCTTCACCCGCGGCACCGCCTGGCGCATGGCCGTGGGCAACCTCGTCCGCGCCATGCACCGCAACGCCCCGACCACCGCAGCCCTCATGGCCGCCATTGCCATGACCGTCGGTATTTCCGTCATGATCTATTCCTTCCGCGCCAGCGTGGACACCTGGATCAACCGCACCATTCAAGCCGATCTCTTCGTCACCCTCGCGGCCAACGAAGTCACCGGATTCCAGGCCACGATTCCCGATGAAGTGATCGCCTGGCTGGAAAACCACCCGGCGGTCGATTCGGTCGACACCTTCCACGAAAAGCGTGTCCCCTTCCGCGGCGAAGAAGTTTTCCTCGGCGTCATCCGCGGAAGGGTGCGAGGCGAACTCGAGTTCACCGGCGGCGACAGCGAGGGCAAAGCGCAATTGTTGCGCTCCCCCGGTCATGTCGCCGTCTCGGAAAGCTTCGCCCGCCGCCATCGAGTCGCCGTCGGCGACACGATCGAACTGGCCGCCCCCGCCGGACCCCAATCCTTTCGCCTTGCCGGCGTCTACCTCGACTACACCCGCGATCAGGGCGTCATCCTCATGGACCGCGCCAACTACGCTGCCCACTGGCCCGCTCCCCGCGCCCACACCGCGGGTGTCCATCTGCGCGATTCCGCACAGCCTGACGCCCTCGGCAGCGAACTCCGCGAACGCTTCGGAGGCGAGACCGAATACGCCGTCTATTCCAACGCCTCCCTGCGCCAACGCATCTTCGAAATCTTCGACCAAACCTTCGCCGTGACCTACGTCCTGCGCACCATCTCGGTCATTGTCGCCGTCCTCGGTGTCTCGCTCACTCTCACCACTTTAGTCACCGAGCGCGAACGCGAGATCGGCATCATGCGCGCCATTGGCGGGTCACCCGGCCAAGTCCGGCGTGCCTTCGTTGCGGAATCCGCCCTGGTCGGACTCTTGGCCAGCCTGATCGGCCTGGCCGCCGGCGCGTGTCTGGCCATGGTGCTGACGTGGGTCATCAACCTCGCCTTCTTCGGCTGGACCGTGCAACTGCGCTACCCGTGGGACCTCATGGCCTGGACCCCAGTTTGGATCATCGCCGCCGCGGCCCTCGCCGGTCTCCTCCCCGCCACCCGCGCCGCGCGCATCCAGCCGGCAACGGCGCTGCGGTCGGAATAAAGGGTGGGCGCAGTCCCGGAGGGATGCAGGGAAACTCCAACCGCCCTAACCCGACCGGCCTCCCCGCTCAGGCTTCGCCTTTGAGCCCCTTCCCTCGGGACCTATCTTTAAACGACCAGCCGTGAAAGACGGCACTCGCCGCAAGTCCGGCCAAGGCGAACCCGGCAACGACTAGAAAAACACGCTGGTGGCCGAGGGGTCCGGGAAATTCGTCCAAGAGGTACCCCATGACCGGTCCCATGAAAATGTCCGGCGTGTAGCCCACGACGGACACCATTCCGACCGCACTGCCCGTGAAAGCCAGAGGCACCTTTCCTTCCTGCATGATGGCGTAATAAAGACCCCGCAGAGCAAAGATGCCGAGACTCGCGCCAATAACAGCCAGCAGGTAGAGACCAAGCATTCCGGTATGAATGATATCGGCCGCGAGCAGCAGGCTTCCGAGCAGGAGAAGCGCAAAGCTGAAAATCGTCATCAGCCCGGCACTGAACCGGTCCGCCAAAAAGCCGGCGGCAATAGCGGCGAACGGACGGACCCACAGTGATACCGCGCCGGCCTTGGAAGCCTTCACTTCATCCAAGCCGAGAACCTCATGGGCATAGAGGGAAAAGTCGTCGGTGGCTTTGAATCCCACATAGGCACAAATGACGATGAAAGCTTGGAGCCAGACGGTCGGCATGGCCAGTACCTGGGCAACCCCGCGGAATTCAAAGCCGGAGCGCTCTCGAGGCAGGGAATCGGACCGCCGCGGCAGGAAAAACCACACCGGCACCGCGGCGAGGACAGTCATGGCCGCTGTAAGGGCAATGATCCAGCGGAACGCGGCAGACCGTTGTTCCAAGGTGGCAGAGGCCGCCTCGTCGGGAATGAGGCTGGCATAGAGCACGACCAACACCACGGCTGCTGCCGCCGTGAGTAAACCCCTGCCGCCATCAAGCAATCCAAAAGCTGCACCTTGCCTTGTCAACCCGCCCCACTCGCGGGTCGCCCGCATCAGCGCGGCCCAGAAGAGGGCAACCGTGGTGAATCCCCAGTAGGCGTACAGCAGTTTCAAACTGGTGAGCGAGGGGATGCAGACGAGCAGCAGACCGCCGCCGGACGTGGCAACTAAAGCAAGCGCCAGAAGCTTGCGCGGGCTGAGAAGGTCAGCCAGCACCCCGCCGGGAAAATACGAGACCATGGCCACGACCCCATACAGTGCGAAGGCCGTACCCAGTTCGAAGTTGGTCAAAGAGAAAACCTCCAGAAAGGTCGGCCGGAACACCCTCGCCAAGACGAAGGGGAGAAAAAAAACCATTTCCCCGGCCACGACAAGGGCAAACAGGGCCCCCCACCGGGGACCCTCCGGCTTCCACTGGTCTACGCCCGCGCCGAGCATCACGCGGCTTCAGGCAACGCCCAAATTCCCGAGAAAATCTTCGGGCATCGGCGCCATTATACGCCCGATCAGGGCATAGTATTTCAAACGGACTCCTTCCATGGACAAGCGGTGGGTGTAACGCTCGAGTTGGTGGATCTCCAGAAAGTCCGAGAAAATCAATTCACGAACGAAACGGGAGAAGCCGCTGTCGTCGGCCGACTCGAGGAAGGTCTCCTTGATGTTGAAGGCGACCCAGCCACCGGGACCAACCAGTTGCAAGGCCCGGAAAAATGCCACGGGGGGAATATCCCCAAAGCCGAGGGCGGCCACAGAAGTAAGGCAGCCAAAGCTCCAATCTTTCAAATCCTGCTCTTGCTTCGTTGATAAATTCGAGCAGTCCGCCACGACGTAATCGTCATAGGCAAGAGGACGGTCCCTGAAGGCTGCTTCCCGTGCTTCGGGGATGATGTCTACGCCGACGATACGTGACACCCCGATACCACGCAGACGCTCTGCCATCATTCCGTTGCCGGCACCCAGATCAAGGACGCGGAGCTCACTGAAGGTTGCGGACTCGGAAGCCAAACTCCGTTGCAACAACTCCGTGACCTTTTGCGGGGAGGTGCACTTGAGGCGCTCGTAAAAAAGCTGCTCGTAAAGGCCGGGGCGCGCAAAGATTTTGTCGTACTCGTGAAAGCGCAATTTGACCAGCCGGCCTTCTTCCACAATGTAGAAATACGCTTCCGCCTGCGAAAGTTGGTGTTCTTTGTCGGGCGGGAATTGGATGCGATGTCGTTTGGTCATAATGGCTCTTTGGTGGGAATGATGTGAGCAACGCGCACAGTTGCGTCCGGTTGATCGGGAAACCCGGGGCACAGAAGGCCGGCAGGGTTTTGCGTTTCGCAAGTTCCGCGGAAAATTTGCGCAAATCCGCGAAGCGTAATTTGTCAATGTAGATAAAAGTTTACGGCAGGTTGCATCCGCATGGCAATGGCTCATATCTTAAAGCCGCCTGACCACAACAAAGCCCCCTTTCCGCGAAGAGGCAACTTTTCCCCTTCCGCCCGCGTTTCCTCAGTGTAAATTTAGAACCATGACGCGCGTGAAAATCGACTCTGCCCTCCACGTGGCCAAGAAGCCGGACTGGATCAAGGTCCGCCTGCCTTCCAACCCGGTCTTTTTCTCGACCAAGGCGCTGGTTTCGGACCTCCGGTTGCACACCGTCTGCGAGAGCGCGCAGTGCCCGAACCGCTGGGAATGTTGGAGTCAGGGCACGGCAACTTTCATGATCGCCGGCGACCGCTGCACCCGGGCCTGCGGGTTTTGCGCGGTGTCCACGGCCAAACCTTTCGCCCTCGAGCATGACGAACCACAGCGCGTGGCTGAAGCGGTCATGCGGATGAAGCTCAAACACGTAGTCATCACCGCGGTGGCCCGCGACGATATGGCCGATGGCGGGGCGCTCCACTTCGCGCAGACCATCGAAGCGATCCGCGAGCGCGACGCGGCCATCGTCATCGAAGTCCTCGTGCCCGACTTCAACGGCAAGGACGACTCCCTGCGCACCGTGCTGGCCGCCGCGCCGCACATTTTCAATCACAACCTTGAGACCGTCGAACGCCTCACCCCGGTCGTCCGCTCGCGGGCCAAATACCAGCTCTCCCTCCAGTTCCTCCGCCGGGCCAAAGAACTGCGTCCGGAATCGGTGACCAAAAGCGGCCTCATGCTCGGCCTCGGCGAGACAGAGACGGAAATCTTCCAGGCGATGGACGACCTCCGCGAGCACGGAGTCGAGGTGTTGACCATGGGCCAATAC
>JAQBWH010000021.1 GCA_027624625.1 Verrucomicrobiota bacterium | reverse complement strand
GATGCCGGCGGGAGTGTTGGCCAACCGGTAAAAGCGCTGCCCGAAAAGCGGGGAGGCGTTGGTGTTGGTAATCGCGGCGATGATGCGGTTGAGTCCGGTGCGCTTGTCGCCATTGGTCAGGGAGTTGAGATTGAAGCGTGGAAAGCCGCCGCGGGAAAGATCGAGGCCGGCTGAATACGTCGTGGTGAGAAATTTTACCTCGGCTGCGGCATTCGCATCGCTGATGCCCGTAGCTAACATGGCGGTGAGCGGCGACGGGATATTGCCGTTGGTGGGATACGGGTTGTTTCCGCGCAAGGCCGCCAAGTCGGCGAAATTCGCGTTGGCAATCGCTGAATTGCTCGAGGCCCCCCAAGCGCCGTCGATCCGCGCTTCACCCGCATTGGTGCCGAGGCTGGTCGCACCGCGGGGACCATTGGTGGCGATGTTGACATTGACCTTGAAGCTCTCGTCTTCCATCCAGAAAGCAAAGCGTGCGTTGGTCTGGCCGCTCGCGTTGGTCAAGTAAATCCACTGCGCTGCGGTGACCGGCGCGACCAAAGCGCCGCCCGGATTAGTCGAGGAACGACTACCGACAAAAGGATCGGTTCGCGAGTCGTTGGTCGCGTTGATATTGACCGATGTGCCGACCACGAAAGGGACGCTGGAAACCACATCGGCCAGCGGCAGCAAATTGGTGGCAACACTACTGGCATTCGCACCGATGCGCGAAACCAGCGGCTGGGCCAAGAGAGTAACATCCGGACCGAAAGCTGCCGGACTGGCGCCGAGACTGGGGTTGCCCGACTGCGCGCGGGCATAGAGTACGGTCGCCTCGTTGTCGGTCCCGTAAACGAGCGAGCCGCCGACGTTCTGCCATCCGGTGACGGAGTCGGGGTAGCGGCGAATGAGATCGGCGAGCATGCCGCGGCCGACCGCAGCCCCGGCATCAGCAGCCAACTGGGCCTTGTAATAATCGGCCCCGCTGCGGGCCGAGGTGCGGTCGGTGGTCACGCTCTGCATCAAGGCGACGGCGACAATGGCCAAGACCGAAAGGATGATCAACGTGCTGACCATGGCCACGCCGTGCTCTCTTGATTTTTGGCGCGAGTTTTTCATTTGGGCAAATTGACCCGGAAGGTGAAATATCCGGAGTTCCGCAATTTGAAATCGGGGTTTTTCATCAAATCGAGATTCTTGACCCCATCCAGATCCGTCGTGGCCAGGTTGACCTCAATGGCGTCGGGGCGTTTACCAGCGGCAGTAGCCGTATAAACGATGAAACCGCCGCGGTTCGAAAAGGTGACAGGGACAAAATTGGTCCGGATAATTTGCACGCCGGTCACACCGCCCAAGTTGGGAGGCAACGTCCCCTTGAGCACGTTCGTGTTGGGCACGAGATTGTCGGCCAGCAACTGAAAGGGGGCGGAACTAGATACGGGCAACTGATTATTTTTTAGGCTCTCGTAAGTATCCTTGCTCCCCACGAACCGCCGGTACAGGCCATTGCTTTGCACCGAATACTCCACGTAGCAAATGTCGCCGACGTCGCCGCCCGAAGCATCTTGATAGTCGGCCGGACGCGTGACCAGAAAACCCAAGTTGGAACCATTGGTTCTGATTTGCGGCCAGAGACTGCTCTTCGGGCCGCTGGTGTTGGTCGGAACAAAAGCATTGGCCAGATCCTGGGCGAGCAGAAGGTGACCGGAGCGCCCCTCGCGGTCGGCCGCAATCTTTCCCTCGGTCACGCGCCAAAGCGAAAGCCCCGAAGACATGCTGCTGAGCAGGACGGCCATCATGATTCCCAAAATGGCGGAGGAGACGAGCAACTCGACCAAAGTGAACCCGGAAAGCGAGCCGGCAGTAAGGGGAGAACGACGGTTCATCGGTTTCAAAATGCTTGGTAAGTGACGAAGGACACCGGTTTGGTATTGGTCAGCGGCAGAGTTGCGGGGGCGCGCACCTCGACCGTGATCTGGTAAAGATTGGTCCAACCGGGAACATTGGTGGCGGAGAGGCGGGCCAAGGTGTCGATCTCCCACTGTGTCTGCTGAACAAGCAACTGAGGATCAGCCGACCCGATATTACTCCACGAGCTGTTCGGATTGTCCGCGTAATACCAATAGGGCAAGGAGGTGCGGGGCAAGTAGCCCATGACGATCGGAGTTCTGGCCAAATTGGCCTTTCGAGAGTTGTTCGGGCCCAAAAAAGGGCCGTCCCGGAAGGTGACGTTACTGATGTTAGGCGAGGCCGCCACTTGGGAGAAAAGCTGCTGGGCAATCAAGTAAGACCTCGTTTCCAGGGCGCTCTCGCTGCGAATGCGCAGAGCCGCAGGAAACAGGCCCAGGATGCCGACGATGACAAAGGCAAACAAACCAATGGCGATGACCACCTCGACAAGACTGAAGGCCTCCCCATGACAAAAGTTCCGAGGCGGGTGATCCGTCGGGCTGGACTCCGGACCGGAACTACCGCCCGTGGTGTGCTTATTCTTCATGATCGGTCGGGACATGGTTATTGATTGGTCACCGCATCGGTAATTTTAACCCGCCCGGTCATCGGGTAAATGGTAAGACGATAATAGTCGTTTGTTGCCGGTTTGAAAGTGACACTACCAGCGGAAAAAATCCCCTCTCCCACGCGGAGTTCGCGCAGGTCGTTCTGGTCACCCTCTTTGAGCCGTCCGAAGCGGTCGAACTTGATGGCCTTGACCGAGGTCACGTTGCTGCCATTGAGCTTCGGGATGAGCCCGGAAATCTGCGGCGAGGCAGTCGCTTCCCGCGCAATATCCTCCGGATGGATAAAGACCCCGTTGGGCAGGCGAATCCAGCGCGAGAGCGGGACGAACTTGGCAGTCTCCCCGTCGCGCGGTCCGCGAAAAACAATCATCGACGAAGCGCTGAGGTCGCTCGAGGCAAAGCTCCCTCCGGGGAAGGCAAGGTAGGCATCGGTCCCGTTCTGGATGGCGGCCAGGCGGGCCTGCTCCAAGGCGCCGCCGAGCAGGCTGGAACCGCCGCGCCGCCCCGCCACCCCGAAAAGACCCTGCAAAGAAGGCAGAGTGAGGCCCGTGAGCACGGCAATGAGGGCGACAACTACGAGCAGCTCAATCAAGGTGAAAGCCTTAGCTTTGGCGTGGCCAAAATGGCGCGCACCACGCGGCGACTGGCGCGTGCCGAGCATCACGAGTCGAGCCCCGTGCTCCATGCCCCGTGCTCCGTGCTTCGCTCGCATCATGGCTAGTTTCTAATCCACTGGGCCGGATCTTTTGGAACATTGTTGCTGGTCCAAAGATCATAAAAACCCACGTTGTTGACCGGGTTTGTGGTGTAATTGTATGCGGCGCCCCAAGGGTCCTGAAATATGGGCGTGTTGCCATTTGTGCCCGTTATGCTCGGGGTCGGCTCGAAATAAACTTTGCCGTTAAGATTGACCGCGTTGGCAAAATTCGTCTGCCCGGTCAGTTCACGGTAAAGGTTGTTCGAGGCAGGATAAGCCGAGTAGTCGATGTAGAAGCTATCGATCGCCGCAGACAACGCGGCGATTTCCGATCGCGCCCGCGACTCAGCGCCCTTGCGGTTAACGTAGCCGAGGGTCGAAAGGGTCAACCCAGCGAGAATCGCGATGATCGCGACAACCACCAGCAGCTCAATGAGGGTGAAAGCGGCACGCCAGCGCCGCATGGAGCAGGGACCGGCAACCGCAGGGCTAGCGAGCGGCCTTGGGGGCATAGAGAACCTCGGAACAGTTCCGACCTGAACACTGAAAACTGAGCCGAGGCTTGGCGAACCGAAGATAGGTCGCCGCGGCGACCAAACGGGCCTTAGCCAAAACTTCGCGAGGGGGCACGAGCGACTCATGTAATGACATTGTAAACACCCCCGTCAGAAGTCAACCCCTTTTTTGCGCCACCGCAGACCGTGACAACATGCGTTGCAGCAGAGCCTTCTTTTCTGCGGCGGGGCCGCGACCTTTTGTGTCCACCCCACGCAACGGGTTCTGGGCCCAAGCCGAGACCCTCCCGTTGCTTGCTCTGGTGGCCAATCTCTCGCAGCAAAGGAGCGACGTCCGCAGCAGGGCGCCGTCTATCAACAAAATACTGGACAACCCCTAGCCCAAGGTTAATTTTTTGGAGAGCTTAGCCAAAAACAAACCCCCTCATGAACACACGCGCCCTCCTCGTGCGACTCTTCGTCGCGCTCACCCTCACCTGCGTTTTTGCCGCCGGCCAGCTCTTCGCTCAACCGCTCGATTTCGACGACGCGATCGGCGACATTGACCCGGGTTTTTCCACGGGTGGAGGCACGCTGGACATCGTCGGCATGGAAGTCAGCGACACGGTGGATGACGTGATTTTCAGGCTCACGGTCAACGGAAGCATCGCGACAACCGATTGGGGCAACTTCATGATCGGCATCGCCAACCAAAAGACCACGGGAACGCAAACCGGCAATGGCTGGGGGCGCCCGATCAATATGGACGCTGGAGGCGGCAACGGAATGACGCACTGGATCGGTTCGTGGGTCAATGGTGGCGGCGGATCGCAACTTTTTACCTACAACAGCGCCACCTGGGACGGTCCCGCTTCTTTGGCCGGTTATTCTTTTGCTCCAGGTACCCAAAGTATCATCACCTACACGGTGACCAAAGCCAGCCTCGGCGTGGAGACGGGCGACACCATTCTTTTCGACGCGTACTCCTCGGGCGGCGGTGGTGGCGATTCTTCCGTCGACGCGCTCTCCAACCCAGAGGTTGCCATCACCGGCTGGGGCGGCCCTTACACCTCGCAGTCGCCCGTCATCAGCGCCTACACGCTTTCCAATTCCGCCCTCATTACCACGCAAAGCATCACCTTCCGTGTGGACATGAACTTTCAAATCGAGGAGGGCAACTTCGACCCTCTCGTCGATCTTCTCGAGGTCGTCCCCGTAGACAACGCCGCCTTTGTTCGGACGGACCTGTCAGAAATCTCCGGTGAGGCCGGCGTCTATGAGGCAACGGTGTCCACCACGGCGCCCTTGGCTGGTACCGTAAGTTACCGGTTCAGCATCGTCGGCGCCGAAGCCGACACGCCCGAAAATCTGACCCGCAGCTTTGCCATGCCCTCAGCGGACACGGTCTTGCCCGTCGTTTACTTCGATGACCTGCAAGGTTTCCGGGACGTCACTTTCTCCGTCGATATGAGCATCGAGATCACGGCCGGAACATTCGATCCGTTGAGCGGCATCGTCGAAGTGCGCGGACCTTTTAACGATTGGGCCGGCACCGCCTTGGCTCCCGTGGGCGACGGCGTCTACAGCGGCACGGTGCCGTCGATCGGCGGTTTGGAAAATGAAACCATTAGCTACAAGTACTGGGCAACCGGTCCAACGTGGGAGTCGATCGACAACCGGTCCTTCAACCTCGCCCTAAATCCGGACGGAAGCCCGACGCCGGCCCAAGTCCTTGAACCCACACCCAATTTCAACAACGCCACCGGGGGCCGCCAAGTGACTTTCACCGTGGACATGACAGTCATGGAAGCCTTGGGTCGTTTCACCCCGGGACCGGACTCGTTGGTCAAGGCTGTGGGCAACTTCAACAACTGGGACACCGTCGGCACCACCTACCAGCTTACCGACCCAGACACGAACGGTATCTACACTGGAACGTTTTTCCTCATCGGGGCCGAAGGATCAAACCTGCAGTACAAATTCTTCAGCCCCGGGCTCGTGTACTACTCTGGTGCAGATGCGGGCAATACTGGCTACGAAATCATCAGCCAGACAGACCCGCTGCTGAATCGGACCAACGCACTGGGGCCGATTGATACCCCACAAACGCTGGGGTCGGTGTTCTTCTCCGACCAGTTGTTCGGTATCATGGACACCGCAACCTTCCCGCTGCCGGCTTCCTCCTTGACGAACTTCAGTACGACGCAGGGGACCCCTTCTGCGGCTCAGTCTGTTGCGGTGAGTGGTCTGCAGCTGAGCAACAACGTTCTGGCCACCGCGCCGATCGGTTTCCAAGTGTCTCTGGACGGAACCAACTATTTCCCCAGCGTCAATCTGGTACCGACCAGCGGTACCCTCAGCAGCGTGCCTCTCTTCACCCGCGTCGCCTCCACCGCTTCGCCTGGTGTCCAAACAAACCTCACCCTGTCTCTGACCAGCGTGGGCAGCCAGTTCACCGACATTACGGTCGGCAGTTCCGTCGAGGCGACAGCCGAGACCTTTTCGAACTGGAGCGGCGGAGCGGCGCTCACCCCGGCCCTCCAGCTGGAGTATGCCATTGGCGGGGCGACCAGCCCGAACGCGACCAACGGCGTTCCTTCGGTCACCACCGTGACCTCCAACACGCTCTCCATCACCGCGGTGGTCCGGACCAACGATCCGACGCTGACCGTCAACGGCCAGTCCTTGATCGATCTGGCCGTCGGACCATGGACCACGAACAACGTGACCATGACCCCGCAGTTGGATGCCGCTCCGGAAGGCTGCCAAGTGCAGACCTTCAGCACGCCGCGCGACCAAGACAGCAAGAAGTTCCTGCGCCTGCAGACCACCTTGCCCGCCGATCCCCAGCCCTGACCGACCGATTCCAGAACGGGCGGGGTGTCATCACCCCGCCCGTTTTCGTATCCCGCCCGCCCTTTCGGTTCTTGGCCTAGAACGGTTCCGGAAAAGCCGTAGCCACGGATAGAAGAAGATGGAGGAAGATTATTTTGCGCCGGCACACCGGCGCAACTTTCTTCGGCTCATCCTCCCTTATCCTCCCCAATCCGTGGCTACATGTTTTTTCAAACCGCTCTAGCGCAGGCGTTGGCCGAGGACACCCAGCCGGGCGGCAGGGTCGTCATCCGGAACTGCTTCCAAATCGACGGTAACGGGAAAGTGGTCGGAGTAGCGATTGCGCCACTTCTTGGGATCACGCAAGCCGTCTTGGTTGTAGATCGTGAAACTGGCCTCCTTGACCTCCTCGAACGTCCCGAGCGGAACGGCGTGGTCAATCTGGCGGTCGAAATGGATGATGCTGCGGCCGCGACCGGTGAGGAATTTGGCGAAGGCCTTCTCTTTCCAGGCACCTGCCTCGGCGGCTGATGGGTCGTGATTGAAGTCACCCATGACCACGATGTCGTTGTCTTGGCCGGAGTCGGCGACGAGTTTTTGCAGATAACCACTCAACGCCTTGGCCTCGGCCTCGCGGCGCTCGAAATCCTGCGGTGTCCGCCCCGCTTTGAAATGCACGGCAACAACCCGGAAGTCCGGGCCGCCCGACCGGTCGCGGAAGGCCCCGGCCACCGGTTGGCGGTGGAAGAGCAGCCCGGAGGACACCCGCGTGGCCAACTCGGATAATTCCCCTGCACCGAGCATTTCAACGCGCGAGTCGTCCCAGAGAATCCCGGGGGCGACTTGCCCCTCTTGGCCCAGTCGACCACTCGTGCCGAGGACGAATTTCCAATCCGGACCGAGGAGCTGGGTCAGGTCTTTGAGGGGCTTCTCGCCGTTGATCTCGCTCACGGCCAGCACTTGCACGCCAAGGTCTCGGATGTAGTCGGCAATGGCCTGCATGTCCTCAGCGGTGCGCGGCGGATCCTTGCGCCTGCCTAAAAATTCGAGGTTCCATGCTCCGAGACGCAACGGGGTGAGACCCGGACGGCTCACTGCCGCCTGTTCGGCGGAATCCCCCGCGGCACGGCGGTTGGCCTCCACGGACGAAAGTGCCGCTTCCCACTGGGCAGCCCGTTGACTCATGTGGGTCTCGTAGGCTTTTTTTTCGCGCGCTTGGCGCTCGGCAATCTGCTGGTCGGTCATCGCTTTTTGGGCGCGAAGCTCTTCGGCCAGCTTGATGTCGCGGGTAAACCAGCTGCGCGGACGCCTCGCCTCAACCAAGCCATCGGTGACCACAAAATAGCCAGCCTCCTGCCGCAGAATGCGCACCTCCACACCTGGCGAGAACCCCCGCACGCCGTCCTCGTGCGGCTCGCTGAAGCGTTTGACCACATAAAGAATGCCCTCGGGGGCAAAACGGGCTTGCGGCTCCGGCGTCGGCTCGGGGGTCGGAGTCGGCACAGGGGTCGGAACTGGCGGTGGCTCGACCGGCGGAGGTGCCGGCGTCGTCATCCGCTCGTAATAGTCATAGCCAAAATACCCCAGCCCCAAGAGGACCAGCAGAAGAAGAATCTTACTCAAAGTAATCGAGGGAACGGAAAACGCACCAACTGTTCCGAAAAGACCAAACCGGGTCAATCCCCAGCTCACGCCAAAGGGGGGGTCAGGCCTTGCTTTGTGCTTTTTTCCTTGGAGCACCCAGCCACTTCATCTACACATCCTGCTATGCCACGGAAGCCGCGTTTAGAATTTGCCGGAGCAGTTTACCACGTCATGGACCGCGGCGACCGGTCGGAAAATATTTTCCACGATAATGAAGACCGGCGAAGGTTCATGACAGCCTTGGGCCAGACGTGCCAACGCACCGGTTGGTTGGTGCATGCCTTTGTGCTGATGGGCAATCATTACCATCTCCTCCTCGAGACACCCGAACCCAACCTTTCCCGCGGCATGCATTGGCTGCAGACCACCTACACGGTGCGACACAACAAAAGACACAACTTGCGCGGGCACCTTTTCCAGGGGCGCTACAAAGCCATCGCCGTGGAGTCTGATTCCGGGGGCTATTTTGCAACCGTTTCAGACTACATCCACCTCAACCCGCTGCGGGCCGGTCTACTGCGCAGCGCACTCAAGCTGGGCGCCTACCAATGGAGCAGTTTCCCCATGCTATATGCTTCACCGCGCGACCGGCCAGAATGGCTGGAGCCAACACGAGTGCTCGCGGCACACGGGGAGAAGGACACGCCCGCGGGTCGCCGGCGTTATCGACTGGCCATGGAACAACGTGCAAGTCGTGAGCGACAAGCACCCAAGCCGTCAGCCACGGAATGGCAGACGGTGCGGGAGGCTTGGGCGATCGGATCGCACGAATTCCGCCGCCGCATGCGCGGGATGCTCTTGGACCAGCAACCGATGGCCGCCGACCGAATCGCGCCGGCTTGGCACGACGAAGAGGAGGCGACGCGACTCATTTCCATCGGGAAGGCTCTGCTCCGGCTTGGGAATCTCGCCACATTGCCGAAGAACAGCAGCGCGAAGATTGCTCTGGCCGCATTCGTCAAAGCACGCACAACCGTTTCCAATCGCTGGCTGGGCGAACAACTCGCGATGGGGCACGCCAGCCGGGTCAGCCGCTACTGCCAAGAAGCAGCCGACCGACCCGACGTGGCGAAGCTGCAGAAATTACTGCAAAAAGCACAAAGCAAGGCCTGACCCCCTATTCGGGGATAATTAGAATCATGCCTGGCTTGAGCTTGGTCGGATCCTCCAGTGTCCCCTTGTTCGCTTCGAGAATCTTCGGCCACGACCCGGAGTTTTGGTAAAATTTTCGGGCGATACCCGCAAGGGTGTCACCACTGACCACCTTGTAAGTGCGCACGGCGTTGCCGGCGGCCAGCCCAGCGGCGCTCACGGGCAACGCCCGGCGCACCTCCGGTTCGCCGGAAACCGCCGGCACAGGCACAGGTGCAAGCGTGGGGGGCGGCATGGCGGCGACAATCATGGCCGGCGATGGCATCGGCGCCGGAGTTGGCATAACCGCTGATGGACGTTGCCGGTCGGCCGGAGCTCTCTGCCGCAGGTCGGTCAGTTGCTGCCTCAAGGCCAGGTTTTCATTCTTCAACCGGGACGCTTCTCGCGCCGGCATGACCGCACCCTCGGCGGCGCTTGAGACGACGAGCAGGCGCAACCGGTCGACATACCCTTTGACCTCGGTCGCGAATTGTCCCTGCGGGGCGAGTTCAAGATAGCGCTCAAAATGATGCAGGGCGCCAACCTCGTTTTTCAACTGATCCTCATAAAGCATGCCCAACCGGTAGTGTGCCTCCGCCGAGAGCATGGTGCCGTCCAAAGCTGTTTCATAATGCTGCAAAGCCGTTTGCACCTCGCCCCGCACCACCGCCGCATTGCCCTCGCGGATACTCCGGCCGGTCTGCGAAACCGTGAGCAAATCGCAACCTGCCAACCCAGCCGCGACAACCACACCGGCTGACCGCCGCACGACCCAACCCACGCTTGCCGCTCGCTTCGTCATGCCACGCATGATAAAAGACAAATCATGACAGGCAAGGTTCTCCACGTTGCCCTTCTTGCCGTTCCTCTGCTCGGCGGTTGTGCCAGTTGGCAGAAGACGCCCGCCACCGAGCCAAAACCAAACCAGCAGATTGTTGTTCTGCCAAACGCAACGCTGGGGGCAGCGACCGCTCCCCTTCGTCCCGCCACCACAATCCAGCGACCAGCCTCCGCGACTACTGCAGCGAAACCTGCCCCTCCGCCTACTCCGGCCAAGGCCGAGCCGATCATGGTGACCAAAGCCGGTACGATTCCGGCCCAACCTGTCCCACTCTTCCGCCAAGCGATCGTTCTGGCCAATGTGCGCGCAGCCGTGGCAGGACTACCCGCGCAGCCCAAAACAGAATTCCAGCGCGGCCTTCTCACCCTCACCTTCCCTCGCGGTACGCAAGCCGAGGTCGCCACCGCGGTCAATCGCGCTTTGACCGTCCCCGAGGTCAGCCGCCTTCAAGTCATCCTCGCCCCTTAGCCCTGCCCGAGCCCAGACAGCCTTCTCCTTCGGCAAATGGAGGGAAAGAAGGCGAGGGACGGAATCGAACCGTCGCATAGGGCTTTTGCAGAGCCCGGCCTTACCACTTGGCTACCCCGCCGATCACGCTTATCTCTGACAGCGACCACCCCGCATGTCAAACCCGTCAATCCGTCATTGACTTGCCGCCCCGGCCTTTCGTATTCTTAAGGGTCCTAGGCGGCAAAGATTTCCGGCCGGCCGTCTCGTCTCAAATTTTTCCATGAATCATATGCTGCTCGAAAAAGCCCGCGAAACTGTCGGCAACGACAAAATCCTCGTCAACCTTATCTCGCGCCGCGTGCGCCAACTCAATGCGACCAGCCGCCCGCTTGTCGAGGTCGATCCCGGCATGGGCTTCATCGACATCGCCCTCAAAGAAATTGGCGAGGGTAAAATCTCCGCGCGCATCGTCGAGCCGGCCAAAGCGGCCTGACGTCCCCGCCGCGCCAGAGGAAGCCCGCCATGGGCACGGACATCGTCACCAACCGCAAGGCGCGGCACAGCTACAACATCCTCGAGACCCTCGAGGCAGGCCTCGCCCTCAAAGGCACCGAGGTCAAATCGATCCGCGCCGGTCTGGCCAACATGACCAGTGCCTTCGCCCGCATTGAAAAGGGCGAACTTTTTCTCCACGGCCTCGACATCCAGCCCTACATCCGGGCCAGCCACGAGCAACATGAGGCCAAACGTCCCCGCCGCCTTCTCGTCCACCGCGCTGAACTGATCAAACTCCGCGAAGCGGTGGAGATTCAAGGCTGCGCCATTCCCGCGCTCAAACTTTATTGGAAGGAGCGCAAGGTCAAAGTCCAACTCGGCTTGGCCAAAGGGAAAAAAGCCCCCGACAAACGTCAAGATCTCAAGCGTCAAGTCGCCGAACGCGAAGCCGCCCGCACCGCGGCGGCCTTCAACCGTCGCGGCTGAGTTCATCCGGGAAGTGCCCGGGCGTCCCGGCCCTTGACGAGTCAGGCCGCACGGAGCAGGGGTGCCGGTGCCACAAATTTCTCCGTTACCCGCCACCCGGGACCTATTAGTTTCTTCTCTGCCCTCGGTTATGCCCATCATCCCGCCTTCATCTTTTCCTTGCCCGACCCAGCCCGCCGCACGCCCGGGCTCTTAGAGCCACCCGCCTGCTCCGCATGACGACGCCCGACATTCATCCCAGCCCCGAAGAGTTCGCCGCCCTCGCCGGGCAGCACCGCGTCGTGCCGGTCTGGACCGAACTGGTGGCGGACAGCGAAACACCGGTGACCGCTTTCGCCAAAATCGCCGGCCAAGACGAGCCGGCCTTTCTTTTCGAGTCCGCCGAGCAGGACGAAAAGAGCGGACGTTATTCCATCCTTGGCGCCGGCGCGGAACGTGAATTCGTGGCCCGTGGCTCCCAATTCGAGATCAGACAAGGCGCCCGGGTTATCCGCTCCGGCCAAGCCGACGACCCGCTGGCCGAACTGGAAGGGGAAATGGCCGGCCTCTCCGCCCCGATGGGCTTTCCTCATTTTTCCGGCGGCTGCATCGGCTACCTTTCCTACGACGCCATCCGTTACTTCGAACCAACCGTGCCGCCTGCCGTGCGGGACGAACTCGGCTTGCCCGACCTGTATTTTTTCACCACGGACCGCGTCCTCGTCTTCGACCACCTCACGCGGAGACTCATGCTCATGGTCAATGCCTACCCGGGGGAAGACCCGTACGCGGCCTATGACGCGGCCCGGACCAAAATCGCTTCGCTCATCGCTCAGCTCGCCCGACCCGCCGCCCTGCCGCCCATTTTCACCGGCCTCCCGACCACGCCCTCGGAAGTCGCTTCGAACACGACCCGCGACGAATTCTTCGCTGCCGTGGAACGTGCCAAGGAATACATCCGGGCCGGCGATGTTTTTCAGGTCGTCCTTTCCCAACGCTTCGCCACGCCTTACAGCGGCACACCGCTCGACCTCTACCGCGCCCTGCGGCTGGTCAACCCCTCGCCTTACATGTTTCTGCTCCGCTGCCCCGGCTACCAGCTGGTCGGCAGCTCACCCGAAGTCCACGTCCGCGTCGACGAACGCCATGTCCAGATCCGTCCCATCGCCGGCACCATCCGCCGCGGAACCAACCCCGAGGAGGACGACGACAACGCCGAGGAATTGCTCAACAATCCGAAGGAACGTGCCGAGCACCTCATGCTCGTCGATCTGGCCCGCAACGATGTCGGCCGCATCGCGGAATACACTAGCGTTCGCGTGACCGACTTCATGACCATCGAGCGCTACAGCCACGTCATGCATATCGTTTCCAACGTGGTCGGCGCGCTCTCCTCCGGGTATTCCACCTACGACGTCATGCGCGCCACTTTCCCCGCCGGCACCGTTTCCGGCGCTCCCAAGGTCCGCGCCATGCAAATCATCAGCGAGTTGGAAAAGAGCAAGCGCTGCAGCTATTCGGGCGCCGTCGGGTATTTCGGCTATGACGGCAACCTCAACTCCTGCATCGCCCTCCGCACCGTCCTGCTCAAAGACGGAGTCGCCTACGTGCAAGCCGGTGCCGGCGTGGTTGCCGACAGCACCCCGCAGGGCGAGTATGAAGAAACGATCAACAAAGCCATGGGCGTGATCCGCGCCATCGAACGCGCCCGCACGGTCATACCCTCATGATCCTCGTCCTCGATAACTACGACAGTTTCACCTACAACCTCGTCCAATACTTCGGCGAGCTGGGAGCTGACCTCCGGGTCGTGCGCAACGACCGGATCACCGTGGCCGAGATCGAAACACTCGCCCCCGAACGCATCATCGTCTCCCCCGGCCCCTGCACCCCGTCCGAAGCCGGCATGAGCAGCGAAGTGATCAAGACCTTCGGCCCGCGCCTCCCCATCCTCGGAGTTTGTCTCGGGCACCAGTGCATCGGCGAAGTCTACGGCGGCGACGTCGTGCGGGCCGACCGGCTGATGCACGGAAAAACATCGCCTATTATCCACCACGGCCAAGGTGTCTTCAAAGACCTCCCCTCCCCCTTTGAGGCCACCAGATACCATTCCCTCATCGTCAAGCGCGACACGCTCCCGGACGTCCTCGAAATCACCGCCGAAACGGCCGAAGGCGAAATCATGGGCTTGAGGCACAAAACGCTTCCCGTCCATGGTGTCCAATTCCACCCCGAATCCATCCTCACCACGGAGGGCAAGCGCCTCCTGAAAAACTTCCTCGAGCTTTAGTCCGCCCGCGCCGAGGCGATTTCGCGAGGATGACCGACCACTCGGTCCGGTTGGTCCGCTCACTTCGGCGGTGTCATATTGGTCACCGCCGCGTTGGTCATCATTTGGTTCGGAATCGACACGATGTAGCCCTCCTTGGTCCGGACCCGAGTGCTGCGCAGCCCGATATTGACCACCTCACCCTCGAGTTCCCCTTGCTTGATCGTGTCACCGACCTGGAAAGTGCGGTCCATCAGGAGGGCGAGCGAGCCGAACAAGTTGGCCAGCGTCTCCTTGGCGGCCAGAGCCACGGCCAATCCTCCGATCCCCAAGCCCGCGAGCAATCCAGCCACGTTGTAGCCTAGGTTTTGCAAAACAAGCAAAACGGCGATGAGATAAAAAAAGACCTGACAGGCCCGCGATAAGACCGGAGCCAAGGTGCCGCGCGTGCGGGCCTCCGCGGGATCAGCCGACGAACGCGCCCATCCGGCGAAGGCCGTCACGGCGGCGTGTCCGGCCACCCAAGCGGCGAGCACGGCCAGAGCTGCCCGCACACCATGCCCCAGCCACAGCTCGACCGGCGGCGGCAGCCTGAGCATTTCCAAGGCCACCGCCAAGGCCACGAGGAGCAGTCCCCAGCGGAGAAGCGGGAGCAAAGATCGCAACACCTCGATCCCCACCGTCGGCGCCTTGGAGTGCAGCGCGAGTTCCATCCGCTTGCGCAGCAGTTGCCCCAGCAACCAGCTTCCGCCCCAGGCGACGGCGAGCAAGACAAGGAAGAGCAAAATCTCCCACAACTCCACTTCGGACCACATCGCGCATGTCACAGGAATGAATTAACCACATCAAACGCAGAGGGCACGGAGAAAACGACCCGAGCCTCTGGCTCGGGAGTTTTCCGTTTTCCGTGTTGAGCATTCAGGGGGAAAAAATCCTGGCCTTTTGCCCTCTCCAATTGGCCGGCGGGCCGTCTCGCAGACTCGGCTGCAGCTAAATTGATCCCAAAAAAGCGCGCGCCGAATCGGCAATCGCCTTCCGGTCGGCCGGCGTCTTCTTGGCCAAGGTCTTCAAGGCCATTCCGATCCGCGGATTGCGGGCAAAACGCTTCTCGTGCCGCGCGAAAAAATCCCAATAAAGGTAATTGAACGGACACGCCTCCGGCCCCGTTTTGACCTCCGGCTTGTAGCGACAACCCGCACAGTAGTTGCTCATCTTCGAAATGTAGCCCGACCCCGCGGCATAAGGCTTCGTCGCCATGAACCCGCCATCGGCATGCAGCACCATGCCGACCACATTGGCCGCCATGACCCAATCATGCGCATCGACATACATTTCGTTGAACCACCTCAAGGCCTCGTCCGGACGCACCCCGGCCAGAAGTAAAAAATTCCCCAGCACCATGAGCCGCTGGATGTGGTGGTTATACCCCGTGTCCAGCACCTGCCGCAGGCACTGCCCGAGGCAATTCATCTCCGTCTCGCCGGTGTAAAAAAATCCCGGAAGCGGCCTCTGCGCCTCGAGGCCGTTGGACTTCACGTAATCCGGCATCTTGAGCCAATAGACGCCATTGACGAATTCCCGCCACCCCGCAATCTGCCGCACGAATCCCTCCACCCCGGCCAGCGGCACCTTCCCCTTCCCGTAAGCAGCGATCGCCCCCTCGAGGCATTCGCGCGGAGTGAGCAGCCCGAGATTGAGCAGCGGTGAGATCACCGCGTGGAAAAGAAACTCGTCACCTTCCACCATGAGGTCCTCCCACGGACCAAACCCCGCCAACCGCGTCGTGATGAAGTCATCCAACCACCGCAGCGCACCGGCACGGTCGACCGGTAGCCAGAAACCCTCGGTCGAGCCCGGATGGGCGCTGAACTCTTTCTCGACCAAGGCCATCACCTCCCGCGTCATGCGGTCCGTTTTTTCCTTCGATACCTCGGCCCGCGGGCGCCCTGCTTTGGTCCAATCACGAAAGGTCTTGCGATTCTCCTCGTCGAAATTCCAGCGCCCCCCCACCGGCTTGCCATCCGCCTCCATGAGAAATCCGAACTCGGTCCGCACCCGGCGGTAATGCGTCTCCATGAGGAGCGACTTTTTGCCCTCGGCCCACCCGAGGAATTCTTCCCGTGGCACCAGGAACTGCCGGGTCGGCACGACTTCGAGCGGGAACTTCCCGGCCAATTTCTGCACCGCCTGCCCTTCATCGTAATTGTTCGGGGCCGCGAGGAGAATCCGTTGCGACTGGTATTTCTTCATGTGCGCGGCCAGCGCCGACTCCCAACTCGTCCCGCGCCCCAGCGGATGGTAATCCACGGTCCAACCCTCCTGGCGCCTTTCCTCGGCCAAATGACGTTGGGCCGAAAGGAGCAAAGCCAGCCGCTTCTTGTGATAGGGCAACTTTTTCAACCCCCGCTCACTCTCGACGAAAAAAAGGACGTCCTCCTTCTTCCGCGCTCCGGCCATGGCCGCGTTGTCCGGCCCCAGCTGGTCTCCCAAAATCCAAATCGTCCGCTTCACGATGTGCAACCTAACCTCACAACCACTTTTCCCAAGCAGGAAACCTTGCCCCTACCCGTTTCAGTGTGCCCTGCCGGCTCGGGCCCGACCGGCCAGAGTCAGGCGGCAGGAGTATCGAAAAGCCCGCGGGCCAACTCGTGGCGCGCACCGCAGCGTGGGCAGCTCACTGTGATGTGGGCGTCACCCTGGAAAATGCCATCGAGGTCGCCCCGCAAAGTGGGCGCGAGCACACCGGCCACCCGCGCGGGGGAACACCCGCAGCAAAAACGGTAAGGACGCTTCTCCAGCGGCGCACGCGCGAGGTCCCGGGTCATGGTGACCAACCCCTTGCCGTCCACGGATTCCAACCATTCCGTGTCGCAATCGGGTTGCGCGGTGAGCAGGGCGAATTGATCGCCCTCCAGTCCGAAATAACGGGCCGGTCTTTGCTCGCTCCGCCTGTAATAATCCGCCGCCGCGCGAAAAATGTCGTCGCCCTTGAAGTCGACCGAGCTGCGCCGCCGCAGACCACCGGGTCCGGCCAACTCGGCATGGAGAACATTGCCGCCCATCGGTCGGATGTGCTCGGTGAAGACCTGGCCGGTGACATGACCGGTCGGATTCTCCACCACGCCAAAAAGGTTCATTCCCGCCGATTCGAGATGCAGCGTCCAGGCGCAGGTGTCGGCTTGCCGACGCGACGCGGCATGCAGGACCAAAGCCGCAAAGAGCAGCTTCAATTTCTCGTCAGCCCCGCCACCCAGCACCAACCCGTTTTGCCCGAGGTGAAGATACATATCCATGAACAGCGGCCCGAAGTCCGCCGAGCAGAGCAGCGCATTGCGCTCCCGCACAAAGCGGCAGTCCACCAGCACCACGCCTTCTTCGGCCACCTTGCTCACCTCTCTCTTCCCGCCGGTTTGCGCGGATGCTCGTGGCTGCGCCACCAACGTTCGGCCACCGCCCCCCACAACGCATTGACCGAAAAATATACCAGCGCTCCCGCGAGCAACCCGGTCACCGCGCATCCCAGGAGCAGCGGCCCTGGCACGCCGGCTGCGATATCCAAAAGGGAGTATGCCGCGGCCCCCGAAGGGACATCCTCGCGGAGCAACCAAGCACCCAGACGATACTGCCAGTAAAGGATGAACGGCCAGGTCACCGGATTGGTAATCCACACCACGGAAATAGCGGTCGGAAGATTGAACCGGAGAAAAAAGGCCGTGATCCCGGAAGGCAACATTTGGAAAGGGATCGGCATCATGGCCCAGAACAATCCGTTAGCCGCACCCCGGGCCACGCCTTCCCGGGTGGGACGCCACAATTCCGGAGTGAACAAGCGGTCGCCGAGCAGGCGGTGCAGCCAGGTGCCGCGCACGTGCCTCTGACGGGGAACCTTTTTCAGCCACGGGCGCATCCGCGACCGGCGCAAGCGCATCATGCTCACGAGCGTCGTTCCACTCCGGGGGCGTTTTCGAGGCTTGCAATACCGGGGGGGTAGACTACAACGCGCATGTCATGAAAAAAATCGAAGCCATCATTAAACCTTTCAAGATGGAACATGTCAAAGAGGCGCTGGCGGAAATCGGCATCGAAGGCATGACCGTCACGGAGGTCAAAGGCTTCGGTCGCCAGAAAGGCCACACCGAAATCTACCGGGGCAGCGAGTACACGGTGGATTTCCTCCCTAAAGTAAAACTTGAAGTCGTGGTCTCCGATGAAAACGTGGCCAGGGCCACCGAGGCGATCGTCAAGTCGGCCAAGACCGGAAAAATCGGTGATGGCAAAGTTTTCGTCCTTCCGATCGACCAAGCCATCCGGATCCGCACGGACGAAACCGGCGATGACGCCGTTTGACCCCATCTTGCCTGCTCTCCGGAGGGACCTCCCGTCGTGGATAACTTCCAAGCTCTCATCCTCGGTCTGGTCGAAGGATTAACCGAATATCTTCCGGTCAGCTCCACCGGTCACCTGTTGCTCGCCCAGCGGCTGATGGGCATTGACTCCAGCACGGCGTCGGACGCCTTCGCCATTTGCATCCAAGCCGGCGCCATCCTCGCGGTGTTGGGTATTTATCGCCAGCGCGTGGCCCAGATGGTGATGGGTGCCGTCGGGCGCAACAAAGCGGGGCAGCGTCTGCTGATCAACCTCCTCTCCGCTTTCGTGCCCGCAGCCGTCCTCGGCCTGCTGCTCGAAAAGCCGATCAAAAAATACCTTTTCGGCGGCAACGAATGGGGACTTTGGCCAGTGGTTGCCGCTTGGTTCGCCGGCGGATTGGCCATTCTTGTCGTCTCTTTGGCACGCCGCCGCCGCGGCACCGCACCGACCACCGGCTTCGATCTCGACCAGTTGACCGTTCGCATGGCCCTGGTGGTCGGCTTTGCCCAATGCATCGCCATGTGGCCCGGGGTAAGCCGCAGTCTCATCACCATCGTGGGGGGAGTGTTGGTCGGGCTTTCCCTACCCGCCGCGGTGGAACTCAGTTTTCTGCTCGGAGTCATCACCCTCACAGCCGCCACGGCCTACGATACCCTGAAACACGGCCCGGAAATGCTCGCCACCTACGGCGCGACCCCCCTGCTCATCGGTTTCGGCGCGGCCTGGCTCTCTGCTCTCTTCGCCGTCCAATGGATGGTCGGCTACCTCAAGTCCCACGGTATGGAAATCTTCGGCTGGTATCGGGTTGCCCTTGCCTTGGTCGTAGCGGCATGGCTCTTCTGGTTCCCACCCTGACTATGGATCCCACCATCACACCGGATCTCCAATCGGTCATTCTCTGCGAGGATGTGCGCACCGAAGTGAGCGGGTCGCAAACGCTCGTTGGCGTGATCGGAGCCATTCCCGCACCGCAGGTTCCCGTCGGGTTCTTCAAACTCTGTCTTTGGACGCGCTGGTGCGGCGGCATCGGACGGTTTCATCAAGACTCGAGAATCCTCGACCCCGAAGACGAAGTTATTGCCGAGGCCGGCATCGACTTCCAACTGAACGAAATCGACGGAAGTGCAACCAACGTGCATTTCTTCGGAGGAGTGCAGATTAAGAAGTTCGGCGTCCATCACGTCGAGATCCGTCTCGACAGCGACATGCGCATGCGCTTTCCGGTTCCTGTCGTGCGGGTCAACCAAGCGCCACCCGGTTCTTCGCCTCCTCCCTTCCAATCGCCGGCCATCGGCTGACCGGGACCTCGACCGCGGCAACTCGGGGTGATCTGAAACTCCTTTGCTCCACGGATGTCGCAAGGTCCGCTGAGCCGAACCGACCGCGCTTGCCCGGCAAAGAGCGGATCTTTAAGCTCAAAGGGTTATGCGTCGCGCCCTCACGCCCCTTTTCGCGCTCCTGCTCGCCATGGCCGGGCTCCACGCGCAGGGCGGCGAAGGCTTGCCCGAGGGGTTCAAATATTCCGCCACCCGCAGTGCCGACGGCTTCGACATGCCGGTGGGGAAACCGGATGCCGTCGGTTATTACCGCTCCCGCGGCCTCATTGTCGGACGTCACATGGGCGATGACTGGAATGGAGGCGGAGGCGGCAATACCGACCTCGGCGCCCCGGTCTACTCCACGGCGCACGGTTTGGTCGTCTTTGCCCGCGATGCGCGCATGGGATGGGGTAAGACGGTGATCATCCGGCATGCCTACTGGAGCGGCGGACGCTGGAACTACGTCGACTCGCTTTACACCCACCTGCACCAGATCTTTGTCCGCGAGGGAAAGCAGGCGCGACGCGGCCAGTTGGTCGGCAGTATCGGGACCAACCGCGGCATGTATGTCGCGCACCTTCACTTCGAGATCCGCAAAAACCTCCGCATCGGCATCAACCAGGGCTCTTACCGTCGCGACCTGGGCAACTATTACAAACCCTACGAGTTCATTGTCGGCCGCCGTAAACTATCGGGCGGCAACCGCCGCGTGCGCGTCCCGGTCAATACCTTCCGCTTGCAGGCCCGCGTGGTCGATACCATCGGCGGGGGTTCTCCCACCCGCCCCGAACGACCATCCTCCTTGCAACGCAGCAGCGATTTCCGGGTCAACCGGTATTCGGACCCGCTGCGCTGACCTCGGAGCCTCAAGCCGCGCGCCCCGCCCGAAGGACGGCGTAGTCGAAACTATCGACCAGGGCCTGCCAACTCGCTTCGATGATGTTGTCGGAGACCCCGACCGTCCCCCATTCCGCTTTGCCGTCGGTGGACAAAATAAAAACACGGGTGCGGGCCGCCGTGCCACGCCGGCCGTTGATGATGCGCACCTTGTAATCGTCGAGACGCACGCCGCCGATCACCGGGTGAAAGGGAACCAAGGCAAGACGCAAGGCAGCATCGAGCGCATTGACCGGACCGTCGCCCTGCCCTTGCTTGTGGACCTCTTCGCCGTCGACCCGGATCTGCACCATGGCGGTGCATTTGTTCCAGTCGCCCGAGGGGTTGCCACTGCGCAGAAAGTCGCACTTGTATTCGTCGAGTTCGAAAAGCGGGCGATGCTGTCCGAGCGTACGCCGGATGAGCAGTTCGAAAGACGCCTCCGCCGCCTCGAATTCGAAACCCTCGTGCTCGAGACGCTTGACCTCCTGCAGCACCTTGGCCACCTCGGGGGAACCTTTGGCCAGTTTGAACCCCATCGACTCGGCTTTGACCAGGACATTGGTCTGGCCGGAAAGATCCGAGATGGACACCACCCGTTCGTTGCCGACCAGTGCGGGGTCGATGTGCTCGTAGGAGCGGGCCAATTTCTGCACCGCGTGGACATGCAGGCCCCCCTTGTGGGTGAAGGCCGCCGCACCGACAAAAGGCGCCCGGATGTCGTGGGGGACATTGGCCACTTCGTCGATGAAACGCGACAGTTCGGTCAACCGCTCCAACCCCCGGACCAGCGGTTCCTCGCACTTGAGTTGGAGCAAAGGGATGAGCGTGGTCAAATTGCAATTGCCCACCCGCTCCCCGTAGCCGTTCATCGTGCCCTGCACCTGGATGGCACCCGCACCCACTGCGGCCAGCGCGTTGGCCACCCCGAGCCCGCAATCATTGTGGGTGTGCGTGCCGACCCGCCAACCGGCCCCGGCAGACGCCGCCTTGGTCGCCTCGGCCACGAAGGCCGGAAGACTCCCGCCATTCGTGTCGCAAAGCACGAGCAAGTCGGCACCCGCCTCGGCCGCCGCTTTCAAGGTGGCCAAAGAATACTCCGGATCCTCCCGGTAACTGTCGAAGAAATGCTCCGCATCGTAAAACACCTCGCGCCCTTCGAGCTTGAGGTAGGCCACCGTGTCGCGAATCATGGCCAAGTTCTCCTCGAGGGTCACGCCGAAGACCTCCGTGACATGGAGCGGCCAGGTTTTACCGACCACCGTGATGACCCTCGTGCCGGCCTCGAGAAGTTGCCGCACTTGCGCGTCATCCTCCACCTTCACCCCGCCGCGGCGGGTCATGCCAAAGGCCGTGATCTTGGCGTGTTTCCACGAACGCTTGGCCGCTTCGGCAAAGAATTCGACATCCTTGGGATTCGAGCCCGGCCACCCACCCTCGATGTAATCCACCCCGAACTCGTCCAGACGCTCGGCCACCCGCAACTTGTCCTGCACGCTGAATGAAATCCCCGTCCCCTGCGTGCCGTCGCGCAGAGTGGTGTCATAGACTGTGACTGTAGGACTGGTCTTCAAGCGGGCCCCGCTCCTGGTTGATCCACCGTCTCGCACTCGTTGATCGCGTCGATGAAAAGGCGCAGTGTCCCGAAGTCCGTCTTCTTCGGCGTCAAAACGAGCCGTGGCATTTCATCTTCCTGGCCGCCACGGAAAATGGGTTCCACCTTCCAAGCGTGGTCACCGTCTTCCCCGGGAAGGAGACCGGTCTGCTCGATGGCACCACTGACCAGAATCCGGCCGAACTTTTCGTTCAGCTCACGGAGACTATTGACGCTCAAGGGGCGCTTGATGCGGACCACCATCTTTTCGCGCAGCCAACGGTAAGATTCAAAGACGCGGTAAAACTGCTGGATGTGCGCGATCGTTTCCTCGCAGGAATGCGAAATTTTGAAGAGGTGGAAATCGCTCGGTGAAATGAGCTTCATGCGCAGGAGATCGTTCTTGATGAAAAATTCCCACGTTTCCCAATAGCGTCCGTCCGGCGTGTCGAGCAAGATGAGCGGCGTGATCTTGGCCTTGCCCGTCTGCATGAGCGTGAGGCACTCGAATCCCTCGTCCTGCGTGCCGAAACCGCCGGGGAAAAGGACGAAGGCATCGGTTTCTTTGACGAAGTTGACTTTGCGGGTGAAGAAATAGTTGAAGTTGATCAGCTTTTTGTCGCCGTGAATCGTCTCATTGGCGCGCTGTTCGAACGGGAGGCGGATGTTCAGACCGAAACTGTTGTCCCGACCCGCCCCTTTTTGCGCGGCACCCATGATGCCGTCACCACCGCCCGTGATGACCATAAACCCATGCTCGACGGCGTGGCGGCCCATCTCCTCGGCCATCTGGAATTCGGCGGTTTCCGGCGCGAGCCGGGCGGAGCCGAAGACCGCAACTTTGCGACGGTCGGAATAGGGTTGGAAAACCTTGGAGGCGTAACGCAACTCTTTCAGTGCCCTGACGATGAGCTTGATGTCGGCTACCGGGGCTTTGTCCCGACCAAGCAGAAGCGCTGTTTCGATTAATTCTTCCAGCAACTCCGGTGAGTGGGCGCACCCACTGTCGGCCACGAGCGATTTGATCGCAGCCCCTTCTTTTTCTTTCATAGGAACCCTCCATTATGGACTTCTCGATTGGGAAAGCACGCAATTTCGGTGCCGTGGTTGCCCCATCCGGGTGACGCTGCTAGTTTTGCCCCTTCCCATGATTGTTGTTATCCGTCCGCATACCCCGCCCGATCTGGTCGAGGAAGTGATCCGCGAAATTTCCCTCCTCGGCTACAGACCCAACCCGATCCGCGGAGAGTGCCAGACGGTGGTGGCAGCGATCGGCGACGAAACAACCCACGCCAGCCTCGAATCGCTCAATGCCCTACCGCAAGTGGAACGCGTCATCCGGGTGCAAAAACGCTACAAACTGGCCAGCCGCCAATCCCACCCCGAGACCACCGTCATCGACGCAGGCGGCGTGAAGATCGGCGGCCCTGACTTTGTTCTCATGGCCGGCCCCTGCTCGGTCGAAAGCGAAGAGCAACTCATGGTCTCGGCCCGCGCGGTCAAGGCGGCCGGGGCGACCATCCTGCGCGGCGGGGCCTACAAACCACGCACCTCCCCCTACGAGTTCCAGGGCCTCGGCCCCGAAGGACTGCGCATGCTGGCCACCGCCCGGGCCGAAACCGGTCTCCGCATCATTACCGAAGTCCTCGGCGAGCGCGATGTCGACCTCGTCGCCGGCACCGCCGACATCCTGCAAATCGGGGCCCGCAATGCGCAGAATTTCCGGTTGCTCGTGGCTTGCGCCCGCAGCGGCAAGCCCGTGCTTCTCAAACGCGGTATGAGCATGCGCATCGAGGAATGGCTCCTCGCGGCCGAATACCTCCTCGCCCACGGCAACCCCAATGTCATTCTCTGCGAACGCGGCATCCGCACATTCGAGGATTACACGCGCAACACCCTCGACTTGGCGGCCGTGGCCATCGCCAAAGCGGAAACCCATCTGCCGGTCATCGTCGATCCCAGCCAGGGCTGCGGACGCGCCGATCTGGTCAAGGTCCTCTGCCGCGGAGCGGCGGCCGTCGGGGCCGACGGCCTCATCATCGAGGTTCACCCCAATCCCGCGGAAGCCCTGAGCGACGGGCAGCAGCAACTCGAACCCGAGGCTTTTGCCGCGCTGGTCGGGGAACTGCGCCCCTTCGTCCAAGCCGCCGGCCGCAGCCTTTGAGACCCAAAGGGCGCGAAATGCCCGCGGTCAACGATGATCCAAACGCAGCAGCAACCATGCGCCGATGCCGATGAAAAGAACGTTCGGCACCCAAAGCAAAAGGTCCGGATGCAGGGCGACATCATCGCGGAGCATTTCGGCCAGCACGACAAAGAAGAAATAGGCGAAGGCCAGGGCCAGACTGATGGCGAAACCGACGGAAGTTTCCTTGCGCTGCGCGGTCACACCAAGCGGCATGGCCACGATGGCAAAGGCAATGCAGGCCAGGGAAAGGGACAGACGCTTGCTCATTTCCACTCGGATCCTGCTGACCAGTCCGGGGTCGTTTTGCGTCTGGGCCTCGGGCAAATATTCCCACAGTTCACGCAGGGTGTAAGCGCGCAGCGGCTTGGAAAGCCAGTAGTTGTTGACCAGATCGAGCAACCGGATGGAGACCGTGGCCTCGCCGACCGAAATACCGTGCCGGATTTTCGAAAGATCGTCCGGCGTCTTGCCATCGCGCTGCTCAAACCTCGCATTGCGCAGGGTGAGGAGCAATTCACCGCCCTCGTCGTCGACCTCGATCTCACCTTCCTGCGCCAGAATGATCCGCTCGGGCTGGGCCCCCGCCGCCTCTTCGATCAAGGTGACGTTGGACAAACGGTTGCCGTCTTTCCCGCCGACGAAAATTTTGCGGCCGGCAAATTCATCGATCACCTCGTCGGCCACAAACAGGGATTGCGGATTGCTCCGGGCGATGGTCGCGATCGAATTGCGCATCGCATCAAGCGCCTGCGGAGCGACCGTGGTGTTGATCCAAAGGGTGAACGCGCTGAGCAATAAGGCCACACCCAAAACCGGCAGGCAGACCCGCAGCAGGCTCGTTCCGCAGGCCCGCAAGGCCACCGTTTCGTTGTCCGCCGACATCCGCCCGAAGACGAGGAGGACCGCGGTAAGGAAGGCCCAAGGCACCGTGAAGGTGAAAGAAAACGGCAGCACATAGAGCATGAAAAGAAAGAGGTATTTGACCGGAACATCCCGGTTGATCATCAGGTCGAGCAATTCCTTGAAAATGTTGCCGAGGACGAGGACCAGGCTGAGCACGAAGAGCCCGTAGATCGTGGTGATCACCACGCCACGCCCTATGTAACGGTCGATTAGCTTCATCCGCTGGGAACAAAAACCGCCATACCGGACGGTGCAGACACCTTAACGCCGCCAAACGCGCCTGCCAAGCAAGGCACGCATCTTTTCGCATTGAGCAAAGAAACCGGGGAGGCAATAGTATTTTTGGATGTCTGACAACCAACTTGCTCCGCCTGATCACCGCAAACCAGGCCCACCTTGCATCTTTGTCATCTTCGGGGCTTCCGGTGACCTGACCAAACGCAAACTCGTCCCCGCCCTCTTTAATCTGCGTTGTCGCGGTCTGCTTCCGGACCGTTTTGCCGTCATCGGCGTGGCCATCACCCCGGGCGACGACGCGTCGTTCCGCGCCCAATTGGCGACCGACATCAAACAGTTTGCCACCCAGGCGGTCGATCCGGCGGCGTGGGATGAATTTGTTTCCGCCTGCTACTACACGGCCGGCGATTTCAACCAGGCGGAAGTTTTCGCGTCGCTCAAGCAGAAAATAGCAGCGGTGCAGCAAGAGCAGAAAATTCCCGGCCAAAATGTGGTTTTCAATCTTGCCGTGACACCGACCCTTTTTGGCACGGTGGCCGAGCAACTGGGGGTTGCCGGCCTGCTGCAGGAAACTCCGGACGGCTACCGCCGGGTCATTATCGAGAAGCCTTTCGGACACGATCTCGCCTCGGCCCGCGAACTCAACAACCGGCTCCACTCGGCACTGCGCGAATCGCAGATTTACCGCATCGATCATTACCTCGGCAAAGAAACCGTGCAGAACATCATGATTTACCGTTTCGCCAACATGATTTTCGAACCGATCTGGAATCGCCGGTACGTGGACAGCGTGCAGATTACCGTGGCCGAGTCGCTCGGGGTGGAAAAGCGGGGAAGCTACCTTGATCATTACGGGGTGCTGCGTGACATGGTGCAAAACCACATGCTCAGCGTGCTCTCTCTCATCGCCATGGAGCCCCCGTCCAGCATCAGCGGCGATGCCGTGCACAACGAAAAAGTAAAAGTTCTCGATTCCATCCGCCCGATGGAGCCTGAAGAAGTCATCGAAAACTGCGTGCGCGGCCAGTACGGCGCGGGGATGGTCGACGGGCAGAAGGTTCCCGCCTATCGCACCGAAGCTAACGTCGATCCCAATTCCAACACCGAAACTTACGCCGCCCTACGTCTCATGGTCGACAACTGGCGCTGGGCCGATGTTCCCTTTTACCTGCGGACCGGCAAGCATCTGGCCAAACATTTCACCCAAGTGGTCATCCGCTTCAAGCGCACCCCCCTCATGCTTTTCGGCGAAAAGGTCCGCACCCAAGCGGGTCCTAACACCCTCATCCTTAACATCCAACCCGCGGAAAGTATCACCATCATGATGCGGGTCAAAAACCCGGGGCCGGCCGTCGTGGTGGACACCGTTCCTCTCGACTTCAATTATGACCAATTCGGCAAACGTTCGGCCAGCACCGGGTACGAGACGCTCCTGCATGATTGCATGATTGGAGACATGACCCTCTTCCACCGCGAAGACAGCGTCGATGCTTCTTGGCGCATCGTGAACCCCATCCTCGACGTGTGGGGCGCCCTCCCCCCACGCGACTTTCCAGACTACGCAGCCGGCACCTGGGGCCCGGCTTCGGCCGATCGACTGCTCGAGCACGACGGACGCCATTGGGAAAATCCGGCTTGATTCACTGCCGCCATGTCCGCTGACCGCAGAGCAGCCACCCCCGAGCAGGACGAGCCGCATCCCATGCGGCCACTCCCCGAGGGCGACGGCCCGGTTATTTTCGGCGGGGACGTCGGCGGAACGAAAACTTGGCTCGGTATTTTCCGGGCCGGCGGAAGCGATGCCGCGGCTCCTCTTCTCCTCCAGCGGGCGGCCAGATTTTCAAGCCAATCCGCCTCCAGCCTCGAGCATATCGTAGCGGAATTTCTAGCGGACGAGCAGGTGCCGGTGGATTACGCGTGCTTCGGCCTGCCCGGTCCCGTCGGGGGCCATCGTGTGAAGCTGGTCAATCTGCCTTGGGAGGTCGATTCCAAAGCCCTCTGCGCGAGGTTCGGTTTCCGCGCCACCTTTCTGATCAACGACCTGGTGGCTAATGCCTATGGCATTGGCGAGCTGGCCCCCGCCGATTTTGCCGTGCTGCACGAGGGCAGCCCTGACGCTTCGGGCAACATGGCGGTTATCTCACCGGGGACCGGACTCGGCGAGGCGGGCATTTTCTGGGACGGCCGCAAGCACATTCCATTTGCTTGCGAGGGAGGGCATGGCGACTTCGCCCCGCGTACGGAACTCCAAATCGGGCTGCTCCAATACCTCCTCGAGCCCTACGACCACGTAAGCTGTGAACGCGTTTTAAGCGGGAGCATGGGTATTCCCAATATCTACCGATTCCTGCGGGACAGAGGCCACGTCCCGGAGACACCCGCCATCGCCGAGGCCCTCAAAACTGGAGATGCCGGCTCGATCATCTCGATCGCCGCTCTGGAAGTATCGTGTCCGCTCTGTGTGCAGACCCTGGATGTCTTTTGCTCCATCCTTGGTGCCGAGGCCGGCAACCTCGCCTTGAAAACCATGGCGACCGGTGGGGTTTTCATCGGCGGAGGCATCGCCACGAAAATTCTCCCGCTCCTTCAGCGCCCCCAGTTGCTCAAGGCACTTTTCGCCAAGGGGCGATTCGGAGATTTCATGCAAAAGATTCCCTTGCGCGTCATCCTCAACGATCGCGCCGCGCTCCTTGGTGCGGCCCGTCATGCCTTGCACGGGGCCGAGGCGCACCGCAAAAAACACTGACTTCCGCCCCGCGCATTTTTCTTCAAGTTTCCCGTTTCCACCATCATCCTTACCCCTCCATTGGGGGTGTAGCTCAACGGTCAGAGCAGGCGGCTCATAATCGCTTGGTTGCAGGTTCGAGTCCTGCCGCCCCCACCATCAACAGAACCACATGCCCACCTTCGACATCGTCTCCGAATTGGATCGTCAGGAAATCCTCAACGCCATCGACCAAGCCCGCCGCGAGTTGGCCAGCCGGTTCGACTTCAAAGGCTCCGAGGCCAAACTCGAAATCGAAAAGGACGGCAACCTGCGCCTCACGGCCGAAGATGCCTCCCGCCTCAAGGGTCTCCGCGAAATCGCGGTGAACAAACTGGCCAAACGCAATATCGACCTGCGCAACGTCGAGCAAAAGGATCCCGACATCTCCCCCCTCGGCCACGCCCGGCAGTTGTTCGTTTTCAAGCAGGGACTGGAAGGGGACAAAGCGAAGGAAATTTCCAAGTTTCTCAAATCTTCCGGATTGAAGATCCAATCAACGCTGCAAGACCGCCAAATCCGCGTCACCGGCAAAAAGCGAGACGACTTGCAAGAAGCCATCACCGCCCTCCGGACCAAAGATTTTGGTGTCGTGCTGGACTACACCAACTTCCGCGACTGAGCATCTTCAGGCGTCGAGCCAAATGTCCGGCTGTTCGAGCTTGCCTTGGGCGCGCTTGATCTCCAGTTCCCAGACCAAGGCCGGACTAAATCAGACTGTGTTCGCCGCAGAACTGACCTCGTGCGCGGCGATGGCGGACAATCTTTCCGGAGCGGTCAAAGCCCGAAGCAGGGCGTGGGATTCGAGCAACAGCCTCGCCCACTTACTCCGCAACCCGTGGCGCCCCGACCTTCTCCTCGCCGTAAAACCACTGCTCCACTTTTTGATCGGGAGACCAGCAATCGGCGGACTCTTTGGCCGGACCGGCAAGAAGGCCGAGCGGGCGGGCACCGCCCGCCGCGGCCACCGGCACCAGTTGGACCATCGGCTTGCCGGCCTTGGCCACCACAACCGTCCCGCCTTCCATCACCTCCTCAATGAGCCGCGACAAATGGGTCTTGGCTTGGTCTATGTTGAGCACCTCTATGAACTAAACTTAGTCAGGTTCTGAATTTTATCGAGTATCACTCACCCCCGTAAGCCGGGCAAAACCCTCCCCAGGATCGGCCACTCTGATCCCGGGAATCGTCATCCCGTTGTCCCCGCCCGGTAAAACCCCGCCCGCCCCGCCGATCCGGTCGACCGCGGCAAGCGCTTTGCCGAGAGACCGCTCTTTGCAGGCCGCGGCGATTTCCGCTTGGCCGCCACTCGTTCCCCCGTGGATTATGGGCCCGCATGCCAATCGTCGCCCCGGCCAAGATAAACCTTAACCTTCGCGTACTCGGACGCAACGAGGCCACGGGTTACCACGATCTCGAAACATGGATGGTGCCAGTCTCGCTGGCCGACGAATTGCGCGTCGTGCTCACCGCTGACCCCGCGATCACCCTGACCTGCAGTGACCCCGAGTTGGACGGCGGTTCCGGCAATCTTGCTTGGAAAGCGGCCGAGCTTTTTTTGCGGCAAACCAAAAGCCGCGGTGGTGTGTGCATCGAACTGCAGAAACACCTTCCCCATGGTGCCGGCCTTGGCGGGGGCAGCAGCGACGCCGCCGCCGTGCTTAAAGCGCTCAATGATCAATCAGGCCAGCCGCTCGACCGACCGGGACTGGAAAAAATGGCCGCGCATCTTGGATCCGATGTCCCCTTCTTTATCCGCGGGGAACCTGCCATGGCGCGCGGACGCGGGGAAAGGCTCGAAACCCGGCCGCTCCGCCGACCGCTCGACCTGCTCCTGATCAAACCGCCATTCGCGGTGGAAACCGCGTGGGCTTACCGGGAATGGTCGAAGAAGGTGTCCTGTCCGGAGCGATGGACCGCGCCGCAAATCCATGACGGCATCGAAATCTTCAATGACTTGGAGCGCCCGGTTTTCGCCAAGTACGTCATCCTCGCCGCGGTCAAAGAGTGGCTGCTGGAGCGGTCCCTCGTCGCCGCCGCGGCTATGACCGGTTCCGGATCCTCCATTTTTGCCATCCTCCGCGACCCGCGCGGTGCCGGCCAACTGGCCGCGGAAGCCAAAGCGGAATTCGGCGACACCTTTTGGACCGCCGCCTGCCGCACGGCTTAACCCGGAGCGCATCGCGGCGGTCTGTCCGTGGCGGGCCATTGGCCTATCCCGTCTTATGGATTGACCCCCACCACCCCGGCGGCAAACCTCCTTGTGACCGTTGTTCTCCGCCGTTCCCATGCCAATCGCCGCTCACTACCCTCCGGGCTTCCGCGCCCGTCGCGGTCTGAATTGGGGTGCCCTCGGGCTCATGTATGCCTCCTACTACATGTGCCGCTACAATTTCCGTTTTGCCGGCCCCGGAATGAATGAGGAATTCGGCTTCAAGGCCAGCGACCTCGCCATGCTCTGGGTTGTTTGGTCACTCGCCTACGGCACCGGCCAACTGGTCAACGGACTTTTCACCGACCGCATCGGCGGAAAGTGGTCCATGCTCATCGGCGCCGCCGGCACCATCGTCTGCAACTTCATCTTCGGCTTCTCGTCCTTCGTCGGCACGTTCTCCACCTTCGCTCTGATCGCCCTGCTCAACGGCTGGTTCCAGTCCTACGGCGCACCCGGCATGATCAAAATCAATGCCGCGTGGTTCCGCCGCACCGAACGCGGCACTTTTTCCGGCATCTTCGGCATCATGATCCAATTGGGTCAGTTCGCGATCAACACGCTGGCCCCTTTCCTCCTCGCCGGCTTCGCCCTCACCTTCTGGGCCATCGGCACCTGGGTCGTCGCCCCCGGCGACTGGCGCGTCCTCTTCATCGTCCCGCCCTTCGTCACGGTGGCCGCGGCGCTCTTCTTGTTCTTCGCAGTCAAAGAGGAACCGGCCGCCGCCGGTTATCCCAATGTGATCGAAGACGAACTCGACAATACGGCCGGCACGACCGTCACCCTCAAAGAGTCTTTCACCACCATCTTTACCCATCCACTCGTCTGGTTCTACGCCATCGCCTACGCCTCGACCGGTGCGGTGCGACACAGCTCGGACCAACTCTCCGTCATGTTCTTCACCGAGCAACTCGGGATCGATTGGCGGGCCAAACCGCTCGCCGTGATGGTCACCATGAACCTCATGACCCTTGCCGCCGTGGTCGGCTCAATCGCCGCCGGCTTTGTCAGCGACAAATTTTTTAAAGGCCACCGCTCCCCGGTCGCCATGTTCCTCTACTTCACCGAGGCCGTCGTCCTGACCGCCGCAGCCATCGTCATGCTCGCCGGCTTCATCCAACCCGGCCCCCTCGGCATTTTTCTCGGCAGTATGTTCCTCATCCTGACCTCGCTCACCGTTAACTCCACCCACTCCATCGTCGGCGCCGCCGCACCGATGGACATTGGCGGCAAAAAAATGGCCGGCTTTGCCGCCGGGGTCATCGATTCTTTCCAATATTATGGCTCCGCGCTCTGCCTTTTCATCACGGCCATCGTCCTCGAGCGCTACGGTTGGGCCGGTTGGTATCCGGTCATGATCAGCTTCGCTCTCATCGGCGGATTCGCCATGCTGCTTCTCAAGCGAAAACAAAAACGGCTGGCCGCCCCACCCGGATAAATATTGTGCCGCTTTTCCTCCCTGCTGCCCTCGCTCTGAGCAACGCCACCGCCCCGCTGTACCTAGACTCCTTGGAGCGCGGCACCTCCGCCGCAGCCAAGAAATTTGTTCGTTTCGTCCGATCCCGCGCGGGCCAGCGCATCATCTCGAATGCCGGTATCGTGCCTCGTCTCCCCGCCGCTCCTTGCGCCGAGTGCGGCCTCGCACCCTGATCACCAAACCCTCCGGCCCAGGTCAGGCCCGCGCCGGCGGAGGTGCGCGATAACGCCACCTCCGTTCGGCCAGCGCGAACCTTGTCGGCAAGACCGATCCGCCCTACCTTCTCCCGCTCGCGCCCATGCTCACCATTTCACAAGTCACCAAATCCTTCGGCGGCCGCACCCTCTTTGCCGACGCCTCGCTGCAAATCAATCCGGGGGACCGCATCGGACTGATCGGCCCCAACGGCGCCGGAAAATCCACCCTCTTCTCCCTCGTCCTCGGCGACAACTCCCCCGACGAAGGCACGGTCAATCTCCAGCGCGGACGCACCGTCGGCTTCCTCCCCCAGGAAAGTGCCCCCTCTGGCGAGGAAACCGTGCTCCAGCTCGCCACCAGCACGTCCGCGGCCATGACCGAGGCCTACGCCACCCTGCGCGCCTTCCCGAGCGAAGACTCGGCCGAACATCACGAAGCCATCGCCACCTTCGTCGAGCACGACGGCTACAACCTCGAGGCCAAAGCCAAACGCATTCTCGCCGGCCTCGCCTTCCGCGAGACCGACTTCCACGTTCCCGCCCGCACCATGAGCGGCGGATGGATCATGCGCGCCCACCTCGCCCGTCTCCTCGTCATGGAACCCGATCTTCTCATGCTCGATGAGCCGACCAACCACCTTGACCTCGAAACACTCGGCTGGTTCCAGAGCCATCTCGCCGCCTACTCCGGCGCGCTCCTCGTCATTTCCCATGACCGCGCCTTCCTCAATACCATCTGCGACTGCATGGTGGAAATCGCGCGGCAACATCTTCATCGTTATCGCGGCAACTACGACGACTACCTCATCGAGAAAAAGGCCCGCGACGAGCAATACCTTGCCGCTTACAAAAACCAGCAACGCGAGATCGAGCACCTCCAAGACTTCATCAACCGCTTCCGCGCCAAAGCGAGCAAGGCAGCCCAGGCCCAAGAGCGGATCAAGCAATTGGCCCGCATCAAGCGCCTTCCGCCGCCCGAGAACGCCGAAGCCACGGTCAAATTCCGCTTCCCCCAACCGCCCCGCGGCGGACAGCGCACCATGGTGCTCGAACACGTCCGCCAAGCTTACGGCGAACACCTCGTCTACGAAGACCTCAACCTCACGATCGAACGCGGGCAACGCACCGTCCTGGTCGGGCCCAATGGCGCGGGCAAATCCACCTTGCTCAAAATTCTCGCCGGCCTCCTTCCGCTGGCCGCCGGCACCCGCACCGAAGGACACAACGTCAACGTCGGCTACTTCGCGCAGCATCGCACCGACACGCTCGACATCCGCCGCACCGTGCTTGACGAAGCGATGGACGGCGCCAGCGGGGTGAGCGAGCAATCCGTCCGCACCGTCCTCGGCTCCTTCCTCTTCCGTGGTGATGACGTCTTCAAAAATGTCGGCATCCTCAGCGGGGGCGAAAAAAGCCGCCTCGCTCTGGTCAAACTCCTCCTCCAGCCCCCGAATCTTCTCCTCCTCGACGAGCCCACCACCCACCTTGACATGGCCAGCATCAACGCTCTAGTCGGCGCCCTTGCTCCGTACGAGGGCACACTCATCTTTGTCAGCCACGACGTCCACTTCATCCGCTCCCTCGCCACCACGGTTCTCCACATCAACGCCGGCCGCCTCACGCCCTACGCGGGCGACTACGATTACTACCTCGAAAAATCCGGCGCCACCACCGCGCGCGGCGGCCTCGTCGCCTCCCTGCATAATCACCGCCCGGCCGAAAAAGCCGTTGTGCCGGCCGACAAACCGAAACTCGGGCTGAAAGAACTCAAGCAACAACGCCGCGCCGAATCCGAAGCCCGCAAGGCGGCCGCCGCAGTCCTCCGTCAGACCGAAACCAACCAACACAAGCTCGAACATCGCATCATCACCCTGGAAGCCCGCCAACGCGAACTCGCCACCATTCTCGAAACGGCGGCCAACGACGCCAGCGCCTTCCCCCTCCACCGCGAACTGGCCGACCTCACCGAGGAACTCGAGTTGGCCAACGAGGAATGGAACAACCTCTCCGCCCAAGTCGGCACGGTATCGGTTCCCGCCCGATGACGGCCTCGGGCCAGAGACCACGGGCGTTTGGTCACCGCGGCGTGCCGACTTAATCGCCCCTCCCGAGACGATGGAACACCGCCGCCGTCCCCGCTACCCCGGGAAAAATCCGCGCCGTTTCGAGGACAAATACAAAGAACTCGACCCGGACCACCACCCCGAGACCGTGGCTAAAGTTCTCGCCGCCGGCAAAACTCCCGCCGGGTCGCACGTCCCGATCATGGTGGCGGAAGCTCTTGAAGTGCTTCATCCCCGGCCCGGCGACTTCGCCGTCGACTGCACCCTCGGTTACGGCGGCCATGCCCAAGCCATCCTTGAAAAGATTGCACCCGACGGCCACCTCCTCGCCTTGGATATTGATCCCCTGGAACTACCACGCGCCGAACAACGCTTGCGCCAAGCCGGCCACAACTCCGGCCAGCTCACCGTGGCGAAGTCAAACTTTGCCGGACTCCCCGCCGCTTTGGCCCGATGCGGTCACCGCGGGGCCGACCTCATTCTGGCCGACCTCGGAGCTTCCTCCATGCAACTCGACAATCCGGACCGCGGCTTTTCGCTCAAAAACGAAGGTCCACTCGACATGCGCATGAATCCCTCGCGCGGGATCTCGGCCGCGCATTGGTTGCAAAAAGTTTCCCCGCAGAAACTCACTTCTCTTCTCCTGGCCAACTCCGACGAACCACACGCCGCTCCCATCGCTCACCACCTCGCCGGTCGGAATTTTGCCACCACCATGGAACTCACCGCCGCGATTCGTCGCGCGCTCCCCGCCAACGCTGAAGAGGAACGCGAACTCTCCGTGCGCCGCGTTTTCCAAGCGATCCGTATCGAAATCAACGAAGAGTTCACCGCCCTCGACACCCTCCTGCGCGTCTTGCCGCAGTGCCTTAACCCCGGCGGCCGCATCGCCATCCTGTCGTTTCATTCCGGCGAAGACCGGCGCATCAAAAAAGCCTTCCAGACCGCCCAGCACGAAGGTCTTTACCGCGAACTCGCCCGCCGGGTCATCCGCGCCTCTCCGGAGGAGCGCCACGACAACCCCCGCTCCACCTCCGCCAAACTCCGCTGGGCCATCCGCTGAATCCCGTGGCAACGGCAATCCTGCCTTTTGCTATTCGACTATGGATCGAGCGGCAGGGCTGGGCCTTTGCCTCCCGACTAACTTGCGGGAGTTACTCTGTTGAAAACGAAGAAGAACAGGCCACGGATGGAAGAAGATTGCAGAGGATAGAGCGGGGCGCGCTGACACGCGCCCCGCTCAAAGCTTCGGTCCGGAAACTGTGTTTGCGCCGTGTCAGCGGCGCGAACACTATCTTCTGTCATCCTCTTCCATCCGTGGCTTTCTGACCTCTGGCCTGCCTGCCAAAGTTCATAGCCTTCGCAAACCCACTTACTCCCAGCACACACCGCG
>JAQBWH010000020.1 GCA_027624625.1 Verrucomicrobiota bacterium | reverse complement strand
TTATACCAATGGCGATTACCCTGCCGCGGCCGAAGCTTACGAGACACTCCTCCGCGACTACCCCACCTCCCCCGTGGTCCCTAACGCCCAAGTCCAACTCGCCTTCTCCTATTACCTCAGTGGGGAAAACCAAAAGAGTCTCGATGTCCTCGGAAAGTTTCTCACCGGTCCTCCGGCCGGAGCGGAATTGAGTGAACTCGCGGCTTTGCTCCAACCGCAGGCTCTTTCCGCATTGGCCGCCTCGCTCAAAGCGGACGACCCGGCGCGCAAGACCAACTACGAGGAAGCGGTGAAACAATTCGCCGCCTTCATCGAAAAATATCCTCAATCCTCCGAGGTGGAATCCGCCTTCTACGGCAGCGCCATCGCCTCGTTTCAAGTCGGCGACTATGCCCCGGCCCAAACCGCGCTTGAAACCAACCTCAAACGCTTCCCCAACAGCCCGGGGATCCTCGACAGCCAGAACCTCCTCGCGCTCATCTTCGCCACCGAGGCCAGCAAAATGCTCGGAGTGGAAGGCGCCGACCAGCAGGCCGCTTTCGCCCTCTACACCAAGTCGGCTGGACTCCTCCGCGCCATCATCGAGAAAAAAACCGACCTCGCCCTGGTCAACGCCGCGCAATTCCAACTCGGCGAAATCCTCCTCAACGAAGCTGCCTTCGCCCCCGCCGATCGCAAGCCCGCCCTGCTCGAGCAGGCCCGCAACGCCTTCCGCGGCATCTTGCCCAAGGAAACCATCGTCGCCCTCCAGCAGAAAAAAATCGACCGCATCCCCGCCCTGCGCCGTACCGCCCTCGCCGCGCGCAACACCGCGGAACTCAAACGCATCGACCGACAAGCCGAGCGCGACCGCCGCAAACTCGCCGAATTGCAGTCCCGCCCCGACCAAACCGTCACCGCCTTGCAAAAAATCGGCGAGAGCTACTTCCAGGCCGGACAATACGACGAATCGCGCGTCGTCCTCGCCCACATCGAACCGCTCCTGACCGACGACGAGGACAAAAAGCGCAACCTCTACTTCCTCGCCATGACCTACGCGGTGCAGAACGCCGCCGATCCCGCCGTGACCCGCTACGACGCTTTCCAGCGCGCGCACAAAGGTGATCCGATCGCCGCCAACCTCCCCATCGCCCTCGGCAACCTCTTCCTTGCCCATCCGGACCCGGCCGCCCGCAATCCGGAGAAAGCCGCACAATATTTCCGGGAGGCGGCCGAGATTTATCCGAAAAGCCCGCTCCTCGGACTCTCCGTGGTCAATGAAGCCACCGCGCGCGCCCAGCAGGGCGATTTCGACGGCGCCTTGAAAACCTACCGCGACTTCCTCGCCACCAATCCTCCGCCCGAAGTCGGCGCCGTCGCCCAACTCGGCATTGGCAATGTCTTCAAAGAACAGGGCAAATGGGATGACGCCATCGCCGCCTACCAGGAACTCGTGGCCAAATTCCCCCAAGCCACGCAGGTCGAGGAAGCCGAATTCTGGGTCGCGGTCGGCACCCAGCAGAAGGGCGACAACGCAGGATCCCTCCCTCTCATCGACGCCTTCGTCCTCAAATACCCCCAGACCCAGCTCACCCCCAGTGCCATGTATTCCGCCGCCGCGGCCAAACTGGCCCTCGGACGCAATGAGGAGGCCGTGGCCACCATGGCCGAGATCGCCGAAAAATTCCCCCAGAGCCAGCCCGCACCCTTCACCTACTTCCAGCGCGCCCAGCTCGCCGGCGCCGCGCAGAACGCCGACGAAGTCGTGCGGCTCATGACCGAGTTCGTCGGCAAATACCCCGAGGACGATAAAGTCTTCTTCGCCTTCGACAGCATCGGCCAGACCGAAACCAACCGCGGCAACCTCGAGGCCGCCGTCGCCGCCTACCAAACTTTCGCCGAGAAATACGCCACCGCTCCGAAAGCGCCCGAGGCCATGCTCAAGATCGCCGACCTTCACCGCGCCGCCGCGGAGAGACTCGGACGCTACGGTGCACTCACTCCAGAAGAGCAGGAAAAATGGAAAGCTTCCATGGCCGCGTCCGTCGCCGCCGCGGAAAAAATGACCGCAACCTACCCGGACAGCGCCCAGCTCGGACTCGGACTCCGCTCCCTCCTCGCCGCCAAGCAGGCCGAAGTCTCCCCCGGACTCCTCGATGCCGCCGGGGTGGAAAAATATTTCGAGGACCTCGCCGCCTCATCGCCCGACAGCGCAAAAAGTAAAATCCTCTTCGCCCGCGCTGCCTTCATCAGCCAGACCGACCCGGCCCGCGCGCTGGAGGAAATGAACAAAGCCTACGATCCCTCGCTGGTCTACGCGCCGTCCGACCTCGACCTTTACGGACTCGCCCTCCTCGGGAACGGTAAACCCGACGAAGCCCAAGCCGTCTTCGAAAAAATCGCCGTCGATTACCCGAACCCCGCGGGACAGGAACCCAACGCCGCGCCGCCCGCCATCCAGGAAGCCCAAGCCATTTCCATCTTCGGTCTCGGCCGCGTGGCGCAGGAGCAGAAAGACGTCACCGGAGCCGGCGCGCTCTTCGAAAAATTGAAGTCCCTCTACCCGTGGTCACCCAAGGTGCTCGAAGCCAACTACGGCATCGCCGCCTTCCTAAAGGAACAAGGCAAAGGCGACGAAGCCATCGTCCTCCTCACCCAGATCATCCGCGCGCCCAACGCCCCGACCGAACTGCGCGCCAACGCCATGCTTCTCGGTGGCTTTATTCAAAAGGACAAAGGTGAGCGCGACGCCGCCATCGACTACTTCATCAAGATCTCCGCCTTCTACGAGGGCGTGCCCGAGGCCGCCGCCACCGGCCTTTGGGAAGGCGGGCAACTCCTCGAACTGCAAGTCGCCGAACTCCAAGCCAGCGACCCCGAAAAAGCGACCAAGCAGAAAGCCCAAGTTGTCCGCGCTTACCAAGAGCTGGCCGAAAAATTCCCCGACTCCGAATTCGCCCCCAAGGCCCGGGAACGTCTCAACACCCTCGGCGGGCCATAGCATGAAAAAGCCCGCGCGGGCTGCCGCCGTTCTGCAGAAACTGCGCACCACCTACCCCGACGCCCACTGCGAGCTGGACCACCAAGGCGCCTTCCAACTTCTCGTCGCCACCATTCTCTCGGCCCAATGCACCGACGTGCGGGTCAACCTGGTGACACCCGCCCTCTTCAAAAAATACCCCGACGCTGAATCTCTCGCCGCCGCCCGGCAGGAAGACGTCGAAGACCTCGTCCGATCCACCGGCTTCTTCCGCAACAAGGCGAAAAACCTCATCGCGGCGGCAAAATCCCTCGTCCAAGACCATCAGGGCAACGTCCCCCGCGAGCTCGCGCCCCTCACTCACCTCCCCGGGGTCGGACGCAAAACCGCCAACGTCGTCCTCGGCAACGCCTACGGCATCGAAGCCGGCATTGTGGTCGACACCCACGTCGCCCGCCTGAGCAAACGCCTCGGACTGACCAAGCACACTGATCCGGTCAAAATCGAAAAAGATCTCCTCAAACAAATCCCCCAAGACACCTGGACTCTCTGGAGCCATCTCCTCATCTGGCACGGACGCCGCCGTTGCCCGGCCCGCAAGCCCGACTGCCTGCAGTGCGAAGTGCGCGACTTGTGTCCGTCAGCGGGCAAACCTGCTACGAGACCAAAACCTAAGCTGCCCGCCGGGCGAGCACGGCGAGCGAAACAAGCGAAGCGGCCAGCATCAGCGTGATCAAAGATGCGGCGAAGAGCTTGGGTTCTCCCGCCGCGTAAGCCATCCACCCGACGACCGAACGCCAGGTAAAGGCGGCGACAAGGAGCAGCGTGCTGACCCATGCGGCAAGCTTGGCCCACGCAAATCCTTTGAGCATGAGCACACCCCAGAGCGCGGAGAGCCCTCCGAAAGTTCCGCCCGAGATCAGCGCAGTCTTGGCACCAGCCGGATTGGAGAGATAACCGGCCACCCCGCAAAAGATAAGAAAAATGCCAAAACCGAGAAACCAGCGAGCGGTAAAACTCATGACAGTTTTTGCGCGAGAAGATCCCCCACCATGACGGGATTCGCTTTGCCCCTGGACAGCTTCATCACCTGCCCTTTGAGAAAGTTCAATGCGGCGGCTTTACCGGCTTTGAAGTCTTCCACCGATTGCGGGTTGGCTCCGATCACTTCGTCGCAGAGGGCACCGATCGCCCCGGCGTCGCTCTCCTGCTTGAGCCCCTTCTCCTCCACAATGACCACCGCGTCACGCCCGGTGGTCAACATCTCGGCGAAGACCTCCTTGGCCTGCTTGCCGTTGATTTGCCCGCCGGCCAGCAGCTCGACCAGTCCATCGAGTTGCGCGGGCTTGACCGGACAAGCGGTGATCGCCTGGCCTGCCGCGGAAAGGGCACTCTGCAAATCGTTGAGGATCCAGTTGGCGATCTGCTTGCCGCGCGGGGAACCCGCCGCGGCCTGCTCGAAGTAGGTGCCCAAATCGGGGTTGTCGGCCAGCACGGCGGCATCGTATTCGCTCACCCCGAAATCCTTTTCATAGCGCGCGCGCTTCTCGGCCGGCAACTCGGGCAGCAGTTCCTTCGCGGCGACGAGGAGTTTTTCCGTTTTGACCGGCATCAGATCCGGATCGGGGAAGTAGCGGTAATCGTGGGCCGACTCCTTGATGCGCATGAGCTGCGTCTGGCCCAAGTCGTCATCCCAGCGCCGCGTTTCCTGCTGCAACGATCCTCCACCACGGAGGACCTCGCTCTGACGATCGATCTCGTAGGCCAAAGCACGGCGAACTCCGCTGATCGTGTTCAAATTCTTCAGCTCGATCTTGGTGCCCCATTTCTCCGTGCCGGCGGGACGCACGGACACATTGACGTCGCAGCGCATCTGCCCCTTTTCCATGTCTGCATCCGAAACACCGGCGTATTCCAAATGCTGTTTGAGTGAGGTCAGATAAGCGAAGGCTTCCTCGGGATTGGCAATCTCCGCCTCCGAAACAATCTCCATGAGCGGCGTGCCCGCGCGGTTGAAATCGATGCCGGAAGCATTTTCCAGGTGGAAGCTTTTGGCCACGTCCTCCTCGAGGTGAATGCGGGTCAAGCGGACCACTTTGTCCTTCGTCCCAATGCTCTTTTGCGCGTCCTTCGGGTAGGCCAGATCGTGCAAGGGCACGCCGCCGCCGAGGCAGAGCGGCATGTCGTATTGCGAGATCTGGTAGTTCTTCGGCATGTCCGGGTAGTAGTAGCTCTTGCGGTCGAACTTGCAGACCTCGGCAATTTTGCAACCGAGCATGAGACCGGTCAGGATGGTCAGCTTGAGTGCCTCTTCGTTCATGACCGGCAAGGCCCCGGGCAAACCCAGACAGGTCGGACAAGTATGGGTGTTCGGTGTGGCGCCGTATTCGACCGGGCAGGCGCAGAACATTTTGCTCCGCGTTTTCAGCTGCACGTGGACCTCGAGTCCGATGGTGGCAATGTAGTCCTGACTCATGGCGTGGGAACCGGCGAAGGTGCCGATTCCTGCAGGGCATAGTCGAGTGCTTTTTGCAATTCGAAGTTCTTGAAGGTCTCTTGCACCGCGGGATCGGAGGCCACTTCGGCCAGCTTCGGATTGGTCAGCAAGGCAAGATAGTTCCCCTCGGCCGCCGCGCCCGCCACGGAAGGATCGGTGAAGAATTCGACCAGCTTTGATTGCCTGAGGAGATCCTGCGTTCCCGGATAGGCAAAAAACCGCGCCGTGGCCTCCGGCGATTGCGTCACGCGCATGAGTTCGGTGACCAGCCCGTAGATATTGGCCGGCACAATATCTACTTTGTCGACCAGACCACCGGTCGCTCCCTCCTCAAGAGATTCCTTGATCGCGACGAACTGCGCGTCACCCGGAGCCGTTTGCCGCGCCTCGGCCACCGCCCCCAGCGTGCGGAACATGGAAATCCCGCCCCAGAGAATGAGCAGCCCGAAGACCAGCCCGAAGAGTCCCCCGCCCGCCCCGTAAAAAAGCCGCACCATCCCGGCACTTTGCTGTGACGTCTTTTTGAAGAGCAACGACGAAAGCACGACCGCCGCGAGGTAAAACGCCAACCCCGCCGCGAGGCCGAAAAGAAGCCGTCCGCCGGGAGGCGGCAGCGGCACAATGCGGTCCGAAATCATTCCGGTCATCCAGGCAAAGATCCACCCGATACCGCCCGCGACGAGCAGGGCAAAAACACTCACCCCATGCCGCACCACCCCGCGCCGCCAACCGCGCCAGATTTCGAAAAGCAAATAAAGCCCGGCCGCGAGCCAGAGCCAAGAGGAAGTGGGCATGGCGGTTTTTCGCTTATCTTGAAGCGGCGCTCTATGAGCTTCGGTGCCCTCGTGCCGTAATCTTCCGACGGTCATAGACCGCCGCTACAAATTTCGCGTAGCTCATACCGCTCCCTGCGCCCGCTGCCGCAGGGCGTGATCGGCCAACACGAGCCAGACCATCGCTTCCACAATGGGCACGGCGCGGGGGATGACGCAGGGATCGTGGCGTCCGCGGGCGGCCAACTCCGTGTTTTCGCCGGAGGCGGTGACCGTCTGCTGGGCGCTGGCAATGGTGGCTGTCGGTTTGAACGCCACCCGGAAAGTGATGTCTTCGCCATTGCTGATCCCGCCCTGCACCCCCCCTGACCGGTTGGTCACCGTGCGGGTGCGTCCCTCGCGCATTTCAAAGGCATCGTTGTGCTCGAGTCCGGTCAGCTTGCTTCCCTCGAAACCCGAGCCGATTTCAAATCCCTTGGTCGCGGGCAGGCTAAGCATGGCTTTGGCCAGATCGGCCTCCAGTTTGTCGAAAGCCGGTTCACCGAGCCCCGGCGGGCATTGGCGCACCACGCATTCGATGAGCCCGCCGACCGAATCGCCCTTCGAGCGCGCTTCTTTGATCCGGGCGATCATCTTTTCCGCCGCGGCCGCATCGGGACAACGGACCGCATTGGCTTCGATCGCTTCGGCCGCGACGCTGGCGGGATCGACTTGCGAATCGATCTGGTGCACGCGGCTGACCCACGCCAGCACATTGATGCCCGGGTGGAGCGCTTCAAGCACCTTTCGTGCTACCACGCCAGCGGCAACCCGCCCGATGGTTTCACGGGCCGAGGCGCGTCCCCCGCCCTGCCAGTTGCGGATCCCGTATTTGGCCTCATAGGTGAAATCGGCGTGCGACGGACGGAAGGCCGTCTCCATTTCGCTGTAGGCCTCCGGTCGCGCGTCCTCGTTGCGGACCAGAATGGCGATCGGGGTACCCAAAGTCTTGCCTTGGAAGACGCCGGACAAAATTTCGCAGCGGTCCGCTTCTTTGCGCGGGGTGACGATGTCGCTTTGCCCCGGACGCCGGCGATCGAGTTCTTTTTGGATGTCGGCTTCGGTCAGAGCGAGTTGCGGCAGGCAGCCGTCGATGACCACTCCGACTCCGCCGCCATGGGATTCCCCCCACGTGGCGATGCGAAAAAGTTGGCCGGTGCTGCTGGACATAAGAAAAGTCTAACCAAAAGGCAGGGCCACGGATAGCAGAGGATTAAAGGGGATATTTTTTTCGCCGGTGATCACCGGCGCAAAAAGGCTCATCCAAGCTGTTTATCTTCTTCATCCGTAGCTGGATTTATCTTCAGGGGAGTCGGGGAAACTTCGAGAAGTCGGGTTTCCGCTTTTCGATGAAGGCCTGCTTCCCTTCCTTGGCTTCTTCGCTCAGGTAGTAAAGCAAGGTGGCATTACCGGCCATATCGAGCAGACCGATCTGCCCGTCGCAGTCGGCATTGAGCGCCGCCTTGAGACACCGCAAGGCCATGGGCGAAAGCTCGAGGATTTCGCGGCACCACTTGATCGTTTCGGACTCGAGCTCGGCCAGCGGCACGACGGTATTGACCAATCCCATGTCGAGCGCCTGCTGCGCGTCGTATTGACGGCAAAGAAACCAGATTTCCCGCGCCTTTTTCTGCCCGACAATGCGCGAGAGATAGCTCGAGCCAAGCCCTCCATCGAAGGACCCGACGCGCGGACCGGTCTGACCGAAGCGCGCGTTGTCCGCCGCGATGGTCAGATCGCAAACCACATGCAGCACGTGGCCGCCGCCGATGGCATAGCCGGCGACCATGGCAATGACCGGCTTGGGCAGGCTGCGGATTTGTTTTTGCACATCGAGGATATTGAGGCGCGGAACGCCATCGGTCCCGACATAGCCGCCGTCGCCGCGCACTTTCTGGTCGCCGCCGGAGCAGAAGGCTTGGTCCCCCTCACCGGTCAGGATGACCACGCCGATTGAGGCATCGTCACGGCAATGGTCGAAGGCGTCTTTCATTTCCTCGACCGTCTGCGGTCGAAACGCGTTGCGCACCTCAGGTCGGTTGATCGTGATCTTGGCGATCCCGTCCGCTGTCTTTTCCAACTTCAGATCCGTGTAATCCTTGATCTTGTGCCAGACCGTTTTTGCCATAGGGGAAGGAAAGCAGAAGATGGAGTGTTTCGAAAGTAGAAGCGTCGTCCTCACCGCTTCTGCTTTCAACGACTAGCTGCACGCAGGGGAGCAATCCGAGGCATTAGACGGCACCGGCCAGCGCGCCACCCCAGCCGAGCCAAATCGCAGGCTCACCTAGAGCCAAGGGTGAAACCCGACCTTGCTCAAGAGATCTGCTGGCCAAGCACCAGGACACCAAGTCAAAACCCTCACACCTTCCGCAAAGGCGGGCGAACTGCCTCTGCAAGATCACTCTTTGCTTCGACTCCGCGAGCGAAGCGGCAAGGAGTCGCGACGACGCCACGAGCGTGACGCGGGCTCCGCTAACGCTTTAGCCGCGCGCCTTGACTTGGTCGGCGTATCGGTAAGCTGGTGCGCCGACGGCACCGGGCTGCGCAGTAAAAATACTTCCGGCAAGCGGCTGTTCTAGCCGCGCCGCATGGCTAATGTCATACCACGACGTGGTGATGAAGAGTGTCGATCCCTGTTCACCACCAAAACACACGCTCGTGGGATTAGACACCGGCAGTTCAATGCGTTCCAAGAGTGCCGCGTCCGGGGAATAGCAGTGGACTGAACTGTCACATCCAACCGCGACCCACAGACGCCCTTCATTATCCACCGTCATGCCATCGGGCCAATAGCCTGCCCCGGATAAATCGACAAACACCCTGCGGGCGCCAATCGTCCCCGAATGGAGGTCAAAATCCGCGGCGTAAACCAAGCCCGCCGACGTGTCGGCCACATAAAGCCGAGAGAGAGCATCATCAAAGGCTGGACCATTCACGATCGTTAGATCCCTCATTTGGGACACAACTTCACGCTTGGAGTCTATGGAGTACAGTCCGCCGACCCCGGGCCGCTTATCATAAGGCATCGTGCCAACCCAGAGCCGGCCAGTGGAGTCGACCTTGGCATCGTTCAACCTGTTCCCCGGCAATTCGGCTTCGACAGCGATAAGTTCGCCCACAGTGCCGGTGACGGGGTCAAACTTGACCAAGCCGTTCGGCACTGCGAGCAGAACGGCACCGCTGGTTGTAAGAATGACGGCTCCTGTGTCCCGACCGACATTCCATGAGCAGTCGGCGCCGGATACCGGGTCAAAGCAATGCACCCGCTGTCCGGTGATGTCGACCCACCACAGACGAGCACTTTGACGGTCCCAACTGGGCCCCTCGGCGTGCTCTGCACGGGCATACAGTGCTAACTCGGCACGCATCAAGGATCCTTCGTGGTAGTACAATCATCCGGGCTAACCAGTCCCCTCCTGCTTGAGCCTGCAATCAACGGCATGAGCATAAGCGCGACCTGAGGGGTGAAGATAAAGAAATCGGCACGCCTCCAGTGTAGTTCATGAGGACGGACAAACCAGCAGCCAATGACGGCAAGAAATCTCGAGCAGGCAAACTTTTCCAACGGGCCGCCATGACGCTCCAAGCGGCACTTGCCAAACGGCGAACCGTCCGCAAACGGCAAATGGCATTTGCAAACAAAAGAGGAAGCGATGGGGAAAGCTCTTTCACTTTTCAGAACCCCGCGGCGCGAATCATCAGTTCCAAAAAGCGGATGGCTTCACTGGCAAAGATGGCGGCGTGGGCGAGGAGTTCGCGGCCGAAGCTGCGGAAGCTGACGTAGGGGGTGGCGAGAATGAGGAGCAGGGAGAGAACGAGCAGGTTCATCAAATAGATGATGGTAAGGGAAAAAAAGGTGCCGCCGTAGGCCAGATCGGTCTGGCCACGGGGAATCATGGAAAGGGTAAAGGTCGCATGGAAGGCCCAGGTGAAACCGAGCAAGCCGTAAAGAATCCCGGTGGCCAGCTCGGCATGGGGCTGGAGGTCGTAGAGCAGGGAGACCAATCCGTAGAGGAGAATGACGCCGACGCTGTAAATGGGGACGAAATACGGGGCGAGCGCGATCCACGTGTTGATTTTGGAGGACACGATGTAGCCCCCGTCGCGGCTGACGCTGAAATCGGAAACCCGTCCACCCATCAGTTTGACCGTGATGGCATGGGTCAATTCGTGGCCGTAGACGTAGACGATGAGGGGCTTGGGCAATCCGAAACAAGCGATGAGCCAGCAGACCAGCCCGAGCGAAAAGAACCAGAACTCCGCCGTGGCCCAGAAATGGGGGCGTCCGGGTGCCTGGGAAGTCAACGCATCGAGAAGTGCGCTGAAAAACGCGGCCGTCAGGATGTAGCAAAGCGGGAGGAGAAAAAGCCCGACGACAAATTTCACCCAGCGCACGGGCACGACGAGCGCGGCTTCGGCGGGGGCGGCGAACGAGGTGTTGAGACGCTGGCCCTTCGCGGCGACTTTGCGGCGGTGGGCGCGCTTGGCCATCGGGCGGGGCGTCAGGCGCGGCCCATGTAGGCCCCGTTGCGCGTGTCGATTTTGATCATCTCGCCTTCTTTGATGAAGAGCGGGACATTGACGATCAGTCCGGACTCGAGAGTGGCCGGCTTTTGCACATTGCTCGCCGTGTCACCGCGGAGGCCTTCGGGGGACTCGATGACTTTCATGATGACCGACGCGGGGACTTCGACTTCCACCGCTTTGCCTTCGGCGTAGAGAACTTCGACCCGGAGATTTTCGACCAGATAATCTTTGGCTCCGGTAAGGAGGACTTCATCCAATTCGACGGTCTCGTAGGACTCGGGGTCCATGAAATGGTAGCCCTGATGATCCTTGTAGCTGAATTCAAGAGGACGGCGCTGGAGGTCGACAAGTTCGATTTTCTCGGTCGAACTGAAGCGGACATCGCTCGACTTGCCGTTTTTGATACTGCGGATGATGGCTTGGACGAAGGCGCGGAGGTTGCCGGGGGTGCGGTGGGTGACTTCGAGCACAACATACGTGTCGTTGTTGTATTTGATGGCCATTCCTTTGCGGAGATCGTTGGCTGCGGGCATAAAATAATCGGGATGAGGTCGCGGTGCCGCAGGTCAGACACCTTGGAGGCGAGAGAGGTCCTGCGAATCGATGATGCCGACCGGGCGGTTGTCTTCGTCTACCACGATCAGATCATCGATCCGGTGGGTCTTTAGCACGTGCAGCGCCTCGGCGGCAAGCTTGTCGCCGCGGACCGTGACAGGGCTTGCCGTCATGAATTGACCGACCGGCAGGGCCCCCAGATCGGTATCCGCTTGGTAATGTCGCGCCAGATCTCCGTGGGTGAAAACCCCGCACAATTTGCCATCCGCATCGACGATGGCCGCGGCACCGGTGCGGCATTGGGTCATTTTTTTAAGCACCTCGAGCACGGTGGCGTCGGGACCGGCCACCGCAAGCTGGGTCGCTTTGCGCATGATCTGGTTGACTTTGGTCAGCAAAACCCGGCCCAGACTTCCGCCCGGATGGAAGCGGGCGAAGTCGTCCTGCTGGAACCCTCGCGCCTCAAGCAGAACCATGGCCAGGGCATCACCGAGCGCGAGCATGGCCGTGGTGCTGGAAGTGGGCGCGAGATGAAGCGGGCAAGCTTCCTGGCTGACCGCGACATCCAGCACGACGTCGGCAACTTGGCCCAGGGTGGAGTCGGGGCGGCCGGTCACGGCAATGAGTTTGACCTCGAAACGGGCCAGAGGCGGCAGGATGTTGAGGAGTTCCGCCGTTTCCCCGCCGTAGCTGAAAGCAAGGATAACGTCGCCGTCGGAGACCAGGCCGAGGTCGCCGTGGAGGGCATTGAGGGAGTTGAGGACCACCGCGGTGGCGCCCGTGCTGGTTAGGGTGGCGGCGATTTTGTCGCCGATGTGGCCGGACTTGCCCACGCCGCAAACCACGATTTTGCCGCGATGGTCGACACACGCTTTGAGGGTTTCGATCGCCCGGCTGAAGGCGTGGCCGTCGAGGTTCTCGGCCAGACGGCGCAATTCGTCCGCCTCGATGCCGATGACACGGCGTGCTTTGGACAAATGATCCATCAATCTGGCATAATTCCGCCGAGGGACAATCAAAGCGAGAGCGATTTTCAGGGTTGCCCGGGGCGGTGCCGGAGCCTAAAGGTCAGTGATGCGACGTCATTTGCTCATGGCCACAGGCCTGCTGGTCGCCGGTTCGTCCTTGGCGCAAGATTTCGTCGCTCCTCGCCAACCGCGCCGCGCGGTGGAGGAACCCGCCCCGCGGGCCGTCTCACCACTGGACCCCGATTCCACCGTTGAAGGGGTGGTCGCGGCGGCCTTTCAGATGAAGCAACCGTGGCAGCTGATCAACCCGGCCGCGGCTAAAGGCTACGGCGACGGACGCTACCTGGTGTCTTGGGATCCGGATGACGAAGGCAAGCCGAAGGGCTTTATTCTTTTCGGGGTTCGTTTTTGGTGACGATTTGCCGCGGCGGTGACAGACCCCGCTGCAAGGATCAGGAGTCGCGCTGCAAGAGGCGCAGAGCCAGATGATGCAAGGTTGCGCCGCGGGGCCCGAAGGTTTTCAGCGAGACAATCGCCTCGGAGGTCCATTGCTCCGCGAGAAGGCGGGATTTTTCCAAACCGAAAAGTGCGGGGAAGGTCATCTTGCCGGCCGCGGCATCTTTACCCGCCGTCTTACCGAGCTTTTTGGCGCTTTGGGTTGCGTCGAGGATGTCGTCCTGGATTTGAAAGGCGATACCGAGAGCGAACCCAAAGCGGTCGAGGGCCGCGACTTGCGCTTTGGTTCCGCCGGCGGACATTGCCCCCAGCTTGAGTGACGCGCGCACGAGCATGCCGGTTTTTGCGGCGTGGATGAAATAAAGCACGGGCTCGGACGGCTGGCGTCCTTCCGCTTGCAGATCGGCAACTTGTCCGGCGATGAGTCCGCGAGAGCCCGCGGCACCGGCCAATTCGGTGACGAGATCGGACGCGGTGTAACGGGCGCGCGGATGAGCCGTGGCGAGAACGGCAAAGGCCCCGGTCAGCAAGGCATCGCCGGCCAGGACTGCTATCCCCTCCCCGAACATTTTGTGCGAGGTCGGTTTGCCGCGACGGAGGTCGTCGTTGTCCATGCACGGGAGGTCATCGTGGATCAGGGAGTAGGCGTGGACCATTTCGACGGCGCAGGCGGCAGGAAGTGCGGCGCGCGTCGTGCCGCCGCAGGCCTCGGAGGCGGCGCAGCAAAGCAACGGGCGGAGACGTTTGCCGCCGGAGAGCAGACTGTAGCGCAGAGCGCGGTGGATGATGGCAGGTTTCGTCGCGGCCGAGGGGATCGAGGCGCGGAGGGATTTTTCGAGCAGTGCGCGGGTGTGCTTGAGCCAGAGATCCAAATTAGAAACGGTGTCCTTTTTGCTCATATCCGGCTCTTTTTCTCGGCCAGGACAGCGATGATTTTTCCCAGTGGGAGGCAATTGACCACGTCATTCTTGGTTAGCCAACCTTTGCGCGCGGCACCAATGCCGAAGTAGAGATTTTGCAGGCCCTCGGTGGCGTGGGCGTCGGGATTGATCACACACCGGACGCCTTTTTCCTTGGCCAACCGCCACCAACGCCAATCCATGTCAAGTCGGTGCGGGTCGGCGTTGAGTTCGAGGAAGGTGCCGGTGGCCGCGGCGGCATCGAGGACAGCGGGGACATTGACCGCATAAGATTCGCGTTTGAGCAAGATGCGTCCGGTCAAGTGGCCGAGCATGGTCACGTGGGGATTTTCCATTGCGCGGATGAGCCGCTTGGTCATTTCGGCTTCACCGAGGGTGAAGGACGAATGGACGCTGGCCACCACGTAATCGAGTGGGGAGAGGACGGAGTCAGGAAAATCGAGCCCGCCATCTTTGAGGATGTCGCACTCGGTGCCGCTGAAGAGGCGGAAGCCTTGGAAGTCTTTGTTGAGTGCGGCGATATCGGCGGTCTGCTTTTCGAGGCGGGCGGCGTCGAGCCCGTTGGCTTGGAAGGAGGCTTTGCTGTGGTCGGCAATGCCAAGGTATTCCAAGCCAAGTTCTTGCGCGGCAGCGGCCATTTCGGCCAGGGTGGCGCGTCCGTCGCTGGCGCGGGTGTGGTTATGGAAGGTGCCTTTGAGTTGCTCGAGTTTGACCAGGTCGGGAAGCTTGTGTTGCGCGGCTGCTTCGAATTCGCCGCGGTTCTCACGGAGTTCAGGTTCGATGTAGTCGAAGCCGAATAACTCGTAGATGTCGCGCTCTTCGTGAATCGCGGGGATTTCCGGTGCGTCCTTCTTGACCGGGGCAAGACGGTATTCGTTGAGGGTCCAACCGCGGTCCTGGGCCAGTCCGCGCAGCACGATGTTGTGCTCCTTGCTCCCGGTGAAATACATGAGGGCGAACGGGTATTCCTCATCGGTCACGACACGGAGGTCCGCCTGAAGTCCGTTCTTGAGCATAACACTCGACTTGGTCTCGCCCGCGGCGAGGACGCTTTCGACCAGCGGGTGTTCGCGGAAAGCGCGGGAGATGGCGGCGGGGTTCTTGGTTGAGACGATGATGTCGATATCGTGAACCGTCTCATTGCGGCGGCGGGTGCTGCCGCCGGCGGAAAGGCGGATGGTCTCCGGGTGCGTCCGCAGGTCGTCGAGCAAGGTGGACGAAGCGTGGGCAGCGACGGAAACGAGGTGACGTCCGGCCCCCTGCTTGAGCATCCCGAGGCCATGGAGGATTTTCTCCTGGGTTTTGGCCCCGAAGCCGTCGAGGCCGGCGACCTTGTTGTCCTGGCAGGCTTTTTGCAAATCGGCGAGCGACGCGACTTGGAGTTTTTCGTAGAGAGCCTTGATTTTTTTCGGACCAAGGCCGGGGACGTCGAAAAGTTCGAATAACTCCGGGGGGAACTTGGCGACGAGTTCGTTATAGTAGGGAAGCTTTCCGGTGGTGACGAGGGTCGAGATCTTTTCGCGGAGGGCCTCACCGATACCCGGGATGCCTTTCAATTTATCTTCGCGGACCAGCGTGCCGAGGTCGTCTTCGAGCATTTCGAGGGCGCGCGCGCCATTGTGGTAGGCGCGGATCTTGAAGGGGTTTTCGCCCTGCACTTCGAGCAAGAGGGCGATGCGCTCGAGGACTTCGATGACTTGGTCGCGGGTGACGGAGGGCATGAAAGAATGGTAACCGCGGGAGACCCGGTTGCGCAGGGAAAAAAGGGAAGGGCGGCCCCGCCTCCGGCCAGTGAAGAAAATTGGCGTCGCCACCCGGAGACTCTTGTCCTGCTCCGCAGGGAGGCCGCCGCTCAAATCAAAAAAGTCATCCGGCAGTCACAGCACGTAAGTGGCAACGCGGTTGCGCCAGCCGGGCAGCCAGCGTTTTTCACCGCGGCCGGGAGGCGATAGTTCGACGCGGCGGGTCAGGACGCGGTCGGCACTTCGGGAAAACGCGGCGGGGGGGGAACCGGTCTCGGACATGCCGGCCAGCACTTGGAGCAGGCCCCAGCCTTCACCTTGGTAGCGTTCGGTTGGCGAGGTCCCCTCGCCTTTGAAGTTGACGTAGTCCATGAGCGGGTAGATCCCGCCGGGAGCATTGGCCACACGATAAAAATTGCGGCGGATTTTTTCGCGCTCGGATGCCGGCGCGGCGGCGAGCATCTGCGGCAACGCGCCTTCCAGGCGGAGGGCGGCAAAGCGGGCTTGCCAACCGACCGTCGAGGCGAGGAGCGAGCGAAGCTCCTCCATGCGCTTCGAGCGGAAATCGGCCATGAACTTAGTGCGGTCCGGCCAGGGACAGGCTTTAGCCGACGCGAGCCAATCGGGGAGTTTGACCCCTTGGGCTTGGAGGTAGTCTTTGAGGGCCGGGAAGCTTTCTTTGAAAGGGCCGCGCTTGCCTTGAGGATACCAAATGAAGTGACCGATGCCGAGGGACGGGAAGTTTTCGCCCATGTTCCAAGCGGTGAGGCCGTCGCGGGTACCCGCGCATTCATTGCGCCAGATTTTCTGGCCGATACGGTCGGCTTCGGCGTCGGTGATTTTGATCCCGCTGGAGGCCGCGGCCTGTCCCACGGCAACGACAAGCAGAGTCGTGGTGGCAAAGAGGCTCCGAAGCACAGCGAGGCGAGGTCAGGCCCCGACCCGCATGGGCATGAGCACATAGACGAAGGGGGCGTTGATCTTGATCACGCCGGGGCTGATGTCGTCGATGAGCTCGAAATGAACTTCGTCCTCGCCGAGATAGCGCAGCGGGGCCATGAGGAATTCGGGGTTGAAAGCGATCGAGATGTCTTTGCCCTTGTAGTTGACCGCCATTTCCTCGCGGGCCTCGCCCACCTCCGGGGTGTTCGAGGTGATCTCGATTTTGCCTTTGGTGAAATTGAGGCGGACGGAAGCGGTTTTTTCGGTGTTGAGGAGGGAGACGCGGCGGACCGCGTTGAGCAGGGTCTCGCGCTCGACCGTGACGCGTTCGTTGACTTTGGTCGGGATGACTTGGAGGTAATTCGGGTAGTTGCCTTCGACCAGTTTGGAAATCAAGGTGGTCGGACCGCAGTCGAACTGCACCATGTTCTGCGAGATGCGCACCGTGACCTCGCCATCGTCCTTGAGGGCACGCATCAATTCGGTGACCGCTTTGGTCCGGACGATGAATTCCCGTTCCTGGCTGGGGGGAATTTCCAGGTCGTTGACTTCGGCCAAGGCAAGACGGCGGCCATCGGTCGCCACGAGGGTGAGCTTGTCGCCTTTGAAAGAGAAAAAGATGCCGTTGAGCACGTAGCGGGTTTCGTCGAGGGAAATGGCGTAATGCGTTTTGCGCAGACCGTCTTTGAGATCGGACGCCTTGAGCTTGAATTCGACGGCCCCTTCGAAGGCGGGAAGACCGGGGAACTCGGCCTCGGGCAGGCCGAAGATTTTGTAAACGCCGGCCCCGCTTTTCATGGTGGCCATGTTTTTGCCGTCCACCTCGACCTCGATATCGGTCTTGGTGAGATCCTTGACCAAGGTGCTCAAGCGCCGGGCTGGCAAGGTGGTTGACCCCGATTTGCCCACTTTGGCTTCGGCCTTGGTCCGGACCGTGAAGTCGAGGTCGGTTGCGGTGAGGATAAGTTCACCGTTGGAAGCTTGGAGCAGGACATTGGAGAGAATGGGTAGCGTGCTGCGCGAGTTGACTGCGCTGACCGCGTTTTGCAGTCCCTCGGCGAAGGCCTCCTGCGAGATGTTGAATTTCATGTTGGCTCGTGTGGGTGACTGCACAGAACGCAGTCGGAGGTGTTTTATGTCCGAAAATAAACCGCGGCTGTCAAAGCCTTCTTTACCTTTGCAGGGCGGTTTGGAGGAAGCGGACAACCTGGCGCAGGTTCTCTTCCTTGTCCATGCGCCCCTGCACCGTCTTGCAAGCGTGGATTACGGTGCCATGGTCCCGACCGCCGAAAGCCTCGCCAATATCCTGGAGGGAGGATTTGGTCAGCCGGCGGGAAATGAACATGGCCACCTGCCGCGGGAAGGCAATGTTGGCCGGACGGCGTTTGCTCGTCATGTCGGCCAGGCGGACATCGTAATGCTCGGCGACCTTGCGCTGGACTTGGTCGATGGAAACCGCACGGCGGGCCTCCTCTTGCAGGATGTCGCGCAAGACGTGCTCGATCGACTCGTCGGTCAGGGGACGTCCGCTGAGGGACGAAAAAGATGCCACGCGGAGCAGCGCACCCTCAAGGCGGCGGACGTTCGACTTGATGCGGTGGGCGAGGTATTCGAGGACATGGGCCGGCAGACTGACCTCCAGGCCGGCCGCCTTTTTGCGCAAAATAGCGAGACGCGTTTCCATGTCCGGCGGTTGGAGTTCGGCGGTGAGGCCCCACTCGAAGCGTGAAACAAGGCGCTGCTCCAATTGGGAGATCTCGCTGGGCGGTTGGTCGCTGGAAAGAACGATCTGTTTGCGGCCCTCGAAGAGCGAATTGAAAGTGTGAAAAAATTCCTCCTGCGAGCGCTCCTTGCCGGCCAGGAACTGGATGTCGTCGATGAGCAGGATGTCGGCTTGGCGGTAGCGGCGACGGAATTTGACCAGGGAATTCGTCTGGATGGCGTTGATGAATTCGTTGGTGAACGTTTCGCTGCGCACGTAGGCCACCTTGGTGCCGCGGCGCAAGGCCGCCAAGTGATGGCCGATGGCCTGCAAGAGATGGGTCTTGCCGAGACCGACCCCGCCGTGAATGAAGAGTGGATTGTAGGTGCGGGCCGGGGATTTGGCCACGGCCAGGCAGGCAGCGTGGGCGAATTCACTGTTGACTCCGACCACGAAGGTATCAAAGACGTAATGGGGATTGAGCCCCCTGACGCCGGCAGCTCCGGCTGCTTCCGCCGGTTCTTCGGGCTCGATGGCTTCGGCGGGAACAACAGGCTCACTGACGTGGCCGTTTTCGACCCGGAAGGTAATCTTCCGTTTGGCCCCGAAAACGGTCATCAACGAAGCCTGCAACTGCGAGCCGTAATTGCTCTCGATCCAAACCTGGTAAATGCTGTTCGGAATAACCAGGGTGATCTCGCGCGCATCGGCCTCGGCCAAGCGCAAGGTGGCAAACCACCGGTCGTAAACTCCCTCCCCCAATTCCGCCCTCAAGGCCGATGAAATCTGAGTCCAGAGGACTTCCAGACCTGCGTCGGGGACAGAGTTATTCACCGTGGCGGGCGGGGCGCCGGAAGCGGGAGCGGACAAAGAGCGGCTGGAGCGGGCCGGGGCGACTGGGCGGAGGCGGCTTTTGGAGCGCGGGGAAAGGGGGCGGGGCATGAAGTTGTTCTGTTAAATCCGGCCCACGCTGCATTCCCCTCCTCCGCATCCTCGGGTCAAGTAAGAGGACCGCAGGTAAGGTGAAAGCAACATGAGACTATTCGACTGGAGCCGGAGGCCGAAAACCGCATGACATGTATTCACAAGTTGTTCACAGGCTTCCTGAATTTCTCTCGGCGGCACAGACGCAGCGTATCGGTCGTAAAATTCGCGCTCAAGACTTTTGCAGCGCTGGTAAACTTTTTCTCAAAATCACTTGACCTCGCTACGTCACGCGCGGGGTTTGATTTTTCCGACCGAGAGCAATACCGCAGGCCAGGGTGAGCAAACAAGTGATGGGATAAAGCCAAGCAAAATTGATTTTCGGGCGCCATGCGGCGGCTTGTTCGGTCGTGATCGCGCCCAACGCGGCGAGAATGTTGTAAAGATCCGGACGCACCCACAGCACGAGCAGGACGGAAATGACCGTGCCGATGATGAGGCCGCGGATATCGCGCCGGAGCGGACTCAAAGCGAGGAGGAAGGCCGCCAACATCGGCCCGTAGGTGTAGGCGACCATGCCGAAGGCGAGCGAAAGTAGATTGATCTGCCCGCGCACCGCTTGCAATCCGATGGCGACAAGAATGAGTGCGATCCCCCACCCGACCACGGCGAAGCGCGATTGCTTGAGCAGGTGCTTCTGGTCGGCGGCCTCGAGTCCATCCTTGCCATGCCACAGGGCCATCGAGGTCTGCGACAAGGCCGCCAAGGCCGAATCCAAACTCGAAATCGCGGCGGCAAACGCCCCCGCGAGAATGAGCCCGCTCAAGCCCGGCGGAATGACCGTGGTGATCCAGACGGGAAAAACCGAGTCGGTGTCCTTGGCAAAGAGCGCTGCCTCGCCGGGGGTCGGCGGGCGCTGCTGGTAGTAGACAAAGAGCGCCGCGCCGACCGCCAGCATGAGCACGGTGACCAGGAGGGAGATGCTGCTGGCAATGATCGCCTTGGAAGCATCCGCCGCATTGCGGCAGCAGAACATGCGCTGCGCGTTGAGTTGGTCGGTCCCGAAGGCGGCCACATTCTGGAACGGCATGGCGAGCAATCCGACCCACAAAGTGAACTGCACATCGGGATTGGTCGAAAGGTCGAGCAAGCGCAACTTGCCGGCCGCCCCCGCCTCGGCAACGAACGCCGCGAAGCCGCCATCGATGCCCGCCATGAGCAGGATGAAGGCGAGCAACCCACCGCCAATGAAGACGAAGAACTGGATCACATCGGTCCAAATCACCGTGGTCATTCCCCCCATCAGCGTCCATCCGATGGCGAAGATTCCGATGATGACAATGCACCATTCGAAAGCCAGGCCGGTGACCGTCCACAAGATGAGTGCGGTGACAAGCAGACGCACGCCTTGCCCGAGGATCGACCCGACGAAAAAGAGCGAGGTGGTCAAGACGCGCGCGCCCGCGCCGAGGCGCGCCTGCATGTAGTCGTAGGGACTGAAGATGCCGCGCTCGTAGAAGACTTTGACAAACCAGATACCCACAATGAACCGCGCCAGTACGGAACCGATCCCCCACTGCAGGTAGGTGAAGTCGCCACCCGCGGCGAAAACTATGCCCGGCACGCCAACGAAGGTGATCGCGCTGATTTCCGTGGCAACAATCGAACCGCTCACCGCGGGCCAGGGCAGGGAGCGGCCGGCGAGGAAAAAATCCTGCATGGTCGACTGTTTGCCGCGCAGCGCGTGGCCGATCCACGTGGTCAGCAGCAAATAAACCGCCAGCACCACCCAATCGATCCACAGAAAATGGGTGTGGACGCCTTCCATGCCGGGCACCTCAGGCCAGATCCTTGACCAGGACCTTGGACTGCCGGCCGTCGGCGTCGTACTGCATGCGACGCGCCGCGGGCATGATGTCCGGCGAGGACTCGCGGAAGCCGCCTTTGATTTGCAGATATTTGTATGCCTGCGTGCTGAGGGCGTACAATTGCCGGACGCCTTTTTCCCGCGCGAGGTTGTCGACGAAAGCCATCAGCTTCCGTCCGTGCCCCTCGTTCTCGTGCTCCTTCTGCACGTAAAGACAGGCGAGTTCGCCGCAACCCTCGGCCGGAGAGACGTGCAGCGCGACGCAGCCCATTACCTTGCCGTCGATTTCCAGCACCCAAAAATCCTGCATCTGCTCGAGAATGTCGGCCCGTGTCCGCCGCACAAGTTCCTCGCTGTCCATCGATTGCCGGATAAGCGACATCACGGCCCTCACGTCTTTTTTGAAAATTTTCCGGATTTGCTGGTATTCATTCGAGTAGATCATGGTCCCGATCCCCTCGTTGCTGAACACCTCGTCGAGCAAAGCCTCGTCGACTGTGCCATCCAGGATGTGGATCCGCGACACACCCTGCCGGCAAGCCTTCGCACCATAGTCGACCTTCGAATAAAGATTCGGCGCCTCGCCGTTCTTCCTCTTTTTCAACAACTCCTCGGCCTCCGCGATGCCCAGTTGCCGCGGCAAGGACGCGCCACCGGGCAATTTGGCGTCGGCCGACAAATAAACCACCTTGGCCGCATGGAGGGCCTCGGCGAGTTCCGCCGCCGCATGGTCGGAATTGACCCGGTAGGTGTGTCCCTCGCCATCAAAGCCGAGCGGCGGCACCACGGGAATAATGCCCTCGTGCAGCAGCATGTGGAGGCACTTGACGTCGACCCGCTCGATCCGCCCGGTGTGGCCTTGGTCGACTCCGCCGAGAATGCCGGCAGGGTGCGCAATGACCGCGTTGGCGTAGGCGGCCCGCAAATCGACGGAGGCCAAACCTTCGAGGATTTCATGGGTCAACCGCATGGCCGCACCAATGCTTAACTCCAGCGTGGCCTCGTCCGTGATGCCGGTGCCGTCCGTGTTACTCGCTTTGGTCCCGGCGCGTTCGGCCGCCTCCTGCACCTGAAGGCTCGCGCCGTGCACCAGCACAACCCGGATGCTCAGCGAACGCAGCACGGCCAGATCGAGCAGAATATTGGCAAAATTGGGCGAAGCGGCAATTTCGCCGTCGATAGATACCACGAAAATCTTTTCGCGGAACCGCGGGACGTATTGCAGGATTTCCCTCAGATCAGAGACGTTCACAGACCGAGATTTAGGGCATTCCACCAGAAAAGATCAACGCGGAAACCATTTCACGCCTGCTTTGCACCTCCGGCCGACCCAGGCCCGACCCGAGGCGGGCGAACCAACCCCTGCGGCCGGTAACGTCTTTACATCCGGGCCGGCTACTGCCAATTTGCACGGTTCATGTCGGTTTTAATTCCCATCCTCATCGCCTTTCACGTGCTGGCCTGCGTTCTCATGGTCGGGGTCGTCCTCATGCAGCGCCCGAAGAATGAGGGGCTCGGTGCCGCCTTCGGGGGGGGAATGACGGACAACATTTTCGGTGCGCAAACCACGCATGTGCTGCAAAAATTCACGGTTTGGCTCGGTATCGTCTTCTTCGCCCTCACCCTCCTGTTGGCCATCATTTATGCCAAACGTGGCACCGGCGAAACGACCATCCAGAAAGAACTCCTCGGCCAGCCCGTGCCCCAAGCGGTCGCGCCGGCCGCAGCAGAGCCCGCCGCCGCGACAACACCCGAAACCGCCGCAGCTCCCACCGTGGTGACCACCGATCCGGTGTCGATTGAAGAAGTCGTTGTCGAAACGACCGAAGCTCCCGCTGCCGCGCCGGCCGGTAACTGACCGCCGGGCGCAACCCATGCGCACCCTCGGCACGCTGGCGGAATTGGTTTCTTTCCGCGCCAGCGCCCCTTCGCCTGTTGTCCTCGTCCCGACCATGGGCGCGCTGCACAAAGGCCACGCCGCCCTGATTGATGCCGCGCGGAACCGGGCCAGCGAAGGTGGTACGGTCATGGTCAGCATCTTTGTCAACCCGACCCAGTTCGCCCCCCACGAAGATTTGGACAAATACCCGCGCCCGTTCGAGGCCGACCACGCGCGGTGCCACGCGCATGGTGCCGACGCCGTGTTCGCTCCCTCCGTGCCGGAGATGTATCCGCCCGGCAACTCGACCTTCGTGGAGGAAACAGTGCTCTCGCGCGGGCTGTGCGGGGCCCGCCGGCCCGGCCACTTCCGTGGAGTTTGCACCGTGGTGGCCAAACTTTTCCATCTGACCCGCCCGGACGCCGCCATTTTCGGCGAGAAGGATTTCCAGCAGTTGGCCGTCGTCCGCCGCATGGCCCGCGACCTTTTCCCCGGCTTGGAAATTATCGGCTGTCCCACGGTGCGCGAGACGGACGGCCTCGCCCTGAGTTCGCGCAACCGCTACCTCGCGCCGGAAGAACGCCGCCGCGCCGCAGCTTTCCCTGCCGCCCTCCGCACGGCGGCGGAAAAGAGTTCGCCGCAGGAAGCGATTGCCACGGCCACCGCGCTCATCACCCAAGGGACCGGATCCGTGCCCGAGTATGTCGAGGTGGTCGATGCCGAAACGCTGGCTTCCTTGCAAACGCTCGACCGCCCCGCCGTGCTTGCCGCCGCGGTGAAAATCGGCGAAACACGACTCATCGACAACGTGCGCCTCGCGGCGCGGCATGGAAAAATTTGACCACATCGTCCTCGGCTCGGGCATCGCCGGCCTGACCTACGCCCTCAAGGCCGCCACCCACGGCACGGTGGCCGTGGTGACCAAACGGGCCAAAGCCACGACCAACACCGCGTGGGCTCAAGGCGGGGTGGCCTGCGTGAGCAGTCCGGAAGACTCCTTCGATCTGCACACCAAGGACACCCTCGAGGCGGGTGCAGGCCTCTGCCACGAGGATATCGTCAACCTCGTTGTCCGCGAGGGTCCCGACCGCATCAAGGAGTTGGTCGCACTCGGCATGTCCTTCGACCTGCGGGAAAAACCTGAAGGGGGCACGGAGCTCGACCTCGGACGCGAGGGCGGGCATTCCAAGCGCCGCATCCTGCACGCCCATGACTTCACGGGTCTGGAAATCGAAAAAACCCTCGTTGCCGCGGTCGAGCATCATCCCTCCATCAACGTCCTCGAGGACCACATGGCCATCGACCTGATCACCACCGGCAAGCTCGGCTACGCCACCGAGGACCGGGTGGTCGGGGTCTACGTCCTCGACGAAAAATCCGGCGAGGTTCTCACCCTGCGCAGCGACCGCATCGTGCTGGCCACCGGAGGCTGCGGCAAAGTCTACCTTTACACCACCAATCCCGACATCGCCTCCGGCGACGGAGTGGCCATGGCGTGGCGGGCCGGCGCAGCGGTCAGCAACATGGAATTCATCCAGTTCCACCCGACCTGCCTTTTTCATCCCGAGGCCAAGTCCTTCCTCATCAGCGAAGCCGTGCGGGGGGAAGGCGCGCGCCTGGTCGACGGGCAGGGCACGGCATTCATGCCGGGTTATCATGCGCTGAAAGATCTCGCCCCACGCGACATCGTGGCCCGCGCCATCGACGCCGAAATGAAGCGCACCGGCGCGAAATGCGTTTTCCTCGACATCACGCACCAGCCGCGCGAATTCCTTCGTGAACGTTTCCCCAAAATCTACGAAACCTGCGCCGCCCTCGGCATCGACATCACCACCCAACCCATCCCCGTGGTGCCCGCCGCCCACTACCAGTGCGGTGGCGTGAAAACCAATGACCGGGGCGAGACCACCCTGCGCGGCCTCTTTGCCATCGGTGAGGTGGCCTGCACCGGACTGCACGGGGCCAACCGTCTGGCCAGCAATTCGCTGCTCGAAGCCCTCGTCTTCGCCCACCGGGCCTTTCTCAAAGCGACGAAAAACCACCGACCGACCGATCCCATCCAACTCCCCGAATGGCGGCCCGGCCGCGTGGTCGATGTGGACGAGTTGGTCGTGATCTACCACAATTGGGATGAAATCCGCCGCCTGATGTGGGACTACGTCGGCATTGTCCGCACCGACAAACGCCTCCAGCGCGCCGCCACCCGCCTGCGCAACCTGCAAAAAGAGGTCCAAGAATTCTACTGGAATTTCAAAGTCACCACCGATCTCCTCGAACTGCGCAATTTGGTCACGGTCGCCGCCCTCATCGTCGATTGTGCGCTCAGCCGCAAAGAAAGCCGGGGCCTCCATTACACGCTCGACTACCGCGAAACCGGGCAACTTTTCGTCCAGGACACCGTAATGCGCCGGGTTTAACCATCGCTCGGCCGAGGTCGGCGCAGAGTGTTTAGCCTATTCGGCAACGGGTGTTTCCGATAAAAGCTCCGGTCGTTTCTTGTTTCCCGATGTCCCTGCACCGCTCCATTTTGCTCATCGCTGTTCTCTCCGTCGCGGCCGGGTCGTTCTCTGCTCTGGCCGAGGAGGGCCCGCCCGCAGCTGAGAATTCCGCCTCGGAAGCGGAGGTGGAGTCCCCGCAGTTCCGCATGACCTATCCGGTCCGCGACTCCGCCTCGGGCCAAACCTTCACCGAGCAAGCGCCTACCACCTCCGGCCCGGTTGAGACCACCACCGTGGGCCAGGACGGTACCTCCGACTTGGCCTTGCCCGAACTGGGCGAAACGGCCTTTGGCGTCGAGCAACCGCCGCCGGCCTCCCCCGCGTCCGAGCCGGAGGTCATCACGGAAGCAGAGGCTGAGGCCGCTTTCGAAACGGTGGGCACGGCGGGGAGCGAAACCCAAGAAGTGGATGCCGGCGGGCGGTTCGATTCCGGCGGGATAGAATTCCGCTACAGCTTCACGGTGCAGCAGGGCTACAACAGCAATGTGACCTACGCGCCAGATAACGTGGTCGAAAGCCTTTACACCGACATCGGAGGCGGTGTCAATCTGGTCATCGGCGGCTCGCGCCTCGACCTGGTCTTCGGCTTCGACCTGGGAGCGGCTTACTACTACAACAACAGCCAGCTACAGAACGGTGGCATCTTTCCCAATGGAGCACTGATCCTCGACGTCGACTACGCGGTCACGGAGCGACTTGACCTTTCCTTCAACAGCAACACGACCCTCTCCTCGCAACCGAGCCTCACCATCGTCGGTGCGCCCAACAACTTCATTGGAAACTATGTGATCAACAACACCTCCTTCAATGCCAGCTACCGTTGGTTGCCCAAGTTGGAGACAATCACAAGTTACTCACCAACAATTTATTACTACTTGCAACCCCTAGGCCAAAACTTCAGCTACGTCGACAACACTTTTGACCAGCAGTTTTTGTATCTTTGGAAGCCGTCCACTTCGTTGGTCTTCGAATACCGGTTTGACACGCGTACTTTCTTGGAGGTTGATGGCTATGACAGTGTCGGCAATTTTCTTCTCTTCGGTTTCAATCACACCCTCAATCCGCGCTCTGTGCTCAACCTCCGACTCGGTGCCGAGCAACGGTTTAGCCAGGTTCCAAGTACGGGGGAAACCTCCACTTATCTCGGTCCGTTCGGCCAGCTGGAGCTGAATTATTCGCTGCGCCCGCGGACCATCGTCACCCTCACTGCCCGTTACGGCACCACGGCGGCCAGCCAGCAGGGCTACACTCAAGACCAGCAGTTCCTCAGTGGTCTGACTTTCTCTCACGCCTTCGGACGCCGCTTGACCGGCAGTCTCTTTTTCAACTACCAGAACAACTTATACGATCAGCCGGATAGCACCATCCCCACCTACAGAACTGAAGTTTTCAACCCCGGTCTGAATTTGAACTTCATTGTCAACCAAGTCTGGTCGCTCAACATCGGCGGGAGCCTGTTCGGCCTGTATTCCTCCGACCAAAACTTGCGCGACGACTACTCCCAAAACCGGTTTTTTCTCGGCACAACTTTTAGTTTCTGACCGCTCGGCAGGGTCAACCGTTGCCAGGCCGCTCAATAAGGCTTTCCGGTTTGCCGATGGGTTTAGTTTCCAAAAGCTGACGGCCTCCACTCATGCTTTGGATAGCGCCGCGCATATTCTGAGTGGATCTGCGGATAAGTGTTTTTCCAGAAGCTGCTCATGTCGTCGGTTACTTGAATCGGACGCTGGTTCGGTGCCAGAACCTCCACTCTCACCCGCAGACGACCGCCAGCCACGGTGAGCGGCGCCTCCACGCCGTAAAGGTCCTGCACGCGCGCGGCCATGACCGGCGCCTGCCCCGCCGCGTAAATCATCCGGGCATTACGCCCGCCGGGCAGTTTGAGTTTGTCCGGGGCATACGCTTCGAGCGCGGCGAGTTGACCCGCGGAGAGCCATCCACGGAGCACCGGCCAGGGATCTTTGTCCTTTAGCACGCGGTAGCTCGTCACCCCTTGGGCCAACTGCTCGAAAAGAAACCGTTTTTCCCCGTCCCCGATCGGCGGCAGTTGCAGTTCCGGCATCCACTCGGCGAGGCAATTCAGCCGTACGATCCATTGCCCGGTCGCTTCATTCCAAAGGGGCAAAGACAAGTCCCCGGCCGCAATCTTGTCCGCGAAGATTTTCGCCGCGACCGCCGGATCCGGTGCGCCCCCGGGTCCGGAGCGCAGGACGAGACCACGGAAAGTCGTCACCCGGCGGGCAGTGATCCCCCGGGTCACCGGATCAAAAACGGCCGCGGTTTCATCGCGGAATTCTCCGGGAAACATTTCCGGCAACCATTCCTCGCAAACCGGCGAGGCCAGCGTGAGCAAGGTCTGCACGTCCCCCTCGCGTCCGCCGATTTCCGTGATTTCGCCGGCGACAAAAAGTTCCCCCGTCACCACGCTCTCGCGGGCCAAGGTGCCGCGGCGGGCATGGACCAGATCGCAACGCAGGGTGCCACGATCGAGGCGCTTGGCCAGATGGTCGGGAAATGCGGCCAGCATGCATTTTTCCATCGAATACTCCGGGGGCGGTTCGTCGGTCAGGTTGAGTCCCTCGCCATGCGCGATGTCGGAAAACTTGTCGGCTAATTGGGAGGCCTGCCTCGCCGACTGCATATGAATACCGAGAGCCCGGCCGCGCACCGGATCGAAATCCGATTTACGCGCCACGGAAAAGGCGCGGAGCTGGACCAAAACATCCGACTCCGCCCCGTCACGCAGCAATTCATCGCGGCGCTTGTCCATCTCGCGCGAAGTGCTCTTGACCAGCAGCCCCCGGCCTTGGGTCAACGCGGCGAGCAAGCAGGCTGCTTTGACACAACCCAGCTTCTCCGCCTCGAGCAGCAGCCGCGCGTAGCGCGGATGCACCGGGAAGGCCAGCATCTGGCGTCCCAACCCAGTCAGGCAGCCGTCAGCATCGAGCGCCCCGAGGTCCCCGAGCAACTCGACGGCACACTGCAGGGCGCGCGGTTCCGGCGCCTCAAGCCAGCGGAAATTTTCCAAATCGACGATCCCCGCGGCTTTGAGCGAAAGCACGACTTCGGCCAGATCAAGCCGCTTCACCTCGGGCAACTCGGACGCCGCCCGTTGCTCGTGATCTTTCTGCATCCACAAACGCACGCAGCGTCCCGGTGCGGTGCGGCCGGCGCGGCCGGCTCGCTGGTCGGCGGAGGCGCGGCTGATTTTTTCGACCAGCAAGGTGTTGATCCCGCGCCGCGCATCATGGCACGCCATGCGGGCCAGACCGCTGTCGACCACCAGCGTCACACCTTCGATGGTCAGCGATGTCTCCGCCACATTGGTCGAAACGATGATCTTGCGTCCACTGCTGGGCGAAACGGCCTCATCCTGCTCTCGCGATGGCATTTCGCCGTGCAAGGCAAAGACGGCAAAATCGCGCAACGCGGAGGTCGCGCGGATTTCCGAAATGGTCCGCTGGATTTCGTAAGCGCCGGGCATGAAGACCAAGGCATGGCCGGACGTCGGCGCGTGTTCCAAAAGCGCTTCGGCGGCCAGTTCCCACGGCGGCGTGTCGCCGGGTGAGCGCTCCGCATGGCAGATTTCGACCGGAAAAGTGCGCCCCGCCGATTCCAGCACTTGGCAGGGTGCGAGGTATTTTTCCAATTCGCCGACTTCCAAGGTGGCCGACATGACGACAAGTTTGAGATCGGGGCGGGCGGACTCCTGCCGGTCGAGAGCGCGGGCCAGGGTGACGTCGCCGTAAAGATGCCGCTCGTGGAATTCGTCGAAAACAATGGCCGACACCCCGCGCAGTTCCGGATCGCCGATCATCCGCCGCAGGAGGATGCCTTCCGTCACATAGAGGATGCGCGTCTCGGCTGACGATTTGCCCTCCATGCGGACTTGGTATCCGACTGTCTGGCCTAGCGGTTCTCCCCGCTCCTGCGCCACCCGGCCCGCGAGCATGCGGGCGGCCATGCGACGGGGTTGCAGCACGACAATCTGACCCGGACCCGTCACGACGCGGTCGAGCAGCATTTGCGGCACCTGCGTCGATTTTCCCGAGCCCGTCGGAGCGCGAAGAATCAACCGCGCTTGCGCCTTCGCCGCCTCGACGATGCGGTCCTCAATCTCGTAAATAGGCAACTGCCGCGGATCCACCGCCACACTCTGCCCGCACCGAAGAGAAGGGGCAATGCAGACGGCATTGACAAAGTTGGTCATCATGACTAACTTCGATCCATGCAAGCGACCGTCCACGAAGCCAAAGCCAAGCTTTCCGCTCTTCTCGATTGTGTCGAGCGAGGCAACGAGGTGGTCATCGCGCGCCGCGACCGTCCGGTGGCCAGGTTGGTCCCTTTAGCCAAGAAACGCCCCCGCACCCGCATTGGCGGACTTTCCGGCCGTCCTTACCGGATGGGCAAAGGCTTCGATAGCACCGCTTCCAGCGAACGCTTGGCCGACGAGTTCGGCGTGCCCCGGAAATGAAATCTCCGGCGGTCCGGGCGTGGTTGCTCGACACGCACGCACTGCTCTGGACGCTTTACGCCGACCGCCGTCTTAGCACGGCCGCCAAGCGTTACATCGACGGAGAATTGCCGGTTTATTATTCGACCGTTTCGTTTTGGGAGATCTCACTAAAACGTGGGGGGAAAGGATTCGATTTCGAAATCGAAAACGATTGGGACATCGTGGTGCCGCGAGCCCTCGAAGAAGCTGCCATTGTCCGCCTTGATCTCGAGGCCACCGACTGTCGGCGCATGGAAGACCTGCCCCTCCATCAGCGCGATCCTTTCGATCGCATGCTGGCTGCGCAAGCGCTGCAGCGGCGTTTCGGGATTGTTTCCCGCGATGCGTGTTTTGACCATTACGGCGTGGCGCGCGGTTGGTAGTCGGCGATGTCCACCGTCCGCCAAGCTTTGCAATCTGCGCTCGATGAAAACGGCGGGCTGATTCCCTTCGATACTTTCATGGGGATTGCCCTGCACCATCCGGCAGACGGTTACTACGCACGGAACATCCGCAGCATCGGTGCGCGGGGGGATTTCACCACGGTTCCACAGATGACTCCGGCTCTCGGCGAAGCGATCGGCCAATGGCTGCGCGAGGAGGCTAACCGGCGCGGTTGGAAGCGGTTGAACGTGGTCGAGTGCGGACCGGGTTCCGGCGCGCTGGCCGCGGCGGTGATGAAGAGCTTCGGATGGTTCGGAAGGCGGAAGATCGATCTGCATTTGGTCGAGACGTCGCAACCGTTACGAGAAGAGCAAGGGAAGCGCTTGGCGGGGACATGGCATCCGACGATCGGAGAAGCCCTGGCCGCGTGCGAGGGCCGCGCGCTGGTTTATCACAACGAGTTTTTCGATGTTTTTCCCTGCCGCGTATTCCGCAAAGAAAGCGATGATTGGACCGAACTGCACCTCAAAGTGATTGAGGGAAAACTGCCGGAGATTTTTCTCGCGCCCGCGCGTCCCCTCCCCGCTTCCACCGTTTTTGCGCGCGATTGGTCCGATGGCCAAAGAGTCGAAGTCTTTGAGTCGGTCCACGAATGGATGCGCGGCATGGCGGGGTCATGGAAGCAGGGAGCGATGCTGGTCGTGGATTACGGCGGAACAGCGGAGGAGATATATCACCGTCGCCCGGGAGGAACCTTGCGCGCTTACCGCGGCCAACAACGTCTGACCGGCGACGCGGTCTACGGAATGCCCGGACGTCAGGACATCACCGCCGATGTGAATTTCGACGATCTGGCGATTTGGGCGCGGGAGCTTGGATGGGAAGCTGACGGAAGCAAATCGCTCGGTGCCATCGCTCCGAACGCACCCGGAGCAGAGGCGTTCCATTGCCTGACTCTGGCCAAAGGATAACCCCGATTCGATCTTGTTCGTGCAGGCGCTAAAACGATCCCTCTACCGGAGGAAGCCTGCCAGCGGCTGAAATCGCGGAAAACGGGCCCCTTGGAGCCTTTCTCCTAAGTGGTGTTGATTGAGTGGAGTTCAGCGGTATAAAATCGGACCGCGAGAACGACGGAAATGTCCCGGGAAACCGGCGGAGGCTTGCGAGGACGATCTCCCTCCAGAAAGAAAAAATCAAGGAAAGCGCTGCCAGCGCTTCCAGAGATACACCGCTCCCGCTCCCAGCAGGCACAGCGCGTAGGTTGAGGGTTCAGGGACACTGGCGACCCGAAAACCGAAGGTGCTGGCCCCGAACTCCGGCTTGCCGTAGGCCCGGAACGAGGAACGCAAGTCGCTTTCGGGGAAGAACGCGTTGCCCCCTCGGACCGTGCGATCCGCGGACGCAGAGCTGTTTGAGCCATCAAGGGCACTCTCCATCCACTCAACTACATTGCCGCCCTGGCCCATCGTTCCATAGGGGCTTAGGCCACCGGCTAAGGTCACGGCTGCCGGTTCAGTTACCGCTCCACCGCCATAAACCGCCGTGCCCGATGTCGTCCCGCTGGCCACGGCCGTCGGAACGCTGCTGCTTGCCGTCGGATAGAGGAAATAGTTCGTGCCGCTTAGGTTGTAATAAGCCGCCTTGTACCACTCGTTCTCGCTGGGCAGAAAGTAGTAAGCATCCTTGTTGCGGTAAAGGTTGGTCCCTCCCGCCGTCCAGGCGTTTGAGCTGCTCTGCAGCGTCATACTCCAACTGCCGTCGCTGAAGCTCAGATCGTAAGCCGCCGTCTTACCCGAGTTCGTGTTCAGAAAATTGACGAAGGCCGCTGCCTCATACCAACTGAGGTTGGCCGCCGGTTGGTTATTCGTCCACGCCCCGGCACTCACATTGGCCATCCCCACTTGCGTGGCTTTGGTAATTTGCAACTGGGAAATTTCATACGTGCCCACGCGGTAGTTATAGGGCACGGCACCGTAACCAGTTGTGTCGGCCGCGTTGTTGGTCTGGCTGATACTGACAAAGTCGACAGTGAACTCATTGGTGGTCCCGCCGCCGAACGTGTCGGCTTGCACGGAGGTTTGGATGGTGAGGCTGAAGGCGGCAAAAAAGACGGCGACACAGTGGAATATTCTCATGGTTCCTTTTGTTTCTGACTGTGGGTTAGACCGGCGAAAACGCCGCATTGCCGCAAAAACAAGCCCCTCAATCGTAGAAACTGAGAAAAAGACAGTATACGATCCCGATCGCCCACCCCACCGGTCGCACAAGTCGAAATGCCCGAACGATGGAATTGTCGCAGAAGTCCACCAGCGGCGGCTCGCAATAACGCTCTCCTTCCAGAAAAGCAAAGGGCTAAAGATCAAGGGGAACGCCTCCGGCACTTCCAAGCATACACCGCGCCCGCTCCCAGCAAGAGCAAAGCGTAGGTCGAAGGTTCAGGGATACTCAAAAGAGGGACACTTGCGACACGAAAACCGACAAGCCATCCTACGCCTTGCATGTCCGACGAAGTAACCCCGTAAGAGGCAAAATTGGTGCGGTACAAGGTGCTCATGACGTAGTCGTTGTGGTTGAAACAGCCACCACGAATCGTGCGGCTCTCGGACCCGTCGCTGTTATCGCCATCGTAAGCCGTCTCCAACCACTCATACAGGTTGCCGCCTTGGCCCATGGTACCATAGGGACTAAGGCCGCCGGCCAGGTCTACGCCGGCTGGGCCCACCTCAGAAGATTGGGAATAGACAGCCGTGCCCGCATCGGTCCCGCTGGCCACAATGGTCGGGACCATGCTGCTCGCTGTGGGGTAGAGGTAGAAGCCCGGACTGCCGGCACCGCCATGTTCCGGCGAGTAATAGGCCGCCTTATACCACTCGTTCTCGTTGGGTAGAAAATAGTGGGCGTCCCTGTTCCGGTAAAGATTTTCGCCACCCAATTGCCACGCCTGCGAGCTTCTCCAGAGGCTCATGCTCCAGCTTCCGTTGCTGAAAGTGAGGTCGTAAGCCTGCTGCTTGCCCGTGCTGGTGTTCAGCCAATTGACGAAAGCTGCCGCTTCATACCATGAAATGTCCGCCGCCGGCTGATTGCCGGTGTACACACCCGCCGTCACATTCGCCATCCCACTGGCCGTGGCCATGTCGATGACATCCTGCGAAATTTCGTAGGTGCCCATGCGGTATTGATAAGCCACATCACCGTATCCGGTCGTATCGGCCGCATTGCCCGTGTCGCCGATGTTGACGAAGTCGACGGTGAATGTGTTGGCCCCGCTGCCGAAGGTGTCGACTGACACAGGACCCGCCTCGGCTGTGGAAGCGAGGGCGAAACCGGCAAAAAGCACAGCTGCGGCGGTGCAGCGAGAGGTTATTTTCATAGGATGTAGGGCTAAGGATACAACCGACCCCAGAGTTTGCAAACACCACACTATCGAAGGCGGTCGCAGGTAAGGAATTAGGGCCTAGGCCGAAGACATTCCCGAGTTCCAGATGTAGCATCGCCGTCCCCTCCCCCTCCCGCCAGCGCAAGTCAAGAATCCAAAGTAGCGCCATTGTCACCGGAGGACGGGGCAGCGCCCTCGTAGATTACTCTGACTAACGGGACGATTGACGGGCAAAAAAAACTCAAACCCCCTGCGCCGGCTGCCCCAACTCGCGCCGGATGAAGGTGCGGTTGATCGCGTTCAAGTAAGCGCGTGCGCTGGCTTCGATCACGTCGGTGCTCGCGCCTTTTCCCGTAATCAGGCGTCCGTCGCCGAAGTCGACCTTCAGCGTCACTTCACCGAGGGCATCGTGGCCCTGCGTGACGGCCTGCACATTGTATTCAAGCAGATTGCCCGAGCGTCCGACCACCGCATCGATGGCGCGCATCGCCGCATCGACCGCACCATTGCCCTCGGCATTGCCTTCACTGCTTTCATTGTCGCGACTGAGCACCACGCCGGCCCGCGGCTGCTGGCCGGTGGCGACCGAGACCTCCAATTTCTGGAGCTGCCAGCCTTCGTCCTGCGGCATCATCGAGTCATCAACCAAGGCCGACAAATCATCGTCGTAGACAAATTTCTTTTTGTCCCCGATCTCCTTGAACCGGACGAAGACCGCGCCGATTTCCGCCTCGCTCAATTTGAAGCCGAGGTGCTCGAGGCGCGCGGCCATGGCGTGGCGCCCGCTATGCTTGGTCAGGGGCAACTCCGTGCCGCCCCAGCCGACCTCGACCGGGTCCATGATCTCGTAAGTCTCGCGCATCTTGAGCATACCGTCTTGGTGGATCCCCGAGCTGTGGGCGAAGGCGTTTTCGCCGACGATGGCCTTGCTGCGCTGGACATGCAACCCGCTCATCCGGCTGACGATGCGCGAGGTCTTCAAAATTTCCCGCGTGTGGACATCGGAGTGCAACTTCCCGAAAAAGTCAGCACGAGTTTTCAGCGCCATGATGACTTCCTCCAGCGCGGCATTGCCGGCGCGTTCGCCGATGCCGTTGATCGTGCCTTCCACTTGACGCGCTCCGGCCTGCACGGCGGCGAGCGAGTTGGCCACGGCGAGTCCGAGATCGTTGTGGCAATGCACGCTGATGATGGCGTCGTCTATATTGCGTACGTTGTCTTTTAAATATTTGATCAGCGCGGCGTATTGCTCGGGCACGGCGAAGCCGACCGTGTCGGGAATATTCACCGTGGTCGCTCCGGCCGCGATGACCGTCTCGACGACTTGAGCGAGAAACTCGGGCTCGGTGCGCGAAGCATCCTCGGGCGAAAATTCGACATCCCGGCAATGCGACTTGGCCAGCCTGGTGCCCTCGGCGGCGAGGCGCAGGATTTCCTCATGGGCTTTCTTCAGCTTGTGCTCGCGGTGGATTTTCGAGGTGGCGAGGAAAACATGGATACGGCCGCGTTCCCCGGCTGGCTTGACCGCGGCGGCGGCAGCCTCGATGTCCTTGGTCACGCAGCGGGCCAGTCCGGCAATGATGGGGCCTCTGATTTCCGTGGCGATGCGTTGCACCGCCTCGAAGTCACCCTCGCTGATCACCGGAAACCCGGCCTCGATGACGTCGACATTGAGCCGTTCAAGTTGACGGGCCACTTCCATTTTTTCGCGAAGATTCATCGACGCTCCGGGACATTGCTCCCCGTCGCGCAGCGTGGTGTCGAAAATGATGACTTTGTCGGACATGTCTCTGTACTCAAGAATACCACAGCTTCCGCGCGCGCCCAGCACCGAAAGCCTGCCGGGGAGCTTTGTCCCTCGACACGGACCGGTGGCAGGTTCACTTTGACCGGCGAGATGAAAATCACCCCTATCCTTACCGCCTCGCTTTCCGTCCTCCTCCTCTTCGGCCCGCGGCTTGCCGC
>JAQBWH010000019.1 GCA_027624625.1 Verrucomicrobiota bacterium | reverse complement strand
CGGAGTTCCGCATCGGTTTCGGAGCCCGCCGATTTTGTCGAATGGCGGGTCTTGCACCGCGGCGATCAAGCCGGCCAGGTCGGGGGACTGGCCATTTTTCCGCCTCGGAAGGCGCGAATTCGGCGGTCGAGACCCCCGGCCGTGCGGGCCTCTTCCTCATTGGCCCACGGAACAAAGTCCTCCCCCGACATGTTGGGGAAGGTGAGCAGAAGATTGCCCAGGTCTCCCTTTGGGTCGATCATGAGTGCCGGAATGCCATCCGTGGCAGCCTCCTCCAGAAGGGCAAGGCAAAGACCCGTTTTGCCGCTGCCGGTCAGGTCAAGGCACGTGTCTCTCCCCTTTCAAGACCCCGTGCGGGAACGACCGGCAAAGGTATGCCGGTTTTTCCTCGCTGCGGCCTAGGAAGCTAGAGCCGCGAGTTGGCGGGCGAGGGAACTTTTGCGGCGGTTGGCCGCGTTGCGATGAATGGTGCCGTGTTTGACCGCGCGGTCGAGTTCGGAGACGAGTTGGCGGGCCTTGTCGGCCGCGCTTTTTTGGTCCTTGGTGCCGAGCGCAGCTTTCGTTTTGCCCGCGAGGGTTTTGAGGCTGCGTAGGGTGCTGCGGTTGCGGGCCGTGCGGACTTTGGTTTGGCGGGCGCGTTTGGCGGCGGATTTGATGTTGGCCATATTGGTGGTGTCTTGTTTTGGTGCCAGAGGGGAGAATCGAACTCCCGACCAAGGGCTTATGAGTCCCCTGCTCTACCGCTGAGCTACCCTGGCATTTGACAGCGGCGGCACCGCGGGGCGGGGCCGGAAAGGTCGCGTAATGTGCGTGCAGTGCGGCCTGGAGGCAAGGAAAAAGCGGGTTCGAACGTTGGGAAAGCGGGAAAGAAAAAAGGTGCCGGGGGATTTGCCTTGGGAAATTCGGCCCGACCGGCGGATGATGGACCCATGCGGCGTGGCTTGGATTTGTGGCGGGAGGGTTGCCCTCCTTGGGAGTCGGGCGGAAGTCTTTTGCTGCTCAACCCCCGCCTTGCCCCGGTCTGGCGGAACCGGGTCTTGGCCGCGGAGTTTCCCGATTTGGCGGACCACGTGTGGCTGGGGACTTCGGGCACCAGCGGCGGTCTCAAAATCGTGGCGCTCTCCCGGAGGGCGCTGGAGGCCAGCGCCCGCGCAGTCAATCGTCACTTGGCCGCCGGCGCGGCGGATGTCTGGGTCAACACCTTGCCGCTCTTTCATGTCGGAGGTCTCGGCATCGTGGTGCGTGCCGCGTTAGCCGGAGTGCCTGGTCATTACTTGGGTGACTGGAATGCGGCGGAGTTTGTCCTCAAGGCAGAGGACTGCGGCGCAACGCTCTCGGCCTTGGTTCCGGCCCAGGTCCATGACCTGGTTGCCGCGGGCTTGCCCGCCCCGGAGCGGTTGCGTGCCGTGGTGGTGGGCGGCGGTGCCTTGGACAACGGCCTGCGGGAACGGGCGGAGTCCTTGGGTTGGCCCTTGCTGGTCAGCTACGGGCTGACCGAAGCAGGTTCCCAAGTGGCCACGGCGCGGAGCGAGGCCCAGCATGAGGGGTGGTTGCCCCTGCTCGGCCATCTGGAAGCGAGGTTGGATGGCGAGGGGGTGTTGGAGTTGCGCGGACCCTCCTTGCTCACCGGTTGGATGATGTTCGGCCAGGATGGCCGGACGCGATGGGAGGATCCGAAGCGTGACGGTTGGTATGGCACGAGTGACCGGGCCGAGTTGCGCGGAGGGGAACTGCGCGTGCTCGGGCGTCTCGATGACTTGGTCAAAATCCGCGGCGAGTTGGTCGATCTCGCGGCGCTCGAGCGCGCGTTGCAAGGCCGCGTGCGGTCGGGACGCGTCGCGCTGCGCCTGACGCCGGACGAGCGCAACGGCTTCTCGCTCCGCGTGGTGGCGGAGAACCAGACGGCGCGGGCCGAGGCGCAAGGGGCGAGCGAGGATGTCTTTCCCGCCTTCGCCCGGCCGGAAAGCATCGTCACCGCAACCATCGTCCGCAACGCGCTGGGTAAAACGCCGCGGTATTGATCGTCCGGGCCGCCGCTCAGGCGCCGGTGCCGAGCGCGGTGCGAATTTCCGCCGTGAGGGGCAGGGGCTGTCCGGTCGCCTTGTCGATCAGGACATGGACCGTGCGGATGCGTGCTGCGGTGTTTCCGGCGGCCTCGAGGAATTCCACCAGAAAGGTAATCGATGAGGTACCCGTTTTCTCCACGCTGGCGCAGACTTCAAAGGACTGGCCGGGTTTCATCGGGAGGAAAAAATCCGCCTCGGCCCGGCGCAAGGGCGCCGCGTAATGAGGCGAGGTAAACCATGCGTCCCAACCAAGCGCGCTGCGCCGCAGCAGATCCTCCACCGCAGCGTGGGCCAAGGCGATGGCGCGCGGATAAAAAACGACGCCGGCGGGATCGGCGTCCTCGAAGCGGATGATGATCGATTGCTGTGCAGAGAGCATAAGCCAGAACATCGAGCGAAGCGCAAAGCGCGGCTCTTGGGAACGAAGAAAAGCGGCGGTGCAGGCCGACGGAATGCTCCGGCGGGTCCAAAACACGGCGGGCCTGAGGTTGAGGCCGCGCTTGACTAAATGATGGAGGATCCCACGCTAGGCGTTTTTGCAGCCATGGAAACTCCGATCCCCGGCCCGGCCAACCCACAGCCCAGCCGGTCGCGTTCGCGCCGGAGAAAGCGCCCTTCGTCCGGCCGGAGGCGCCCGCGGCGGAAAAAACGACGCCTTTCCCCCGAGGCGCTCCTGCGCCGGAGAAAACGGCGGATAATTTTCTGCACCGTCTCCGCCTTGATTATTCTTTCGTCCTTCGTGGCAAGCTTCTTCTGGCACCGGCTGCAACTCAGGCGGTTGGCTGCGGCCTCGGACATTCCGCCGGCGACCGAAGAGCAGCGGGCCTCCGCCTTGCGGTCGCTCGATGAGGCCGTGAGGGCGCGGTACGAGGAACGGATGGACGACGCGATGGCCCGGCTGGCCGTGGCTCAACAGGCCGATCCGCAATTGCCCGGGCTCGAATTGCTGGCCGGCGAAATCGCCCTGCAACAAAGGGACACCGACGCCCTGTCCCGCGCTTCCGCCAACGCCTCGCAGCGCGGGGACAGCGAGGCCCCGGCCAAATTGCTGGCTGCGTTGGGGGTGTGGCTGCGACGCGGCGAGTTGGGCGTGGCGCAGGCCGGTCCGCAGGCCAGACAACTTCTGCTCGAGGCGGCGGAAAGCCGCCCCTCCGAAGCTTCCGTTCACTTCTTCCACGGCGAATTGAGCCGTCAACTTGGGGAAGGTTCCGCCGCGCACGCTTATTTGCTCTCGGCCTTGCGGCGCCAGTCCCCGTGGAAAAGTTCCGCCTTGCTGCGGGTTAAAATGCAACTGGCCGCCGCCGAGGCTTCGGAGGCCGGGGAGGCCGTTGAAGTGTCTGCCCCGGACGCCCAGTCCGCGGTTGCCCTCCGCTGGCGCGAGGCCGTGCGCAGGGGAACCGACGCGCCGGAGGAACTCAAGGCCATGATCGCGCTGGCCCCGAGCCTTCAAACGATCGTTTTATTGCCTGACCCCGCCCTGAAGTTTGGGGAGGATGCGGCGGCAGACCGAGCGCTGCGCCGAGACTTGGGTTCTTCGGTCCTGCCCCGCGGCACAATAAGTATTTCGAGTCCTTAAAAAGGGCGATTTTTTTCAAAAAAAAAGAGGCCGGGGTCTCATCCTTATGCTAACCTGCTTACCATCAACATGATAAGCAAATGTGACAATTTCGCGACAACCGCCAAAAACTCTTTGACAACCATCCAGTGCTCATTATCTTTTCCCTTGTATGAACATTACTCGTTTCTCCCTCGCGGCTGCTTTCGCCTCGTCTGTTTTGCTGACCGGCGCGAACGGCCAAACAACCGCAACGACGGCTCCGGTCGGCTTTGTCACCGTTGGCATCACCGCCGGCACTGGGTCGGCCAAGAAAAACACGCTTTTCTCGGTCCCCCTCATGGAAACCGAAGAGATCACCGGACAAGTCGCCGGCATCATCACCGGAGTGACGGCCAATACAATTTCCAACAGCAATGCCGGATGGACCGCCGGTGCGCTCTCCCAACCGGCCACGCCCTTTTTGATTCAAATCACCAGCGGCGCAGCGGAAGGTCGTCTTTTCCTTGTCTCCTCTTCTGCCGGCACCGGAGGCGCCATCGCCGGAACTGCCAACACCGACACTACGGTTACGGTGAGCTCAATCGACGCAGCGCAGGTCAACCTGAGCAATCTGGGTATCGTTGCTGGCACGGACACCTACAAACTCTTTGCCGCCGACACCCTCAGCTCGTTTTTTGGCTCACCGACCTCGAGTGGCGTCCAAGGCGGCACTTCCGCCGCGTCAGCAGATACGATTGTCGCTGTTACCAATGGCGTGCCTGCCACTTACTACTACAACACAACCTCTGACAGATGGGTGAAGGTAGCTCTCGGATCACCTGACGCTTCCAACGTCACTTTACTCCCTTATTTCGGCATCCAGTATGCCCGCCTGCCAAATAGCGCCCTGACCTTTGTCGTCACCGGTGACGTTCCGACACAGCAACGCGAGGTTGCGGTCAAAAATTCCGGGACAACGATTGTGTCCCAATACTGGCCCGTGGACACCACACTGGGGACGTCAGGATTATCGAGCGTTGTCACCTCGGGTTCTAGCGCAACAACGGCCGATACAGTCATCCTCACGGCTAATGGCGTTCCCTCAACCTACTTTTACAATGGTGCCAACTGGAAAAAGGTTGCTCTGGGTAGTCCTAATGCGGACAACACCGTTCTAGCCATCGGAACCTCCACCCAAATCGTCCGCAAAGGATCGGCGTCTGGCTACAGCACGCTAACCCAACAAGTTCCTTACAATCTCTAATAAGAGACAAACTAATTCTCGTTAAGCTAAACACAAACACCAAACCCACCATCTAAATAAAAAAATGAAGACTCTCACATCAGGCATCCTCGCCCTTATGCTCACCCTTAGCCTAGCCCAGGCTCAGGCCTATATTGATCTAGCTGACTTTGGATCAGGATCATACACCGTTGATTCCGGCTCGACCACGGCCGTATACACGCAAGGCGCACTTGGACTCACCTTTAGTCCCTCCGTGGCCCTAGGCGACACTCTGGGCGGAACCTATAACAGTGCTCCTCTTGACTGGAGCAGCTACTCAGATTTGGGCAGCACCATCTACTTAAAAGTCGTTTTCACGGGAGCCAATCCTTTGTCTCCTATGGTTCTCAACATCTACAACGACGATTTCTCGCTGAACATTCAGTATGAAGGGACTTCAATTCCCATCGGTACGGTCGAAGGGGCTAATTACCTGCCCTTTGCTCTCACCCCGGGAACATTCTCACCGGCAGTTCTGGCCAGCGTTGGCGGATCACAACTCACTTGGGGCGGCAGTGGCTCGGCCGGCGTTCGGGTTGAAGCTGTTGCCACCATTCCCGAGCCCTCGACCTACGCGCTTTTGGGCCTCGCAGGTTTGGCTCTCGCAGGATACACCGTGCGTCGTCGCCGCGCTTAAATCTTAATTGTTCATACTCGCGAAAGGGCGCCTTGGGGCGCCCTTTTTGCTTTCTGGCTACGCTCTGACCGAGACCGGAACGAAGGCGAACTTATAGCCGTCGAAGAGACCTAAGTCGCTGAGCTTCAGGGCCGGGATGACGAGGAGGGCGAGGAAGCTGAGGGTCATGTAGGGGGCATGGAGAGGGCTGCCAAGGGCCTGGGCTGCTTGGCTCAGGCGGGCGTAGGCGGTCGCCGCATCTTCGGCGTAGCCGTCACTCATCAGACCGGCCACGGGGAGAGGAAGCACATCCTTGAGGCCACCGTCTCCGACGATGGCAATACCCCCCTCGTTTTCGATCAAGAGGTTGATCACCCGGGCCAGGTCCTCATCGGAGGTGCCGATGGCGACGATGTTGTGGCAGTCGTGGGCCACGCTGGAGGCGATAGCGCCGGACTTGAGCCCGACGCCGCGGACCAAGGCCACGGCGGGCGGAGCGTCTTTGTAGCGGTTGACCACGACAATTTTCAGGATGTCTTGCCCGGGGTTGGCCACGATTTGCCCGTCACGGAGGAGGGCTTCGGCCTCGCCGGCGCCGGTGATAATTTGTCCGTCGAGGGCTTCGATGACGCGGATCCGGAGTGGTGAAGAGGACGCGGGGTCCGATGCCGCGGCCGGAGCGGGGAGAGCAAAGTCGGAGGCAACCTTTGCCGTGGCTTGGAAGTGGTTGACCCGGGGGGACTTTGATCTCGGAAGGAGCGATTGGCCCCCGCGGGCCACAAGTTGTCCGTCGATCCAAGTTTCCATCACCTCGAAACTGATGAGGTCGTGGAGGCGGATGAGATCGGCCGGGTCGCCGGGGCGGAGGAGTCCGCAGCGGAGTCCATAGTGCTCGACCGGATTCACGCACGCGGCGCGGAGAACGTTGAAGAGCGGGACGCCGTGGGCCACAGCTCGAGCGCAAAGCCGGTTGATGTGGCCCACCATGAGGTCGTCGGGATGTTTGTCGTCGCTGCAGAGCATGCAGGACTCCGGCGCTTCATGGAGCAAGGGCCAGAGTTCCTCGAAATTTTTCGCCGCGGAGCCTTCGCGGATGAGGATTTTTTGCCCGAGGGCGAGCTTTTCCCGCGCCTCGTCGATCTGAAAGCATTCGTGGTCCGTCTCGATTCCGGCGGAGACATATTTCTTGAGGTCTTCGCCGCGGAGGCCGGGGGCGTGTCCGTCGATCCGTTTGCCGTATTGCTTGGCGATCTCGATTTTTTTCATGACCTCGGGGTCGCGGTGGATGACCCCGGGGAAATTCATCATTTCCGAGAGGTAGAGCAGTGATTCGTCGCGGCAGAGTTCCTCGATGGCCTCGGGTCCGAGGGTGGCGCCGGCGGTTTCGAAGTTGGTCGCGGGGACGCAGGAGGGGATGCCGAAGTGGATTTTGCAGGGGGTTTGGGCGGCCAACTTCTGCATGTAGCGCACTCCTTCGATGCCGAGGACGTTGGCGATTTCGTGGGGGTCGGAGACCGTGCCGACCGTGCCGTGGATGACGGCGATGCGGGCGAATTCCGGCGGGGTGAGCATGGAACTTTCGATGTGCACGTGGGCATCGATGAAGCCCGGGCAGAGATAGCCGGGATCGGTGACCGATTGGTCTTCGCGGAGAGCGACAATTTTGCCGTCGGCGATTTCGATTACTCCGGGGAAAATGCGTTGGTTGGGGATATCGATGATTTGGCCACGGAGGTGCATGGAAGGGAAGTGTTCAGTTTTCAGTGTTCAGTAGGGGCAGAGTTTGAATGAAACCGGATGTTATCGGCGGTCATGTCAGTTGGCCACGCCTGTCTCGCTGGGGCTCGGCTGTCCGCCGCGACAAAATTGGGGAGGTTAGCGGAGGGCGCGCCGGGGGTCGGAGAGACGACCGTTTTCGAAGATGATGCCCTCGGTGGCGAGGAGGCGGAGTTTCTCGGCCAGCGCTTGGCCCGAGGTATGGCCTTGGAAGCCGCCGAGGGTCAAATCGGACGCGATGACGCGGTGGCAGGGGACTTGCGGAGACAAAGGGTTGGCGCGGAGGGCTTGTCCGACGGCCCGGGGGGAGGGGGAGAAGAGGTGTTCAGTTTTCAGTGATTTGGCTAAGGCCCGTCTCGAAGACTCGGCTCCGTGTTCAGTGGGATTGAAGAGGGCGGAGACGGCGCGCGGCGCGCCGGTCAATTTTTCGAGGCGTCGTTCGGGGAGTCGGCCAGCACGCGATACATCGGGCCCAACCCGCACATGATGCGGTGCCAGGTGCTGTCGTCGGCATCGGCGCCAAGCAATTCCGGGTGCGGCTTGACCACGAGCCACGAGTTGATCGCGATTTCCTGCTCGAGTTGGTTCTTCGACCACCCGGCATAGCCGAGAAAGACGCGGAGTTTTTCATCATGGCCGGCGGGCAAGTCCAATTCGCCTTCCGGTCGCTCCATGGGTTGAAATTTGCAGGCTTGGGCGGCCGAATCCCACTCGAGGGTCGCGACGATGACCTGGTTGCGATGGACCGGTCCACCTTCGTAGATCGGCACGTGGGGGATTTGCTCCAGGGTGTCGCCGATGTCCAAGTCGGCGGCGTTTTGCCCGAGCGGCCGGTTGAGAATGAAGCCGAGGGCGCCCTCATCCGCGCTGTGGTGGGAAAGGTAAAGGATGGTCCGCCGAAAATTCGGGTCGGCCATCATGGGGTGGGCAACGAGCAATGAACCCGACAGATCCCCTGCTGTTGGTCGGCCTTTCATCGGAGACGAATCTAATACGCGCTTCGGGCCGGCGCAACTGCGGGGCAACAGTGGTCTCGGCCTGCGGCCGCTGATCGTCAACGGTGAAGGTAGGTTTCCGGCGCGTCGGGGACGCCGCGCCCTACCCAGGAGAGGCCCCGCCCTACCTTCGTGAACACGACAGGACCCGCCGCGCCCATGCGATATTCTACCGCTTTCTCCGCACCGCGGCGAGGCCGAGGAGGGCGAAGGTGGCGACAAGGCAGGCCGAGGAAAAGGCTTCCCCATATTTCATGTAAAAGGTGGTCGGGGGATTGACCGGCACCTCCACCTCGGCGAAGAGAACACCCTCGCCGAAGATGTCGCCGTCCGCATCGGCGAAGCTGTGCCGGACGCGGCCGAGGTGGTCGACGAAGCAGGTGACACCGTTGTTGGCACTGCGGACCATGGGACGGCGGTTTTCCGCGCAGCGGAAGACAGCGTGGGCGAGGTGCTGGTGTCCCGCTGCACTGCGCTTGAACCATCCGGTGTTGGTTACGGTGACGAAGAGCTGCGCCCCGAGGTTGGAGGCGCTTCGGGCCAGGTAGCCGAGGGTGTCCTCGAAGCAAACCAGTGGAGCCAGAGCGAGGGGCGGATGGGGCAGATCAAATAGGACCGGGCCGTCCCCCGCATCGAAGTCATCCGGCACCATGTCGCCGACAATGATGGCAAAGAGCGGGAAGCTGTAACGGAAAGGAATGTATTCGCCGAACATGACGAGGTGAGACTTGGGATAAAACTGCGGCGGGTTGTCAGGGCCGGTCAACAGGACGGCGGCGTTGTAGTCAGCTTCGTGGCTCAGCCGCAGGGTGCCGAAAAGGAGGGCATGGTCGCCGGCGGCGGCCCATTTGTTGACGAACTCGCGGGCCACACGGTCCTCGAAGAATCCCCGGGGGGTGGCTGCTTCGGGCCAGAGGAGGAGGTCGGGCTGGAGGGCTGCGGCGATGGCGGTCTGGCGCTCAAAGGTGTCATAAATGCGCTGTTCGAAGGCAGGGTTCCACTTTTCATTCTGCGGGATGGAGGGTTGCACGGCCGCTACGCGGAGGGGTATGACCTCGGACGGGCGTCCGATTTGGTGAAGCCCGTAACCGAAGGCCGCGACGATGAGGGCGATGGTGATGGTGAAGTCAAAGTGGGCGCGGATTTTCCCGCCACGGGCTTCGATCATCAGGCGGCGTACGGTGGCCACGGCGATGGCTGAAGAAAGGACGGCGAGAAAAGAGAGGCCTCCGACACCAGTGAGCGAGGAGAGTTGGATGAGCGGGATATTGCGGTGCAAGGCGATGCCGAGCGAGTTCCAGGCAAAGCCGGTGAAGATATGAGCGCGCAAGATTTCCAGCGCGACCCAAGCGGCCGCCGCGATGCCCGCGGTGGCGAGATTGTGCCAGGAACTGAGCCAGACCGAGCGCAGCGGGTCACGGTCCTTATCGCGCGGGGTGGCGATGACAAAAACAATCCCGGCCCAGACGGCAGGATAGAGTGCGAGGAAGAGGCAGAGAATGAACCAACCGGGAACGGTCAGGACGGTGATCCAGTGGAGGGAGCCGAGGAAGTAAACCAGTCCGGTCAGGTAGCCGAGTTCCACTTTGCGGAGCAAGGGGTAGCGCGGATGGAGGGGGCCGAACCAAAGGGCCGCCAAAAGTGGGGCCAGGGCGATCCAGACGAGCCAAGATTGATCAAAGGGGGCGAAACAGAGGGTGAGCAGGCCCCCGCTCAAGGCAGCGGCCAGCCAGGGCCAGAGGTTGCGCAGGAAGGACATGGGACCAAAGGGAGAAATTCTATCCGCTAGAGGGGGTCAAGGGCACGGAGAAAGCGGGCCGCTTGGGGCGGCATGGCCTTGGGGTCAGGGGGCAGCGGGCGACGCCCCGGGCAGGACACGCTCGGCCAGGGCGTTGATTTTTTCTTGGGCGAACTTGCTCGGCGGATACTGACGGTGGGCTTCGAGATACCAGGCGAGGGCGGCGCCAGATTCGCCCCGGGCCTCGAGTTCGTCCCCTTTGTTCAGTGCCTGGACGAAGGTGGCGGCCCCGCCGCTGGCCAGGTCGGCGCGCAGGCGGTTGATCTCGTTGTCTTCGGGATATTTGGCCGCGGCCAGCTGGATGCTTTCCCAAGCACCAGCCGCGTCTCCGCGTTGCTGGATTTCCCGGGCGCGCTGCAAGGATCCCTCGATTTCGGTCATGGCCTCGAGGATCGGGCCGAGTTTTTCCTGCCATTCGGGGTAAAGCGCAGTGGCCGCGATGAATTTGGCGTTCTGGCGGTAGATGGCGCGGTGGTCGCCCTGCTCGATGAGGCGCTGGAGTTCGCTCAGGGCCTGCTGCTGCAGGTCGGTTTGTTGGAAAATGTTTTGCCCGACCTCGGCCAAGGCGGGGTTGCGCGGCCAGATTTCCATCGCGGCCCGCAGCTCGGATTCCATCGCGGTCCGGTCGCCGGAGACCGCGGCATTTTTCGCCTTGGCCAGGTGCATCGCGCTGATTGTCTTGGCCGTCTCGATCTTGGCCAACGGCTTGCTCGGGTCGAAGTCGGCGGACATTTCGGTCATCTCGTTGAGCAGTTTTTCCGCCCGGGTGAGATCATTGACCTCGAGCGCGGTGAGCAGTTCGTTCCTCATCTGGGTGAACTTGAGGGCCCGGCGCTTGTCCTCGCGCGAGAGCAGGCGGACGCTTGGCATGAATTCCCCGAGGGCGAAAGTTTCGGCCAGGCGTTCGACGGCGCTGTTGAGTTCACCTTGCTCGAGAAGGAATTTGTAAGCCTCGACGCCCTCGTTGACGTCGCGGATAGCCTCGTTGGCCAGGCTGTCGACCTGGCTGAGTGAGCTGACCAATTTGCTCAGGGTCTGGGCCGCGACGGCCGCCCCGCCGGTCAGGCTTTCCACGCTGAAGTTTTCCAAACCGAGTTTCATCCCGCTGGCGGCAAAAGATCCGCCGTTGCCCCGGCTTCCCTCCGCGCGGTTGCTCACGCCGGCGGCCGCGCCATCGGTCCCGGCCCTTACCCCCGCGCCCTGGTCGCCGGAGCCTCCTGCGGCGGCCACCTTCGGGTCGAATTCGGCATTGATCCGGGCCTGACCAGCGTCCCGGTTGACCGGGAGCGATTCGACCATCTGCTTGTAGACGTCGATCGAATTGTCGCCATCTTTATAAATCGCGCGGTAGAAGCGGTTGGCGATGAGCACGTGCTCGAAGCGGCGCGTGGCGAAATACTGCATGATGAGGGCCTGAAGATGCCCGCGGGTGTTAAGTTCGGTCAACGCGATGCGTAGTTTGTTGTTTTCGATGGTTTGGGCGACGTCCGAAAGGATCCGTTTGGCCGAAGTCATTTTGGCGTCTCGGGCGAACCTGACATTCTCCTGCTGGGCGGCAATGGCCGCATCGCTCCCGCCCTTCACTTCGAGAGCCGAGGAGCGGGCCGCCATCATGTTGTTCCACTCCGCGGTGGCGCGCTGTTTCTCGAGGAGGGTGTTTTCCCGCTGGAGGTTTTTGATCTTCTCGAGGCTGACCCGCGCCGCGTGGATGGCATCCGACATGGTGCGGCAAAGGTTGGCGTCGTCCCGATATTCCGAGGCCTTGGACAAGAGGGCGAAGGCTTGTTCGATATTTTTTTGGGTCGCGTTGCCCGGGGCGAGCAACTCGAGGATGCGATCGATCGTCTTGCGGTAGGCCACGTCGGCAGCGCTGGTGGCCGCCGGGGCGTTGAGATATTTTTCGAAGCGCGCGCGGAATAAACGGTTGTTGTTGATGTTCCAGATTTTACCGTCGAAAGAGGCAACCTCGCTCCCCGGGTCAAAGGCGGGAATGTCCCGGCCGATAAACCCTTCGTTCATTTGCGGAGGACGCGCCCCCCCGGTGGCGGCTGCGGAATCCCCCGCGCCCTCGGTGTTTTCCTGCGCGCTGAGAAAAGCCCCCGGGAGAAAGACGAAGAGTGCGGCCAGAATCGATCTCATGATTTGGTGAGTTCCTTGGCGTAGACGATGCCATTTTCGCGGATTTCGACCAGAAAATGGAAGCGTTGACCCTTCTGCATGGCAACCTCGCCCGGCCACGGCGGAACAACCACCGGGATGGGCGAACCCGAGCCGGTCGGTTCGACCGAAATGAGGCGTCCGGATTGTGGTGACCAAGCGATGGAGTTGAGGATTGCCCCGCTCAGGCGGTAGCTGTTTCCGCGCAATGAACTGGAGGAGGAAAGATATTCCTCGACCGGGAACTCGGGTGCGGTGCGGTAAGGTGTTCCGCCGGAGCCGAGGAAATAGCCGCCGAGGGCGACCAAGAGCAGGGCGGCAACCAGCGCGCCGGCCATGATTCCGGCTTTCGGTGTGCTGCGGGCGCGGCGGGCCATGGGTCAATACTATCGATCCCAAGCGGACCGAAGGCAACCCAGCCATGCTATAAAAATGCCGAAGATGATATGCAGGATGAGGACCCAGGCGCAGAGCGAGGCGGCGGATAACGTGGTGGGTACGACCAATTCAAGCACGTCATAGTAGCGGGTCTCGCGGAGGCTCTGCAGGGCACCGCTCCAACTCCAGTAAGCGGCGATGAAGGGGCGCAAAGCGGCGTCCAACCCCGCGGGCAACGCGAGGACGGCACCGGAAAGCGGCAACTGGAAGCCAACGAGGTAGATCGAAGCGAGGGAGGCTTGGTCGGCGTTGCGGACCAGGGCAGAGATGCCGAGGCATGTCGCGGTGAGCGCGGCGTTGACCAAGAGGAAGAAGAGAAACTGTTGGGAGCCGTCGCCCGGAAAGCCGGTCACGGTGCGCACAAACCAGGTCATCCACGCCGATTGTAAAACAACGAGCACGGCGAGGAACACGGTTTTCGAGGCCACGTAAGCAGCGGGTTTCAGCCCGGCAAAACGTTCCTTTTCGAAAATGGCGCGTTCCCCCGCGATTTCGCGCGCGCTGTTGTTCGCTCCGAGCAGACCGAGGAGAATGACCTGCAGCAGGACCAGACCGGATACCACGCTTCCGGCCTTGCTTGCTCCCTCGGCGTAGGTGCGCGCCTCGATGAGTTGTCGCACCACATCGCCGCTCAGGCCGGCATCCAAGTTGGGTACGGCGGGTAGTCCGCCCAGTGCGAAGACGGCCACGACCAGCGGGAAGCCGAGGACAAGGCCGATTTGCAGGGCGAAGTTGCCCTTGTCGCGGGAGAAAATTTTCCAGCGGGTGGCCGTGAGGGTGAGGAACTGGCTGAAGGCGCCGGGCAGCAAAACGGGAAGATCCGCGGTGACGTCCGCTGTGACCGCCGTTTCCGGAGGTGGCCGGTCCGCCGGTTCAAAGTGCGTGCGGTGCTTGTTCCAGGACGCATGCCATTCCGCGGCGCTGCGTTGCGGGAGGCGCTCGAAAATTTCCTCCGGCCGGTCGACCCGGAAATAGTGGGCCAAGGTGTCCGGCGGTCCGAAGTAAGCGAGGCTGCCGCCGCTAAGGACAGCGACTTTGTCGAACGCGTCGAGATCGCGCAGTCCGTGGGTGACAACGATGACCACGCGGTTGCCCTCGCGGGCGATGCGGCGGAGTAAGTCGAGGATTTCGCGTTCGGAGCGCGCGTCGAGACCGCTGGTTACCTCGTCGCAGAGGAGCAGGGGCGGTTCGCCGGCCAATTCCATGGAGAGGGCGAGGCGGCGGCGCTGCCCGCCGGAGAGATGTTTCGAGAGAGTCTTCGCGGCGGAGCCAAGGCTGGTGAGATCGAGCAACTCGGCGGCCCGCGCTTCGAGTGCCGGCCCGGAGAGGCCGACGACGCGGAGGCGGAGGGCGAGGATGATATTCTCCTCGGCGGTGAGATTTTCTTGGCTGATGGTGAATTGCGGAACGTAGCCGATTTGCGATGGCGGAAGGTCCTCCAAGTTGAGATCGATGCCTTTCCAATGCAAAGACCCTGCGCTCGTTCCGGCGATTCCGGCGACGGCCCGCACCAAGGTGGTCTTGCCGCTGCCGCTCGGACCAAGCAGGGCGCAAACTTCGCCGCGCGCAAAGCATGCCGTCACCTCGGAGAGCAAGACCGGTGCTTCCGCCGCGCCGCTTGCCGTAACCGTCACTTCTCGCAGTTCCAACATGGAGCGAATCATCGCGCCAGCGGCGGGTGGCGGCAAACGCAAAGGGATCTACTCGACAGCGGAGAGTTCCTCCCGGGTGGGTGCGCCCTCGGGATTCATGAGGTCTTCGGTCCGCTCGGTGTCCACGGCGTCTTCCGTTTCCCGAGGTGCAGCTTCTTCCTCGGCCGGCTTTTCCTCTTCGGACTCTTTCTTTGGTGGTTTGTAGTCCTTGAGGAGAAGGGAAAGGACCTCGCCGATCACGGGGGCGGCGTTCGAGCCGCCGGAGAGGGACTCACCGGGGTTGCCCTCGACCACCGCGGCGAACGCGTAGAGGGGCGGGTGGTTGGCCGGCGCGTAGCCGGCAAACCAAGCGGCGTTACGGCCTTTGGCGACCGGTCCCCATTGGGCGGTGCCGGTCTTGCCGGCGACTTTGACCCCTTTGACCGTGGCGGCCCGGCGGCCGGTCCCGGAGCCGTCGCTGGTCACCATCACGAGGCCTTTGTTGAGGTCTTCGAGGTTTTCTGGCGCGATGTTAAGTTCGGCCCGGACGCGGTCCGGATAGGCCGAGACGACCCGGTTGTCGAGGCTTTGCACCTGCTTGACCAAACGCGTCTGATGGAAATTGCCGCGGGCGGCGAGCACGCCCATGGCCTGAGCCATTTGCAGCGGGGTGACCAGGATGTCGCCTTGTCCGATGCTCATGTTGGCGACATCGCCCTGCAGGATTTTGCGGTTGTGGACGCGGCGCATGTATTGATCGGTGGGAATGTTGCCGGCCGATTCGGCCCGCAGGGGGATGCCGGTGCGGCGACCCAGGCCCAGGGCTTGAGACCACTCGATGATGGGTTCCGCCCCGATTTTCAATCCGGCCTGGTAGAACCATGTGTTGCACGATTGGGCGAGGGCCTGGGCGAGGGTGAGTTGCCCGGAGTGACCGGAACGGTGGTTGCGGAAATAGAAGTTGCCGACTTGGAGACCACCCGGACAGCCGATGCGGGTATCCGGCGTGATCAGCCCGGTCTGCAGTGCGGCGAGGCCGACCAAGGTCTTGAAGGTCGAGCCGGGCGGGTAGGCCGAACGAAAGGCCCGCGGGTAGAGCGGAACGGCGGGGTCTTCGTTGAGTCGGGCGAAAACATCCGGTTTGATGATGGGAATGAAAGCGTTGGGATCAAAGGACGGACGCGAGGCCATGCCGAGGATTTCCCCACTATTCGGGTCGACCACCACGACGGCACCGCGGCGGCCGGTTTTGGCCAGGGCGTCCTCGCAGGCTTTTTGCACCGTGAGGTCGAGGGTGGTTATGACATTGTAACCCGGGACCGGTTGCTGGACGATTCTCTCCGTGGTGCGCTTGCCTTCGGCGTTGAGGGTGAGGTTGAGCACGCCGGGTGTGCCGCGCAACTGGTCGTCGAAAACTTGCTCGAGGCCTTCCCGTCCCTCGGCATCGGGGAAGACCAGGTCCCGGTTCTCGATCGGTTTGATCGAGAGGGGGGCAACGCGGCCGGTGTATCCCACGATATGCGCGGCCATCGCCCCGAGCGGGTAATGCCGGAAGTAGGCGTGCTGGAGAACGAGGCCGGCACCGAGTCCGCGACTGACTTTGGCCATGTCCTCGTTGGTCAGGTCTTCGGCCAGAATGAAAGGGAGGATGCCGCGGTTGTTGTAATGCTGGACGAGGGATTGGTCGGTGACATTGAAGGCGCGGCCGAGAAGGTCCTGCGCGGTGAGAATTTGCCGGCGGGCGAAGTTGACCGCTTGTCCGTCGGTAAATTCGAGCGGGGTGGGAAAGCTGAGGCCGAGATTGAAGGCCACGCGGGTTTGGGCCAGCGGGGCGCCGTGACGGTCGGTGATCTGTCCGCGCGGGGCCGGCACGTTGAGGAGATAGGTGCGGGCCTGTTTCTGGGTTTCCCAAGTGGGCCGGGGCACGGCCACCACATCGGTGAGGCGTTGCTGGGCGGAGGCCGGGAGGGCGAGGACCAGGAGGATGAGGAAAAAACGCGGCATTTTCACGCGAGGGCGAAGGGGCAATGAATATACATCGGTGGGCGGTGGCAAGTCACGGCCGGGGCGGGGTGATGTGTGGCGGCTTGAGATAAATGGGTCCGAATCGCGTGGGATCGACCGGGGTCAAGCGGGGGGCGAGCAAAGCGAGGATGGAGGCATCCGGTCCGGTGGCAGGCAATGATGCGAAGCCGGGCAGATCGCCGACGCGGTAAACGGCAAGGTCGGCTCCTTCGATCTGGAGACGAAATTCGTCGGGGGTGAGCAGGGCGATCGCGCTGTTCAGCCGGCGGTGCTCCACGCGGGCCGACCAAATGCGGCCGCCGCGCGCATCACCTGCTGCCAAGTAAGCCTCTTCGGGCACGTCGAGGAGACAACAGGATGGAGCGGCGACCAACTCGACCCCGAGCGCCATTTGCCAAGAGCCGGCGAGGGCACAAGCCACGCGAAGTCCGTTGTAGGAGCCCGGACCGAGGCCCACGGCAACGCGCTCCGCGCCATGCCAAGAAGCGCGCATCTCGGCCAACACGGAGAAAACTTCCGCCCCGCGTCCGCGCGGTGCCTCGAACCGGCGGAGGGCGGTGATTTTCCCCTCTGCCGCCACGGCCACTCCCGCCGCGGCCGACGATATTTCGATGGCGAGGGTTTTCACTGCTCGATGTCGATCTCGCGGCGACCTGGGCCCGTGGCGGTGAGGGAAACCCGGCAGGCGTTGGGCGGCACGAGTTCGGGAAAGCGGTCGGCCCATTCGATGACAACCAGGCCGGTCGCGTCGCTCAGTTCGTCGTGCGCGGCATCCCAGACCTCGGCGGAGGTCTTCGCCCGGTAGAGATCAAGATGAAAGACGGGGCCCCGGGGGGTGGCATATTCGTGAAGAAGGGTGAACGTGGGACTAGTGGCTCCTTCGCTCCCGCCCCATCCGGCAACGAGTCCCCGCACAAAGTGCGTTTTGCCGGCCCCGAGATCGCCAGCGAGGGCGACGACCGTTCCGGGGGCGAGGCGAGCGCCGAGGTCACGACCGGCCGCGGTCGTTTCGTCGGGGTGGGTTGAAACGATGGATTTCATGGCGACCCGTATCTATAGCATCGCGGCGGGGACGGGGCCAATGCACGCTTGCCTTTGCCGCGCGGGCTTTTGACCATGTGCGGCCGCCCCGATGGAGTCCACCGAAGTAACTTTTCGCCGCCGTCTGTTCAGCACCCTGATTCTATGGGTGCTGGTCCTTGGCACCATCCTCTCGGGGTACGAGCAGCTTTTTTTCATCACCATTGCCGGGATCGGATTGCTCGGGCTGTGGGAATACTTCGAAATGCTTGACCGGCGAGGCGTCCCCAATTTCAAACTCACGGCCCTCATCACCGCGGTGGTTTTTTTGGCCGGAAGTTTCCTCACGTTCCGGTCCTACGGTCCGGAAAAATCTTACGATTTCGAGATCGCCGTCCTGGTGGTTTTTCTCTTGGTCGTTTTCGGGCGGCAAATGTTCCGCGGCACGCGCGACCAGAATCCGCTGGAAACCATGGCCTACACGCTCTTCGGGCTCCTTTACATCGTCTGGCTTTTCAATTTTCTGACCAAAATCGTCTACCTTGCGCCACGCGAGCCTTCGGGGGAAACGATCGGGCAATACTATGTGCTCTACCTCCTCCTGGTGACGAAATTCAGCGACATGGGTGCCTATTTGACCGGCTCGGTTTTCGGCCGCCACAAACTTGTGCCGCATATCAGCCCGCATAAGTCCTGGGAAGGGCTGGCCGGTGCGATCCTTTTCGCGGTGGGGGGAAGTTTCGGTCTCTGGTATCTCATTCCCGACAAGCTGTCTGTTTTTGGCACCGGTGACCTGCTTGTGCTCGGGGTGCTGCTCGGGTTGGCCGCGGTGATCGGTGATCTGGCCGAGTCGATCGTCAAGCGTAGTGCGGACGCGAAGGACTCGGGCGGACTCCTGCCGGGTATCGGCGGCGTGCTCGACCTGATCGACAGTCTGCTTTTCACCGCCCCGATTCTTTTCTTTTACATGCGTCTGGTTCTCGGATTGCCCTCATGAGTTGCCGCAACATCGTGGTCCTCGGCGCGACCGGTTCGATCGGGCAGAGCGCATGCCGTGTGGCCCGCGAATTGTCCGGGCGGGTGCGCATTGTCGGGATGTCCGGGTTCCGTAATATCGACCGGCTCGCGGCGGAGGCGAACTCCTTGCGGCCCGATGCCCTGGCGGTGCCCGACGCGGCCGCAGAGGTGGAATTGCGGGCGAAACTCGATTACAAACCGGTGGCCATTTTCACCGGCCCCGGCGGCTTGGAGCAACTGGCCACTTGGGAAGGCGCGGACATGGTGCTGGTCGCCATCGTGGGCACGGGGGGGCTGCGTCCGACCTTCGCCGCACTTGAGGCCGGCAAGGACATCGCGTTAGCCAGCAAGGAAGTACTCGTGGTAGCTGGTGAGCTGGTCATGTCCGCCGCCCGCCGCAGCGGCCGCCGGATTTTCCCGGTGGACAGCGAGCACAACGCGATTTTCCAGTGCTTGGATGGCCGCGACCCGGTGCAGGTGCGGCGCCTTATTCTCACCGCATCCGGCGGACCTTTCCGGGACTGGCCGGAGGACAAGATGCGGGCGGTGACCCGGCAGGAGGCGCTGCGCCATCCGACGTGGCGCATGGGCGAAAAAATCACCATCGATTCGGCCACGATGTTCAACAAGGGTTTGGAAATGATCGAGGCCCGCTGGCTTTTCGATGTCGACATCGCGCGGATCGATGTGGTCATTCACCCTCAAAGCATCGTGCATTCGATGGTCGAGTTCGTGGATGGATCGGTGCTCGCCCAAATGAGCCATTCGGATATGAGGTTCCCGATCCAATATGCGCTCACCTGGCCCGATCGCATCGCGGGCTCGCTGCCGCCGCTGGACTGGGCCCGTCTCGCCCGGTTGGACTTCGAGGAACCGCGTTATGACGTTTTTCCCGCCCTTGAGCTGGCGCGGCAGGCCGCGCGACGGGGCGGCGCGGCGCCGGCCGTGCTCAATGCGGCCAACGAAGTGGCGGTGGCGGAGTTTCTGGCCGGACGGATCGCGTTCCCGCGCATCTGGCAGATCGTTGCCGCGGTGCTCGGCAAGTGCGGTCATCGCCCCGGTGGCGACCTGGAGACACTCTTGGCATCCGATCTCGAGGCACGGGGACTGGCTTTGGCTGAGGCACGTTCCTAGGAAGGCAGCTTGCGGGGGGGGCGGACTGCGGATAAAGAAGATCCAGCCTTTATGCCGACCTACGAATACCACTGCTTGAAGTGCGAGAAAAATTTCGAGGTTTTCCAGTCGATGAAGGACAACGCTTTCAAGACCTGCCCCGAAGCACAGTGCCAAGTGAGCCCGTGGGGGCACGGCGAGGTGAAGCGCCTGCTCGGCACCGGCGCGGGCCTTATCTTCAAAGGCAGCGGATTTTACACCACGGATTACCGCAGCGAGGGGTACAAGCAAGCGGCGAAGAAAGACAGCGGCGGAGGCGGCGCCAAGGAAAGCAAGGCGGCGGACAAGCCGGCGCCAAGCCCTCCGCCCTCCTCCGGGGGCAGCACACCCTCGTCCTCCGGCGGCACCTCTTCCGGGGGCGGGGGCAAATAGGATCCTCATGGGCTTGAAGTGCTCCAGTTGCGGATACGAAAACGATCCGACGCGGGTTTATTGTCATAGTTGCGGAACGCGGTTGGAGCGTGGGGCGCAGGCGCCGCCGGCACCGACCGGCTACATGCATCCGACCGATGTGGCGAAAATGAAGAAGCCCCGCGAGCCCTTCGCCTGGGGCCGCTCCGTCGCGGGCATCGTGCGTCTCCTCGTCCTGGCCGGTCTGGCCATTGCCGTGGTTCTCGCTTTGCTGCCGCCGCGCGATGTGCCGGTTGCGGTCACTCCCGACACCGCCCTGGCCGGACGCCTGACCACCTTGGTGGCCGCCTCTGCCCAAGCCGACGGCACGCGTTCCTTCAGTCTGCCTGCGGCGGACATCAACACCTGGCTGGCTTCCAGTGTCGTGCTTCAGTCGCAGAGTGAGGGTAGGTTCCGCCTCGACCCCCAGCGCGTTTACGCGGTTCTCGGGCAGGGCGATGTGCGGGTCGGTTTGGAAACGAAATTTCCAGTGGGACTGCGCCTTTATTTCGAGGGCCGTTTCGCCCCCGTTCCCGAGGGGGACGGGACGGCTTTGGTGGCGCGGAGTTTTTCGGTCGGTCGGCTGCCCTTGCCCGCAGTGGGCGGAGTCTTGGTCCAGCGCCAGTTCGGCAGCTTGGTTGATGCCCTCGCTGGCCCGCTCGGCGACTTGTCCGCGGCCTCGAGCATCGTGATCACTCCCCAGTCGGTCATCTTGCGCTGGTCAGCTCGGACGCGGTGAAAATGTTCCGGCGATGGGTGTTGGTCTGGGTGCTGGCCTGCGGGCCAGCCACGGCGCAGGTGGCTGCCCCGGAGTTGCTCAAGCCGGAAAACCGGACGGTGAGCAATTCGAAGCAATTCACCGTCTTCGGCGGCACCCGCGGTCAGCGTTCGGAACTGGTGCGGCGTGCCGAGGAGTTGAAAACCGGTCTGCAGCGCGAGTTGCAGGAGTCCGACCGGTGGAAAACGCCCGTGCTGGTCGTGCTCACCCCGGGTGACGGAGTGAGGCTGAGGCAGTCCCCCGTGCTTCTCCAGGTCTTCGAGGCCGGCGAAGCGGGCGGCAAGATCCAGCTCGATCTGGCCCCCGGGACGGTTTCCGATGCCGCTGCGGTGGACCGCGGTATCCTGCGGGCCCTGTTGCTCGAGCGATCAATGCGCCGGCAAAAATTCGAAGGCGGCCGCTTCATCGAGCCGCCGGACTGGTTGTCTTCAGCTCTGGCCGCTTCGCTCGGGCGGGAGGCATCGCGGGACGCCTCCCTCTACGCGGACCTCATGGAGTCGAGGAGCATGCCGCGCCTCGACCGCTTTCTCCGGCAGAATGCCGCCACGATGAAGGGACGCGCCCGCGAACTGCACGCGGCGCAAAGTTTGGCCCTCTATAACGGACTGCTGGAGCTTCCCGACGGACGCCGCCGCATCATCGAAAATCTGACCTTGGCCGCGCCGGCCCGCGAGCCCGAACAACGATTTGCCCAGACTTGGCCGGAGCTAGCGGAGGATGAGGCCAAGTTGGCGCGGCTCTGGGCGTTGGCCGTGGCGCGGCTCTCCACTCCGAAGAAGCTCGAGTTTTTCGGGGCGGAGGAAACCGGGAAAAAATTGCGGCAAATTCTCGGAGATTTGGATACCTCGAACGACGGCGTCCCTGCGGCGGACGTTCTTGTGGTCCTTTCCCGCAAAGAGGACGGCCGGTTCCGGATCGCCCGGGCGGCGCAGGAAATGCAGAGGTTGGCTTTCCGCTCTCATCCACTTTACGCCCCGCTGGTCGAGGAATACCGCACCTTGCTCGACGATTTGGCCCGCAACCGGCGCCGCGGTTTTGTCGGGCGCTTCGAGGCCACCGAGGAGCTTTGTTTGGCCCTCGATGATCGCAGCCGTGAGATCACCGATCACATGAACTGGTATCAGGTCAACCAAGTGTCTGCCGATGAGACGGCCGGTACGGTGCGCATGCCGGTGGTTCCGGATTCCACCCTACGCCGCAACGACGCCATTTCGCGCCACCTCGACTCGGTGGAGCGGCGCGGTTGGTGAGCCTCAAGAGAAAAATTCCTTGGCCCGCTCGAGGAAACTCCTCGTCATAGGCGCATTCTGGTCGCCACAGCTCTCCGCAAATTCTTCCAGCTTCTCTCGTTGGCCGGCGGTGAGTTTGGTCGGCACCTCGACGACGGCACGGACGAGGAGCTGGCCCTGACCTGAGCCGCGCAGGTGCGGCATGCCTTTGCCCCGCAATTTGAACACCGTGCCATTTTGCGTTCCGGCCGGGACTTTGATTGAAGCCTTGCCTTCGAGGGTGGGAACGTTGATTTCCCCGCCCAGTGCCGCGGTGACAAAGGAGACCGGCATTTCGCAGAAAAGGTCGTCTCCATCGCGGGCGAAGACCGCGTGTTCGCGGATGTGGACGACGACGTAGAGATCGCCGGAGGCGGCCCCGCGCACGCCAGCCTCGCCGTTGCCGCCGGAACGCAGGCGCGAACCGTCCTCGATGCCGGCGGGAATTTTCAGTTTGATCCGCGTTGTCGTCTCGGCCCGTCCGTCTCCGCGGCAGACTTTGCACGGATGGTCGAACATCTGTCCGGCGCCGTGGCAGCGGGGGCAGGGTTGGGCAACTTGGAAGAAACCACGCGAGGCAATCACCTGCCCGCGCCCGCGGCACGTCGGGCAAGTGTGAAGGTGCGCGCCCGGTCCCCCCCCGGACCCCCCGCAGGCCGAGCAGCGGCCTGTCTTGCCGATTTCGATTTCCTTTTCGACGCCGCGGGCGGCTTCTTCGAGCTTGATTTCCAGATCGTAACGGAGGTCCGCGCCCCGCGCTTGGTTGGCCCCCCCGCCGCTCCCGCCGAAAAAGTGTTCGAAAATGCCTCCCCCGCCCGAGCCGAAGACCTCGCGGAACAGATCGAACGGATCGTGGAAGCCGGCGCCCGGCCCGCCCCCCGGACCCTGGAAGGCGGCGTATCCGTAGCGGTCGTAGGCGGCGCGCTTGTCGGGGTCGATGAGAATGTCATAAGCTTGGGAAATCTCCTTGAAACTCTCCTCCGCCGCGGGGTCCCCCGGGTTGCGGTCCGGGTGATACTTCATGGCGAGCTGGCGATAGGAGGTTCTGATTTCCTCCATGGCGGCGCTGCGGGAGACCGCGAGGGTCTCGTAGGGATCGCTGGGATGGCGGGACGACATGAAGGATCAGGCGGCGGGACCTTGGGAGACAAAGACGGTGGCCGGCCGCAGGAGGCGGTCGCGCAACTTGTAGCCGCGGCGGGTCGAGCGCAGTACCTGCCCTTCCGGCACAGTGTCGCTGTTTTCGTGGCCGACTGATTCCATCAGATTGGGATCGAATATTGCGCCTTCGGTCGGGACTTCTTCGAGGCCGGAGGACGAGAGGAAATCGCGGAATTGCCGGGCCACCATGCCGAGTCCCTGGAGGATGGCACCCGCGTCGGGTGCGGATTTCGCCGCTGCAAGACCGAGTTCGAAATTGTCGATGAGCGGAAGCAGATCACCAAGGAGGGAGGTGTTGGCGTAGCGGATGGAGTCTTCTTTTTCTCGTGCGGCCCGCTTGCGGAAATTGTCGAAATCGGCCGCGGTGCGCATGGCGAGGTCGCGGAACTTCTCCGCTTCGGCCAGCGGATCGGGCGTGGTCGGGGGTTCTGCTGCGGCGATGGGCCCCGGGGAGGGTTCGTTTTTTTGCTTCTTGCTCATAGTCTGCGGATGGAAATCAAGGTGATGTCGTCGTATTGGGCGAATTCGCCGGCGAATTCGCGCAGTTCGGCTGCGATGTTCGAGACCGTCGCAGCGGCGCCTTTGGAAGCGTTGGCTTGGACGGCTTGGATCAGCCGTGGCAAACCGAACTCCGATCCGTGCGCATCCAGAGCCTCGGTGGCACCGTCGGTGTAGAGGAGGATGCCGTCTCCAGAGGCCAGTGTGACGGTTTCTTCAGCGATGATTTTATCGAACACGCTGCCGCTGTCAATGCCCACGGCCATGCCCGGTGGCCGCAGGGGAAGCACTTCGCGGTCGGTCGCACGATAAAGCAAAGGGGGATCGTGTCCGGCCCGGGCCAGGGTCACATCGTTGGTCCGTGTGTCGAGCACGACATAGAGCATGCTGACAAACATGTCCTGCTTGATATCGGGATAAAGTCGCCGGTTGACCGCACGCATCACTTCGGCCGCCGAGGTGCAACCGGGAGCGGCGGCACGGAGCAGGCTACGGCACATGCTGGTGATGAGGGCGGCGGGAATGCCTTTGCCCGAGACGTCGGCGATGGCCAGCCCCCAATGGTGTTCGTCGATCCGCAGGTAATCGAAATAATCCCCGCTAACGTGCCGCGCGGGGATGTTCAGTCCGCTCACTTCATACCCGGCGATCTCGGGCGAGGCGGCCGGGAGGAGGATGCTCTGGATTTCGCGGGCCGTTTCGAGGTCGCTGTCGAGACGCCGCTTCTCTCCGGCTTCGAGATACACAGCTTCGCTGAACAGCGCGAAGGCGGACTGCTCGGCGATCGCTTTGAACACGGCGAGGTCGTCGGGACCGAAGGTCACGCTGATTGGTCCGTTGACCACAGCGAGGACTCCGAGTGTTTTGTCGCGGTAAGAGAGGCAGCCGACGAGGGCCGAAGTGGCTCCCTGGCCGTTGTCGGCCAATCCGGCCAGTTCCGGATCGGAGAAATTGAAAATGCGCGCTCCACCTTCTTGCCACATGCGCGCCACAGCGCCATCCCCCGGGTGGACCGGAGAGAGGCGCAAGTAGCTCTCGAGGGCGATGGGATTCGAGGCGGCCTGCAGGCGGATGTGAGCAGGAACACGGACGAGAGGGGCGCAGGTGCGGCTGATGTAAGCGGGCGAGAGAAACTCGCCCCCGCGGTCGACCAGGTAGAGGGCGCCACCGTGGGCGTTGAGGATGCGTGCGGCGCTCTCGACAATCAGGCGGTGCAAATCGCGGCGCCCCACGCCGCCACCGAATGCTTCGCCGAGGCCGCGGAGAAAATCGAAGACCTGCTTCTCTTCGGTCTGCAAGGCCCGCCATTCGTGCCCGAGCAATTGCAAGGCCCGTTGTTGCCGGGCGAGCCGCCAGCTGAGGAAGCCGACGAGCGCGACAAAAATGATAAGCAGGCCGGTGACCATGGGTTCCCGCACGGGGCGGAAAGGTTAGGGTCCGGCAGGCCGGGGCATCAAGGGCGCGATTCTCATGGTGCCTTTTGCTGGAGGAACTCGAGAACGTCCTTGAAACGGATGGCATTGGCCGGATTGGCCGCGACGAGGTTCTCGTGGGCTTGGATGATGGTTTCGCGGCGGGCCATCTGCGGGGGATTGGTCTCGGCATCTTCCATCCGTCCGGGGGCGGGGGCCGGGGCACTCTCCTCGACGGCAAAGATGCGGTCGAGGCCGAGGTTCTGCATGACGGCACGGTTGCGGTCATTGGCCCGGACGACGGTGAGCTTGCCCCCGGGCGGGAGGCCAAGCGCGATGCCGGTCAAAGTGCCGAGAAATGTGGAGTCCATCAGCTCGCAAGCGGCCAGATCGACGACGAATTCGCGGTGGCCCCGCCGCATCATCTCGGTGGCGAATTCTTTGAGTCCGGCGCTGTTTTGGAAGGTGCCGCGTCCGTCGATGCGAACCCATGCGGACGGTCCGGCCACCCCGACTTGTAATGACGAAATGGAGTTCACGGTTCGGGATTCAATAGAACGGGGCCTCTGCGACTCATTAAAGGCGGGACAATGGAGTTGCTACTTCCACAAATACGACTGGGTGAAGCCGACAATGCGGTTGTCCTCGATAAGAAGGCAGCGCCAGGCGGTGACCGGGCCGTTCCATAAATGGTCGTCGCCGATCACGGCGAAGGAAGTTTTGACCGAGCCCTTGGCTTGTTCGTAGCCGATCGCTTGGGCGCGCACGGCATTGCCCGTCTTGGCTTGGCGGTATTCAAGGCGCACCGTGATATCGGCCGGGCGGTTGGCCCGCCAGAAAAAATCGAAATAGGTCCCTTGGCGCTGGCGGCGTTGGTCCGCGGAAAGAGCGCCGAAGTTCACGCGGGTCCGCTCGAAGATGATCGACTGGTTTTGCGTTGTCTGGAAGAGCTCCGGTTGGTTGAGAAACCGGTGGATTTTGCGGAAGGTAAAATCCCCGTCGAGGGCGAGGGGCAGAACAGGCGCATCGACCAAATCCACGGCTTTGGGTGGCGTTGTGCAGGAAGCCAGAAGCAGGGCCGCGACCAACAAGCCGGAAGGCAAAGGCATGGATTGATCAAAGAAGGTTTAGCCGCTGATGTCAAACGGCGGCGGGCACGGGGGAATTGTCTTGCTTGACCGCATCGGTCATCCAGATGCTTGTTTTGGATGAAGAAGTTGGCGCCCATCAAGTTTTGGAGGTCGGGGTCATGACGCATTACCGGCGGTCCCTTGACGCGGCGTGTGCCGCCTTCGACGCGCTTGCGACCCTCGAAGAACCGCTGGTGCGCGCCGCCGATGCGGTCATTGCCGCCTTGGTCTCCGGACACAAACTGATGCTTTGTGGCAACGGCGGCAGCTCCTCCGATGCGGCGCATATCGCCGCCGAGTTTGTCTGCCGCTTTGCCGGTGACCGCCGCCCGTATCCCGCGCTCGCCTTGGGTGTCGACGGCGGCTTGCTCACCGCGATCGGCAACGACTATGAATTTGGCGACGCTTTCTCGCGGCAGGTCCGCGCCTTCGGTCAATCCGGCGACGTGCTCATCGGCATTTCCAGCTCGGGCAAATCCCGCAACGTGCTGGCCGCGATCGAAGAGGCGCGGCGCCGGGGCATGGTGAGTATTGCTTTGCTCGGACGCGATGGTGGTTTCACCAAAAGCGCGGCCGACATCGAATTGATCGTGCCGGGAGAGAACACGGCCCGCATCCAGGAAGCGCAAAAATTCCTCCTCCATGTGCTTTGCGAATTGGCCGAGGAAAAACTTCCTCGGGAATGAGCGGACTCTGGGCCTCCGCGGCGGTTTTTGTTTTCGGCCTGATTTGCGGTTCGTTCCTCAATGCCGTGGTATATCGCCTGCCGCGCGGCATCGGGCTGGGGCACCCCAAGCGTTCCTTTTGTCCGCAGTGCGGGCGCTTCCTTCCGTGGTACGAGAATATCCCGGTCGCCAGTTGGTTGTGGCTGCGGGGGCGGTGTGCGGGTTGCCGCCTGGGCATTCCGGCACGGTATCCGCTGGTCGAGTTGCTTACCGCGGGGCTGTTCCTTTGGCTGTGGTCGAGTTTCCCGCCGCCGGTCGCCGTCGCCTACATGATCTTGGCCGGCATTCTGGTGGCCGGAACCTTCATCGACCTTGAGCACATGATCCTGCCTGACAGCCTCACCGTGGGCGGGGCGGCGGCGGGTATCGTGCTGAGCATGCTGGTCGCCGGCTTGCAACCGGGCGGGGACTGGGAGGCTCGTCTGCGCGCCAGCCTCTTCGGGGCCGGGGTCGGTTTTGCCGTTCTTTTTGCGGTGGTCGAGTTGGGTAAACTCGCCTTCGGCCGCAAGCGTCTCGAGTTGCAACCGGCGGAGGCTTTTTTGCTGCAGGCCCGGGAGAAAGGTCCTTGTTTGCGCCTCGGGGAGGATGACTGGGATTTGGCGGAGATTTTTTACCGCCCGACGGACGTGCTCGAATTGCATACCGACCGGGGTGAGGTGTGGCTTCTTGGGCCGGATGGCGTCCGGCGCGGCGGCGTATCATGCGACTACGCCGCAGCTGACGGGTGGAGCGGGGTGGCTTCTGCGGTTGTCGTTCCCCGCGAGGCCATGGGTTTCGGCGATGTGAAGTTCATGCTCACCTTGGGTGCTTTCCTGGGGTGGCCCGGGGCACTTTTCAGCATTGCCGCCGGTTCGGTCGTCGGTGCGGTGGCCGGATTGGTTCTGCTGGCCACCGGGCGTCTGGAAGCCGCCGGTCGCATTCCCTTCGGCCCCTACCTTGCCGCTGGGGCACTTCTTTGGATCGCGGCCGGGCCGGTCGTGGCCGGGTGGCTTTGGCTCCGTTGATCAGCGACGCTGGCGTCCGGCTGGCAGGAAGGCCTGCACGGCGAGAAAAAGGATGACAAAGATGACCACCGAGAGGGCGGCAGACCAACCGAAGCGGTAGTAAGTGAACGCTGTTTTGTAAAGGTAGGAAGCGAGAATGTGGGTCGAGTCCCCGGGTTCACCGCCGTCGGAAAAGAGCCAGATGACATTGAGGTTGTTGAAATTCCAGATGATGCCGAGGGTGGTGGCCGGGAGCATGACCGGTCGCAGCATGGGTCCGGTGAGGCGAACGAACTGGGTCCAAGCCGATGCCCCGTCGAGCATGGCCGCCTCGTAAAGGCCCGGGGGAATGCTGCGCAGGCCGACTAGCGCGACGATCATCATGAAGGGAAAACCCATCCACACATTGACCAGGATGGCCGCGGTGAAGGCCTCAAAAGGGGAGGTGAGCCACTCGACCGGCGGGAGGCCGAAGGTGTTGGCCAGAAATTGGTTCACCGCACCGTTCTCCCCGTGGAACATGCCGCGCCAAGTCAGCGCGGTGATGTATTGCGGCATGGCCCAAGGGAGAAGAAATAGAAAGCGCCAGGCGGGGCCACCGCGGATAAAGTCCTGACTCAAGACCATGGCAAGTGTGACCCCGATGGCGACCTGAAGGAAGGTGCTCACCGCCGTCCAGACCACGGTTTTGCCGAAAATGACCCAGAACTGCTCGTCTCGAAAGACGTGAAGGTATTGCTGGATCCCGGTGATTTTCCACTCCTGGAGGCGGGAGATGCTTGCGTCGGAGAGCGAAAGCATGACGTTGTAGAACAAAGGATAGACCAGCACGAGGGCGAGCAGGATCAGGGCCGGAAGCAAACAAAGGCCGAGGAATGCGCGGCGGCGCGCGGTGGGGTCCCACCCGCCCGCGGCGGCCAGGGCCACCGCTTTGGCCAGTTCGTCTTCCTTTTTCACCGCAGGCCCTCGGTGATCCGCCGCTCGGACTCGCGCGGCATACGGCGTGCAGCTTCGTCCGACGAAAGGTTCTCCATGAAGACCCGGCGGCATGGTTCGCGCAGACCGTCCCGGAGGAAACGCAGGCGGGAGTCAGCGGGCATGGGAGCGGAATATTTGGCCTGTTCGATGGCCAGCGGCAAGACGGGGTTTTGGCGGGCGCCCGGAGAGGCGAGGGCGGAGTGGAGCATTGGCGTGGTGAACAACCGCGTCGCCATGGCGACTTGGACCTCTTCGCCGGTGAGGAAGTCAACGACGCGACCCAGAACCGGTGGAGCTTTGGGACAATTTCGAGGCGTCGCGGGCCGCTGGCCAGCACCGAGAGGAGCAAGGTCAGCCCTTTACCGTTGCCGTGCGGCTCCGGGGTGCACAGAATTCGCGGTTTTCATGCTGGCCAACGATTACAACCTTTCGGCCAATCGCAAAGCGCTGGATCTTAATCTCGACGGCAGCGTCTACGGCACCTTGGCCGAGATCGGGGCGGGACAAGAGGTGGCGCGGCGGTTTTTTCACGTTGGTGCGGCGGCCGGCACGGTGGCCAAAACGATGTCGGCCTACGACATGACTTTCAGCGACGCCATTTACGGGCCCGTGCAGCGCTACGTCAGTCAAGAGCGCCTCAGCGGCATGCTCCGGCACGAATACTCCCTCTTGGGTGAGCGTCTTGAGACAAAGATGGGCGCGGGAAAAACATTTTTCGTTTTTGCCGACACCGTGGCGACGCGCAGCTTCCACGGGGACCATGAATCGCACGGCTGGATGGGTATCCGCTTCCAGACGGTTCCCCGCGGGGGGGTCAACGAGATCATCATCCACATCCGCATGCTCGACGCGGAGATTACCGGGCAGCAGGAAGCGATCGGAATCATCGGGGTCAATCTGATTTACGGGGCCTTCCGCCTCCATGGGGAACCGGAAAAGCTGATCGGCAGCCTGCTTGACGACCTCACGGCGAAACGTATCGAGGTGGACATGATCCGCTTCGGCGGTCCCGATTTTTCCACGGTGGACAACCGTTTGATGAGCCTCCAGTTGGTCGCCCAGGGGTTGGGCCGGGCGGCCATGTTTCGGGCGGACGGCGAAGTCGTGCAACCGTCCGAGGAACTCTACAAGCGTGCCGTGCTGGTCGAGCGGGGCAGTTTTCGTCCCGTCACGCATGTCACCCACGAGATGCTGCGCTGCGCTTATGACGCCTTTGCCCCGCGCGAGAAGGAGGCGCCGCGCGGAGTCCTCACTTTGGCCGAGATCACGATGGAAAACCTCCTCAGCACCGGTCAACTCGACCCGCAAGACTTCCTCGACCGCACCGACATCCTGGGAGCCCTTGGTCAGACTGTGCTGGTTTCCAGCTTCGGGGAATATTTCCGTCTGGTCGATTACCTCGCCCGTTACACCGATGAGGCGATCGGCCTCGCACTCGGAGTGCCCGCCCTCGAGGAGATTTTCGAGGAGAAATATTACACCGACCTGGAAGGTGGCATTCTCGAGGGGCTCGGGCGGCTTTTCAAAAAGAACGTCCGCCTTTACGCCTTTCCCCGTCGGGCCAGCGATGGGAAAATCATCACGGCGGATAATTTTCGGGTCGAACCCCGCTTGGTCCATCTTTACGGATATCTCCGCGAGAACGAATTCATTGTTCCGGTGACCGACTACCGCGAAGAAATTCTCGGCATCAAGTCTCCCCAGGTGCTCGCCATGATCCGGGCCGGGGATCCGGCGTGGGAAAAATGCGTTCCCCCGGAAGTGGCCAAGATCATCCGCGAGCGCAAGCTGCTCGGGTGCGCAGGCTGAAATCGTGCTGATCGATCTTTCAGCCGAGAGGAACCGCGTCGGGCCGGCGCGGAAATTTTCCTACTGAACGATTTTAGCGTTGCTGCTCAAGATGGTGCCCTTCCTAAAGGACCGTGCGCTACCATCACCCATCACCGCATTGGCGCTGCCGCTGTGGCGGTAGCGCATCCACGCATTGTTCCCGGAGTCCTTGTCGGGACCGACGGCGATCGCAGTGTCCGTAGTGGACGTACTTCCGCCGCGGCCGCCTCCCTTGAACTCGCCGGGGTTCTCGATCGAATACGGAGACCACCCTTTGTTGCCGGGATTCTGGCACATATCGGCATAGAGGATCAGGCTGGAGGCATTTTTGACCAAGTCCAACGCCATGGGTTCCCCGCCTTTTGGCATCAGGCCCCCGTGCGCGCCATAGGTGACGGCCACCTCGGCGCCGGTGCCGGTTCCGACCGGAATCTCGCATCCCGGACAGACAAAGATGCTTTTGTTCCGCTTGGCATCCACCCCGGTGTAAGAAGCGATGCTGGTCGCCCATTCGGGGCTGCCGCCGCCGCCGGCCGCAGGAAGAACCATGTCGTTGTCCACCGCATAAGCAATGGTGGCAATGCCGATTTGACGCAGGTTCGAGAGGCAGGCTGCACTAGTCCCCCTTTTCAAGGCGCCATTGACCGCCGGGACAGCCAGCGAGGCCAAAACGGCAATGATGGCGATGACGACCAACAATTCAATCAGGGTGAAGGCGGCGGTTGCTTTGGAGGGGATCTTCATACTGGTTGTAATCTAGATCAGTCAGCGGAGGGCACAACTCATTTTGCTTGCGGGCCGTTTGGTCTTCGCGAGGTCACTCGGTGAAGATGGAGCGCAGGCGGAGGAATTTTTGCGATCCGGTGGCCGGGGTGGTGGCCTGACGTTTTTCGAGATTGGTGCCGTTGGTTTCCACGTTACTTAGGACGGTGACGTTAATGCCGTTGGTGGTCCAACCGTTGCTCGAGGCCAGGTTCGCCGAGGCCCAGGGGAGAAGACTGACATTCTCGTTGGTCCGCGCGAAGTAGGTCATGACCAGGTTTTTCGTTCCGTTGGTGCCCGGCGTGAGGGAATTGCTCGGCAGGAGGGTGCGGCTGATCGAGCCGGGTCCGGTTGCGCCGAAGGCATAGCGAAGGCTGTCGGTAAGGCCATCGGCGCCCACGTTGTTCCCATTGTTGGCCATGATGACGTTGACCAAACGGTTGGTGTTGGTCGAGTTGCCTGTGCTGTCTTGCGCGGTGTATGTGACCGAGTACACGCCCGGGACGGAGGGGTCGACGGGATTAACGGTCACCACCGGCACGCTGGCATTGTCACCGGCATCGAAGGCGGTAGCTCCGCCGTCAACATAGCTGGTACCCCACGAGAGGGAGACAGGATTGGCGCCTTGGATGGTGATGACTGGAGATGTGGTGTCGGATGTCGCGTCACCGCCGAGATCTTGATAGACGCGCACGTAGTCCACCTCGTAGGTGGCGCGGGTGAGGGACGGATCGATCTCATAGCCATTGTAGGCGCCGCCCATGGCGAGGTTGAGCAGTAGGAAGAATTGCTTCCGGAAGACCTCGGCATCGGCCGCCGGCGGAGTCAGGGTCGCTACGTCCACGCCGTCCACGCTGAAGATGAAGGAATCGCTGTTCCAGACGACGGCGTAAGTGTGGAATTCGGTGGACGGGTTGCTCACCGGGGTGCGCTCGGCGGGCTCGACCGGGTTGCCTCCGTGGCGGGCGGGGGAGTGGAGGGCGTGGCCCACGGTATTGGCGTCGCCAAAGGTCCCGCGCCATTCCATCACGTCAATCTCGCCGCACTGCGGCCAGCCAACCGTAGAGATGTTGGAGCCCAGCATCCAAGCGGCGGGCCAGGGGCCGACGCCCGACGGCAGTTTCGCGCGGAACTCGAACTTGCCGTATTTGAAGTTGCGCTTGTCCTGAGTTTTGATGCGGGCCGAGGTCCAGGTGGAACCTTGGTAGTTCTCTTTGATCGCCTCGATGACCAAGTGGCCGTTTTCCACCCGCAGATTCTCGGGGCGGTCCGTGTAGTACTGCGCCTCGCCGTTGCCCCAACCGTTGTTGCCGGTGCCGATTTCAGCCGTCCAGTTGGCCGTGTTGAGCGAGGAGCCGTCAAATTCGTCGGACCAGACGAGCTGGTAGGCGGTGCCGCCGACGTCCTGCGTGGTCGGAACTTGCCCGAAGCCAACCGTAAGGTCGTCGAGGTAGACCGCGCCGGTGTCCGTCGAATTGTTTTGCACGAACTCGGCGATGAGTTGCACTTTGGCCGCGCCGGCGGGGATGGTGCCATTGGCCACCAAGGCGACCCACTCGTCGGGGACATCAGTCAATGCGGTGATGGTGGTGACTTCGTCGGTGCCCACTTGGACGTTTGCCGCGTCCATGTAGCGGAATCCGAAGTTGAAGGTGCTGCCACCGGTCATCAGGTCAATGCCGAAGACCTTGGCTGCGCCGCGGGCGTGGATGGCTTGACCCGGTGACATGTCGGCCGTCCCGTCAACCGGCCACTCCTGGTAAACCACTCCGGTCTGGCTGGGGCCTACCCAGGCGCCGCCATCGTAATAATTTTGTCCGTAGATTTTGGTCGCTTTGGTCCCGGCATAAGCCTCAAAGGGCTCGTTGGCATCCTCCAAACCGGTGCTTGCATTGTAGACCAAGGTGCCGTTGACCACGAGGTTCTTGCTCACGCCCTCGACAGGGTATTGCAACCAACCGGCCGGTGTGGCGCCTGCCGCGAAGTCGGTGGAATCTTCCTCAAAGCCGCCGTTGACCACTTCGAATGGCTTGGTCACCAAACTTATGCCGATGGAGTCCAGCTCCACGATTTTGCCCGACCCAAGGTCAAACTCGAAGTCGGTCATCATAACGACGAGTCTGTAGGCAACAGCGTCCGGATTGAAACCTTGGCTAATCGCCGCCGAGAGAGCGGACTGCACGCTCGTGTAATTTCCTCCCTCAGGCAGAAGAACGGCGACACGGTCGTTGATGCCGTCGGGGGTGAAGTAGCTGCCGACGCCGGGATCGGCACCCGCGGTGGTTTCATCGACCCACTGCCCGAGGGAAACTCGGCCCGTCGCTGCACCGGAGCCGCTCAGCGACTCCAGATAAACCTGAACTTTATTGTCAGCGGCGAACTCGTATTTTCCGAAGGCCCGCACGGCGGTTGCGATGGAACTGCGGGAGAGATCAAGGCCGCCCGGCGCAGCGAAAGTTTTTCGGGCGGCGTAGAACCAAGGGTAGGATCCCGCGCCCTGCTGCGAGTCCACCTCAAGCCGGAGGGCGCCACTATCGACACTGACCGATCCGTTGCTGTCGAAGGTCGTGCTAACTTCATCATAGTAGGGCTGCCACCCGAGTGACGCGGCAGTGCCGCTGGTGAAATCGTCGAGCGCCGATAATGGCGTGGCTTGCAAATTCACCACGTAGGTCTGGTCGGCGGTGTCCTTGTCATTGCTCAGCACGGTGAGGGCTCCGGTCAGCGGGGTGCTGTCGATCGGTGCCGCCGTCGCGATGAAAGTGCGGCTTTCTCCGGGCAGGAGGGTAGCGCTCGTGCCCCCGCTCAAAACGAAAGACGCTCCAGAGATCGAGACGGTGGGGCAGACCAAAGTCTCGGAGCCGTCGTTTCGAAGAGAAATGGCATATGGGGTCGTATACCCGATGAGCGGCGGGAAAATGCCCGATGAACCGTTCGCATAATCCGATCCGGCAATGCTCACCGCCAATTGAGGGCCGACTTCCGTGGCAGTTTGCTGGCGGAGGACAAAGTTGTCGAACAGAGCCGTTCCGACCCGGCCTTCGGTCTGGACCTTCAGGCGCATTCTGCCCGTCACCAGCGCGGCAAACTCGGCATCCGTGGCGGTGTAGCGGACACTGTAACTGCGCCAGGTTCCCAACGATGAAGGGGCGATCTGGTTGTTCATGTTGGCGTCGAGGAGGAGGGTGGCCGAAGCATTGTTCCAGAAAGAAATCGAAGTGGTGGTCGAGGAATAATCGGTGGGGAAGAACGCATCGAAGGAGAGGGTGAAGACCTTCCCGCCATCGGCTTTGACCTCTGTTCCTGCATCGCCATTGTACCAAGCGCCGGCGTATGGCTGACCGGTGACAATCAGAGCTTTGCCGCCGGTGGGCGAAGGGAGAGTGCTCACTGTAGCGGGTTCGCCGACATATGCGCCCTCGAATGGGACCCAGAAAAAATCGTCGGGCAGGGTCACGCCAGAAACAGGCGTGGCGCTGATATTAAAATCTCCATTACGGAGCAGTTGGCTGGTGGTTGTCGGCGGGTAGCTAGCAGGGGTCCCGGAAATGCTGCGGCTGACGATCTGCAAGCCAACTTGACCGGTGTTCTCCTCCGTTTGCGTGACCCCCAACATCTCGAAGCCCACTTGCAATTTTTCACCGACTCTACCGCTGAGGCCCGTGAGGGTGATGGTTGCCTGGCCGGTGGTGGTGACCCGAAATCGCTGGGCGGAGGTCTCCTGAAAGCTGCCATTGAGCGTTTTGCAAACCACATTGAACACCGCATTGGCGGGCAGGTTGACATTTGTGACATTAACGACAATCGATGCGCTGGACATGCCCGGCGACACTAGCGCTTCCTTCAAAGTCGAAGCCTTGTAGTAACGCAACAGCTTGGGGGTGCTGGTTTGGCTGGTGTAGATATAGCTGTTCGGCTTGAAGGTCATGGTGGTGCCCACGGCGCTGTTGCCTTGCACCACCAAATCGACTGGTCCGTATTGGTAGATGCCTTGTATGTATGCTCCAGGCGATCCGTTGTTGTTCTCCGAGACGTCCATGTACGTGAACTGCTGACCGAATGGATCGCTTTGAGCAAAAGCGGCCGGTGCTAGGAGCGCAGCCACGAATAGTGCGGGGAGAGTACGGGGGAAAGGTCTGAATGTGCGGGGTAACATAGCTGTATACCATATGCATGCCCGACTGGTTGTCAAACAGGTTGCCAGTCGATTTTTCGGATTTTCTGTTCGGGAGGGGGCGGGTGGATAAGGGGTCATGGTTCGGTTTGATTTAAACGTTCGACCTAGTTGCGGTTCAGGTCGTTCAAAAGAAGCTCTTTGCCTCTGTCGGAGGGCGCCCCTTGGTGCGCCAAACCACCCGGCCGTTAGCGGCTCCGGAGCAACCGGCGGGCGTCCAAGTCGACAATCACTTGGTCGACCTTTCCGGTGCGCTGGAGCACATCGCGGGAACTCCCCGCATCCAAGGCCAGATCGGTGGTCTGGGCGGCCGCCCCGTCTGCCCGGAAGATGGTGAGTCCATCCTGGTCCGACAACCGGTAGACAAACGGGGTCTGGCACACCGTGAAGGCGAGGCTGCGGGGCGGCAGAGTGAGCGTTTTCGCTTGGCCGTCCGCCCCGTAGTAGAAAAACTGGCCGTCCGCTTCGCTGAATTCGGCCGCACGCAGGAGGGTGGGCCGGAGCCGGATGGTGCCCTGCTCGACGAACACGCCGAGCTCGCCCAAGCGGGAAAGGATGTCCTCCTTGACCTGGCCGGTCAGTCCCGGTTGCTTGGCCCCGGCCTGGGCCGGGGTGTGCGAGTAGGGATCCATGGGGAAGGCCCCGTATTCTTGCGGCGTCTTCGAGTCGCCGAGCCC
>JAQBWH010000060.1 GCA_027624625.1 Verrucomicrobiota bacterium | reverse complement strand
CCCCTTGGCGGCCCAGTCGCGGCTCGACCCGGTGCCGTATTCTTGCCCGGCGAGCACGACCAGCGGCGTACCGTCGATTTTGTATTTGGCCGCGGCATCGTAGATCGCCATGACTTCGCCCTCCGTCGCGCCCTTGGGGAAGTACTTGGTCACGCCACCCTCCACCCCGGGCACCATCAAATTTTTGATCCGCACGTTGGCGAACGTGCCGCGCGTCATGATGCGGTCGTTGCCCCGACGCGACCCGTAGCTATTGAAATCCTGCGGTTCGACCCCGTGCTCGACCAGATACCGGCCGGCCGGGGAAGCGGCTTTGATCGCGCCAGCCGGCGAAATGTGGTCGGTCGTCACCGAATCGCCGAAAATACCAAGCGGACGAGCCCGCTTGATGTCGGCAATCGTGCCCGCCTGCATCGAAAAATCGGTGAAAAATGGCGGATTCTGGATGTAGGTGCTCTGGTCGTCCCAAGCGTAAAGCTGTCCGGTAGACCCGGGGACCTCGTTCCACTTGGGATTCTGCTCGGCGAAGTCGCGGTAAAGTCTGCGGAAGATTTCCGGCTTGAGCGCCGACTGCATGGCGGTACGGATTTCCTCCAACGAGGGCCACAGGTCGCGCAGGTAGACGTCACAACCTTCCTTGTCCTGCCCGAGCGGCTCGGTGGTCAGGTCGATGTCCACCCGGCCGGCGAGGGCAAAAGCGACGACAAGCGGAGGCGACATGAGGAAGTTGGCCTTCACATTCTGGTGCACGCGGGCCTCGAAGTTGCGGTTGCCCGAAAGCACAGAGGCGGCCACCAAATCATGACTCGTGATGGCCTCCTCCACGGCCTGCGGCAGCGGGCCGGAATTGCCGATGCATGTCGTGCACCCGTAGCCGACGATCTGGAACCCGAGTTGGTCCAAATAAGGCTGGAGTCCGGTGGAATGGAGGTAGTCCTGCACGACCCGGGAACCGGGAGCCAGCGAGGTCTTCACCGCGGGAGAAACATGGAGCCCGCGCTCGACGGCTTTCTTGGCCAAAAGCCCGGCGCCGAGCATGACGCTCGGATTGCTCGTGTTCGTGCAGCTGGTGATCGCGGCGATGACCACACTGCCGTGGTCGAGGGCGGCGGCCCCGCGGCCGGCGCGGCCCCGGACATTGTCCGGCGTGGGCCGATCGTCTTCCATTTCTGCAACCTGCTTTTCTTCGTCGGCCGGAATTTCAAAACGGGGATGGACGACTTTGATTTCCGCCGGTTTGCCGCGCGAGGCGGACGGCTTGTTGTATCCGCCCTCGGCTACCGGCCTCTCGAGGAGGGATCCAAAGGCCGTTTTGAGGTCGGGCAGATCGATGCGGTCCTGCGGACGCTTCGGCCCGGCCACGCCCGGCTGCACGGCAGCCAGATCGAGTCCGAGATCCGTGCTGTAGTCAATGTCGCCCGCCTTGGGCATACCGAACATTTGCTGCGCCCGGAAGTAAGCCTCGAAGGCGGCGCATTGCGCGTCGGTCCGTCCGGTGCCGCGGAGATAGTTCACCGACTCGGAATCAACCGGGAAATAGCCCATAGTCGCACCGTATTCCGGCGCCATGTTGGCAATCGTCGCGCGGTCGGGCAGCGGAAGCGACGCAGCACCCTCCCCGTAAAACTCGACGAATTTCCCGACCACCTTGGTCTTGCGGAGCAATTCGGTGACATGCAGGGCGAGATCCGTGGCGGTGACGCCCTCGCGCAGACGCCCGGTGAGGTTCACACCGACCACTTCCGGGGTGAGGAAATAAACGGGCTGGCCGAGCATGCCGGCTTCCGCCTCGATGCCGCCCACGCCCCAGCCGACCACGCCGAGACCGTTGATCATGGTGGTGTGGGAGTCGGTGCCGACCAGAGTGTCTGGGTAGTAGAGCTCCCGCCCGTCCGCGGACTGCGAGAGCACCCCTTTGGCGAGGTATTCGAGATTCACCTGGTGGACGATGCCGATGCCCGGCGGAACCACGCCAAAAGTCTTGAAGGCCTGCTGCCCCCACTTGAGAAATTGGTAGCGCTCACGGTTGCGCTTGAATTCCATATCGAGATTGAGGCGCAGCGCGTCGGCGCTGCCGAAAAAGTCCACCTGCACGGAGTGATCGACGACCAAGTCGACCGGAACGAGCGGCTCGATCATGGCGGGGTCCTTCCCCGCCGCAGCGACCGCGTTGCGCATGGCAGCCAAGTCGACCAGCAGTGGCACGCCGGTGAAATCCTGGAGCACAATGCGGGCGACCACGAAGGGAATCTCCTCGGTCGCCGGCTTTTTCGCACACCAGGCAGCCAGCATCCTCACATCCTGTTCGCGCACTTTGCGTCCGTCACAATTGCGGAGCACGGACTCCAAAACGATGCGAATGCTGACCGGCAACCTCGAAATAGGGCCCAGTCCGGCGGACTCGAGGCGGGGCAAGGAATAAAAGACTCCCTCGCGCCCCGGGGCGGGCCTGAAATGCTCCAGTGCGGCAAACGGATCGTGCATGACCTGCCAAGAAATCTCCGCCAATGTCTTTCGGCAAGCTCGAATTCACCGCACGGCAAGTTCCTCTTGCCACTCCCCGCCCACCCGTCTTTCCTTTCCCATGCGCAAAACCAAAATTATTTGCACCCTCGGCCCGGCCACCGACTCGCCCGAGGTGCTCGCCCGCCTCATCGCCGCCGGCGCCAACGTCTTCCGGTTGAACATGAGCCATGGCACCCACGAATGGGTCCGGACCGTAGTCCCGCGCATCCGCGAGGTGGCGCGCCAGACGTCGGCCAACATCGCCATCATGATGGACACCCAGGGCCCCGCCATCCGCACCGGCGACGTGGCGACCAATTTGGATTTGCACCCGGGGGACGTGGTGGAATTCACCGTTCGTGGAGCCAAAAGCGAGGAGCACTATTCGGTGGACGTGAACTATGACGGCCTGATCGACGACATTCACGACGGGGACGTCGTCATGGTGGACAACGGGAACATCCACATGAAGGTCCTGGCCAAAAAGGAAAACCGCGTGCAATGCGAGGTGCTGACGCAGGGTGTGCTCGGCTCGAGACGCCACATCAATTTACCGGGAGTGAAAGTCAACCTGCCCCCCATGACGGAAAAGGACCTCAAAGACATTGTCGTCGGGGTGGAAACCGGAGTGGACTATTTCGCCCTGAGCTTTTGCCGTGAGCGCTCCGATGTCGATGCCATGCGAGCCGAGTTGAAGCGGCTCGGCAGCGACGCCCATATCATCGCCAAAATCGAGGACCAGCACGCGGTGAAGCACGTCAAAGAGATCGTCGAAGCCGCGGACGCCGTGATGGTGGCCCGCGGGGATCTCGGGATTGAATGCCCGATGGAAGAACTTCCCATCATCCAGCGCCGCATCGTCAAAACCTGCCTGCAAGTCGGCAAACCGGTCATCGTGGCCACCCACATGCTCGAGTCGATGATCACCAACCCCCTGCCGACCCGCGCGGAGATAACCGACGTGGCCAACGCCGTCTATGAACAGGCGGATGCCATCATGCTCAGCGGCGAAACCAGCGTGGGAAAATACCCGGTGCAATGCGTGGAAACCTTCGATCGCGTGGCCCGGCGCATCGAGCGCAGCGGCGGGGCCGGTTTCGCAGCCGAGGCCGTCATCGACGGACCTCGGCAGAAAACCGTGGCGGCGGCCGTTTCGTTGGCCAACAACTTTCCCCAAGCCAAGATGGTGGTTTTCACCTTCCATGGAACAATGGCTCTCTACGTGTCGCACTTGCGCCCGTTGCACGCGCCCATTTTCGCCTTCAGCCCCGACGAACGGGTCTGCCGTCGCCTCGCCTTGCTCTACGGTGTGCACGCCCAACGGATGGGTTTCGTGGCCGAACCGGACAAAAATGTCTTTGCCGCCGAGACCGCACTATTGCTCAAGGGCTTGGCCGAGCCCGGCGATCACCTGGTGGTGGTGACCGATATCCTCGACGGCGACCGGAGGCACGAATCGGTGCAACTGCGTATTGTCCCCTGAAGGACGGTGATCCGCACAGTCGGCAGCGTAGCCCGGGCCAAAACCTAACCGGGCCCACCGGGAGAACCCGGCGGGCCCGGCCCCACCAAATCTGATCCTGACCCCGCGGGTTACGCCGTTTGGGGTTCGGGAAGGTTAAGTTCTTCGCGTTTGCGCAAGGCCTTCCGCATTTTGAGCAGAGCGATGTTCTGCAGCTGCCGGATGCGCTCCCGGGTCACGCCGAACTTTTGCCCGACTTCCTCAAGGGTGCGCTCCCGGCCACCATCCAGTCCGAAGCGGAAGGCGATGATCTTGCGTTCGCGCGGGTCAAGGACATTGAGTAAATCGCCGACCTCGTCTTGAAGATCCTTGTCGCGCAGCGCTTCGAAGGGGTCCTCGGCACGGTCGTCGCCCACCAGGTCGCCAAAGGCGGTATCGTCATCGGCACTAATTTTCGCGTCGAGCGAAGCCGGGCGCACCGCCACAGTTTTGAGGTGCGCCACTTTGGCGATGGGCAAACCGAGCTCTTCCGCCAATTCCTCGGTGCTCGGCTCATGACCCAGTTCCTCGGCCATTTGCGCGGCAACACGGCGAATTTTGCCGATTTTATCGACGAGGTGAACCGGCAGCCGGATGGTCTTGCTCTGGTTGGCCAGGGCGCGCTTGATCGATTGCTTGATCCACCAAGAGGCATAAGTGCTGAGCTTGCCGCCCTTGTTCGGGTCGAAACGCTCCACCGCTTTCATCAAACCGATATTGCCCTCGGAAATGAGGTCGAGAAGGGGAAGCCCGTAGTTGCCGAAGTCGTGGGCGATCTTGACCACAAGGCGAAGATTGGCCGTGATCATCTTTTCGCGGGCCTTCTTGTTGCCGCGCTTGATCTGCTTAGCCAGTTTGACCTCGTCTTGCGGGGTCAACAAGGGCACTTGGCTGATCTCGCGCAGGTAGAGACCGATATTATGGTCAGGAGTTTCCATCGTATTTGGTGGTATTGGGGTTTATCCGTCACCATTTCTGACACACGTTCTAAACGATCGTTCAATTTAATTTGCGCGGACCGCGGAGGTGGGGGGCGTCTCAGAACCGGTATTGGTCCACAGAGACCCGACTCCCCTCACCCCTTCTGGCCGACTTCGACCATGGCAATCTCGGCTTTGCGCTGCCCATTCCGGGGGAACGCCCCCGAGGGTCGAAAAGCGATTTCTTGTCCACCAGCCCAGCTAATGGACCGGACGAAGACAGGCGGTTGATCACAAAGTGGGCCCAACGATCGCGGATGGGAAAGCCCGCAGACCTGACCAGGCTTCGGCTTATCCGGCGTCTTCGTGTTTGGCAGCAAGGCCGGGTTTCGGCCATCCTCCGGCAAGGCACGGTGGCTGCTTAGCGAGCGACTGCGGTCACCAGTATTTTTATGGAAATCAAACGCGCCATCATCACCGCCGCCGGCAAGAGCCAGCGCACGCTCCCGCTTCAGTCCCTCGTGGACCGTGATGGCCAGACCAAGACGGCGCTGGCCATCATCATCGAAGAAGTCCTCGCGGCGGGCATCGAGGAGTTGTCTGTCGTGGTTTGCCCCGGTGATGAAAAGACCTACCGTACCGCGGCTGGCGAGCACGCCAAACGCCTTGAGTTCGTCGAGCAGAAGCAGCCGCTTGGCTATGGCCACGCCGTGCTGTGCGCGGCGAAGTTCGTCGGGAAAGCCGTTCCTGCTGCTGGTCGGCGACCACCTCTACGTCAGCGGAGAAGTGCGCCGCTGTGCGCAACAGCTCGTCGAGGTCGCGGCCAAGGAGGACTGCGCGGTGTCCGCCGTGCAGGCCACGCACGAGAGTGGGAGGCAACGGTTCTTGGGCAACAAGCAAGTCGATGACAGCTTTTACTTTTTCGAGGTCTTTACCCCGCTTCCGCATCCGTTTGACATCTTTCTTGAACTGCTTTGTTTGGGCGACATTCATTCGTCCCATGAGGCATAAAGCTCGGCGGTTGAATTAAACCGCTCGATGTCCTGATTCTTGTCGCTCTTGCTCAGCACCGAAGCGGTAACCTTGTTCGGGACACGCAATTCCAGTGGGAAAGACTTCCTGATGGCGATCTGGCGATAAAAAAGCCTGATCGCCTCGGTGGGAGTCAACCCCAAGGCCTCAAGCACCTTCTCGGTTGCGGTCTTGGTCGCTTGATCGATTCGGGCATGAACTACTGCGGATTGTGCCATGGTAGTGATGTATCACCTACGCAACACAAGTCAAGCGGCGATGTTCTGCTGCGAACGTTTGAGTTCAGCCGCGCGCGGAGGCCGCAGGCCGGAGTGCGTCGGCTGGAACGAAGGGTTGGGCGTCATCTCGTC
>JAQBWH010000018.1 GCA_027624625.1 Verrucomicrobiota bacterium | reverse complement strand
AGGTGGCTGAGTGGTCGAAAGCAGAGCTTTGCTAAAGCTCCGTAGTCCAAAAGGCTACCGAGGGTTCGAGCCGAGCGCAGCGAGACAGGTCGCCGCGGCGACCAATCCCCTCCAGGGTTCTCCACCCCTAAGCGTGGCATCCCTTGAATGCTGGCCACAGCAGCACGCGGCATTGACGAGCCCGCCCACAAATGGCAATTTTCTCGCCGACTGGTGAGGTGGCTGAGTGGTCGAAAGCAGAGCTTTGCTAAAGCTCCGTAGTCCAAAAGGCTACCGAGGGTTCGAATCCCTCCCTCACCGCCACTCTTCATAAGTCACTGTGAATGAGTGCATTCTGCTTTTATCGCCGATATGTTTCTCAGAACTCACAACACTCTTCGCAACTGTGATACCCATACCGCCGACGGCTTTTGATCACGCGGAGCATCGAACTTTTGCAGACGAAATTTCCTCGCCTGCCCCGCTTCGCGCACAAAATGGCCGTGCCTAGTTGTTTTTTTCCGTGCCCGGAAGCCCGCGTATTTGCGCAACTTCCCGGTAGCCGAAGCATTCCCTTTGACGACGCATTTCATGACCGACGTCGATAGATCTCCTCATATTGATTTTGCCTTCGGCTGCCTGAAGCCACAAATTTCTCGAGCTCTAAGGGCGATCCGTTGACACCACTAAGGGCCAATCATCGCCGGGCGCCATGCCTCAGCGTTCGTTGCCCACACCCTGGTACACGTTTTCGAATCCCGTGCGCGCTGCCATTTGCTTTTTCGAGTAAATACCCTGTGAACCATCATGAATACTGGATTCGCGGGCGTTTAATGAAAAACATCGAGAGAGCAAGTTTCACCAAGTGGTAGCAACAATCTGTGGCAAATTGTGGCAAAAACAGCTCAGCCTCCGACTCTATAAACTGCAGTAGCCACCCTCTCCCGGTCAGAAGCACTGTGCCCTAAACAGGAGCGAACTTGTAGACGATGTGGTTGGTGTACGCTTCGCCGGGATCGAGGCGGCTCTTGGGAAAATTGGGGTGGTTCGGAGCGTCGGGGAATTTTTGTGGTTCCAGGCAGAGTCCGGCGTGCGGACCGAAGGTTGAGCCCGTGTTGCCGCTGGCGGAACCGTCGAGGTATTTGCCGTCGTAGAATTGGATAACTGACTGGTTCGTGGAGATTTCCAGCACGCGGCCGCTGACGGGATCCGACAGGCGGGCGGCTAAAGTGAGGTCGTCTTCGCCCGGTTGGCGATTCAGGACCCAGCAGTGGTCGTCGTCACAGCCACCCGCTCCGCCGACCGGGCGTGGTTGGCGGAAGTCCATCGACGTTCCAGCCACGGGGCGGATTTCGCCTGTGGGGATCAGTCCTTCGGTCACCGGCAGGTAAGCATCGGCGAAGAGCTGAAGGTTGTGCTGGTCGATCGTCGCCGTGCTGCTGCCGGAGAGATTCTAGTAACGATGGTGCACCAAGTTGACGATCGTGGGCGCATTGGTGGTGGCTTCGGCTGTCCAGGTCAGCACCCTGTCCGGTCCGACTTGATAGGTGACGGCAACCGAGAGGTTGCCCGGATAACCTTCCTCTCCGTCGGCGGAGGGGTAACGAAAACGCACAGCGTCCGGCTTTATATCTTCGACAGTCCAAAGTTGGCGGTGGAAACCGTGTTGTCCCCCGTGCAGATGGCAAGGAATGCCGCCCGGCGCGTTGTTCGTGTGCAACTGGTAGTCGCGTCCGTCGAGGGAGAATCGTCCGCCTTCAATCCTGTTGGCGAAACGGCCGGCGGTCGCGCCGAAGTAAGAGCCGGCATGGCGTAGATAGTCTTCCGCTCGGGGCAAACCCAGCACCACCTCACCCATGCTACCGCTACGGTCCGGCACTTGCAGGGAGACCAAGGTCGCCCCGAGATTGGTGACACTAGCTTGAATTCCAGAGGGATGTGCGATGGTGAAGAGAGACACCGCCGCACCATCATCCATCGCCCCGAAATCTGTTTGCATCATGGCCGCGGTGCACCCTTCACGCTCCGCCCGCGCCGGTGACCAAGGTTTCCGGAACTCTTCCCCACGCCCGGTCGGTGCGCTCGCTGATCGCCTCTACGAAATCGACCTCTCCTCGAAACCTCCCCGCCTCCGGCTGACAGCACAGTGGAACGATCTCAAACCCCATTGGCTCGAAAACTTCTCGAAAAACCCGCGCGTCGAACTCGAGCGGCAAAGCCTCCGCGACCTGCATCTCTCTCTGCCCGGCCAGTCAGGCCAAAAGGTCACAGCTCCGTCCGACTTCCGGTGGATGGCCTTTCCTTGAGGTTTAACTCTGTCAACAAGCATTTTTGCCGAACCTCACAAAAAACTGAATGGTAAGCATCTACAGATCGACAGGGAGCCCGACAGATAGAGTTGCGGCATAGGTTTTTTCATTTCAAGAATGTCTTTCATCATGCTACTTCACTTTAATTTAATCCTAAATCCCGCCGCAGGGCATGGTTGAATCCCTTGCCACATTTCCTGTGCAAGGGGACCCGTGGTCAGGCCGTCATGGACGCACCCCTTCCAACCCTTTTGGACCCCGTTTTGCGTAGGTAAACCGTGCCAACCCTTGCCAACTTTTCGTGTAAGTCCTTGATATGGGGCGTGTCATTCGGTTCCTACTTGACCGCCGCAGTCAGGAAAAAGAAAACCCTCCAAGTCATTGACTCACAGGGTTTTGAAAGTGGTTGCGGGGGCGGGATTTGAACCCGCGACCTTCAGGTTATGAGCCTGACGAGCTACCAGGCTGCTCCACCCCGCGATTGAAGGAGAAAGGTAACCGCCACAAATAATGCTGTCAACCTTTTGGTGCATATTTCGTGATGGCTTCGTCGTTGATTACACCAATGTAGGGTAGGTTGCGAAAACGTTCCATGTAATCCAGGCCATAGCCGACGACAAATTCATTGGCGATATCGAAACCAACATAGTCGGCTTCCAGCTCCCGCTGACGCGGCACGTCTTTGCGCAGGAGGACGCAAATTTTGACGCTCAAGGGTTTTGTTTCGGCCATGAGTTTGTCCTGGATGGCATGCAGGGTGTGCCCGCTGTCGAGAATGTCATCGAGCAGGAGAACGTGGCGACCGTGCACGTCGGGCAGATTTTGCTGGTGGAAAGTGACCAAGCCGGTGCTTGAGGCTCCGTGGTAACTGGAGACGCTTAAGCAATCGAGGCGCAGCGGCATTTCGAGGCGCCGCAGGAGGTCGGCACCGAACATCAGACTGCCATTGAGCACCGCGAGCACCGTGAGATCCTTCCCGGAGTAATCGGACGAAATCTGGCCGGCTAACTCGTCCAACCGACTCATGATTGTGCTCTCGTGGAAGAGCACGCCGCGAATCTCGCTCCGCATTTCCCCGGCAGTAGATGACATGGCAGGCAGCTACACGCCGAGCTCTTTGCGCACGCTGGGGAGTTGCCCGGCAGAGCCGAGCATCTTGTTCTTGTGGGCGATAAACTTGGCGTATTCCTCGACGAATATTTTGCCCGGCGGACGGAAGTCGAATTCGCCTGGCTTGTCATGAAAAAATTCGCGGTGCACGCGGGTCCAGATGAGACGCCCGTCGGTGTCGATATTGACTTTGGTCACTCCGAGCTTGGCCGCAGGCAAATACTCATTTTCGTCAACGCCGCGCGCGCTCTCGTCGAGCTTGCCGCCGGCAGCGTTGATCCGCTTGACCTCATCCTGCGGGACGCTCGAACTGCCGTGCATGACGAGCGGAAAACCAGGCAAGAGGGCCTCGATCTTTTCGAGCACGTCGAAGTGCAGGCTTTGCTGTCCTTTGAATTTGTAGGCACCGTGGCTCGTGCCGATGGCGCAGGCCAGTGAATCACAGCCGGTCCGAACCACAAATTCTTTGGCTTCGTCCGGGTTGGTCAAACAGGCGTGGCCTTCGTCGACGTGAATGTCTTCCTCCACGCCACCGAGCATGCCGAGTTCCGCTTCGACGCTGATGCCCTTGGCGTGGGCACGCTCGACCACCCGCTTGGTGATGGCGATATTTTCGTCGAATGAAGCGTGACTCGCGTCGATCATGACCGAGCTGTAAAAACCGGAATCAATGCAGTCGTAGCAGGTCTCTTCGTCACCGTGGTCGAGATGCACGGCAAAAACGGCTTCGGAATACATGGTGTCTGCCGTGCGGATGAGGGCCTCGAGCATGCGCTTGTCGGCATACTTGCGCGCGCCTTTGGAGAGTTGGATGATGAAGGGGGCCTGACTGTCGATGCAGCCTTGGAACAAACCGAGCGTCTGTTCCATGTTATTGATGTTATATGCTCCAACGGCGTACTTGCCGTAAGCGATTTTGAAGAGTTGGTCTGTCGAGACGATCATACGAGCGCGCCATTGAAGCGGTCTTGCTCCGGCACGGCAAGGAAAAGCCTGCCCCCATGTGCGAAGTATTGCGGCTCAGGTCCGACTACTCGGTCGCCCCACCCGCCAAACGGCAATGTCGCAAGACAATGTCTCCGGCCTCGAACCCAAGGAATGACCCCGTGACCACGATCTGCTGGCCGGTTTGGATAAGTGGGCTGGATCCTGTCTCATTGCCGATCTGGTCTACCTTCCGCAGGAGAATTTCACTGCCGTCAGCCGGAACGTAAAGCTGCGTGTTCGGTGCGAGATCCTCGTTTTCGAAGAGACACTTCACGTCGGGACCGGGGCCAGCCTGAGTGGATAGGAAGACGGCGACCGAAGGATCGTCCACTGTCATGTCCCCTTGCGCGATGCTCGAGACGGGACCGGTCACCGTGAGCATCAATCCCGCGTATTTCGCGCTGGCGGCAGCCTCGTCTTGCGAAAACTCGGTGGCGAGAGTCAGCCAGTCAACAGGGGCATTTTGCCCCCTAGCAAGTGTGGCCATGAGAGACAGAAGGGCAAAGAATAGGGAGGTTTTCATGGTCATATTTTGAGGCCCTGCCGTTCATTTGGCAATCACCGAAGAGGCGGAAACCGCGTCCTTGGTGCGCGGCCCGAGAGGCGACTAGCTGGTCAATTCAGAAAAGTTCGCCCTGCGAGGCAATGTCACCTCTCGCGGCCATCTTTTCGTACTCGGCCAGCAGGCTGCGAAACTCGCACTTTCTGGCCAGCTCGACCACTGCTGCGGGGTCGGCGCTGACGTTCAACCCGGGCAACGCGACAGGCAATGGCAAGTCGCAATCCAAGCGGACCAACTCGAGATTGTCTCGCAGACGTTCTGCGGAGGCGGCCACTTTGCCACGAAGCTTTTCGTTTTTGATCAGCCCGGGGTTTGCCGCGAGCAGGGCCGTCGGCCCATGCTCGCGCACCAGCTTGGCGGCTGTCTTGGGACCCACGCCTTCCACTCCCGGGATGTTGTCGACCGCATCGCCGGTCAAGGCGAGCACATCGGGGATACGCCCGGGTGGCACGCCCCACTTTTCTTCCACCTCCAAGGGACCGAGCAGGGTGAAACCGTCTTTTGGATCTTTGAGGTCCGTCTTGTTCGTGGAGTAAACGCGCACGCCTTCGCCGACCAGCGCGTAGATATCCTTGTCGTTCGTGGCGATGACGACCTCGCATCGTCCACTCCGGGCGGCGGCGGCGTAAGAGGCGATGAGGTCGTCCGCCTCGTGGCCCGGCAAACTGACATTACGCACCCCCAGTGCTTTTACCGCTTCCTCAATGACGGGAAGCTGCCGCGAGAGGTCATCCGGGGTCTCATCGCGTTGCTGTTTATAGGACGGCAGGAGCTGCATCCGCCGTTCCGGAAGGCCCGCATCCCAAACCACGGCGGCTGCGTCCGGTTTGACGTCGGCCAGCATCTTCCGCAAGGCCTTGACGAACCCGAACACGGCATTGGTCGGCTCCCCGCGCGAGTTGGTTAGATTGCGGATGGCGAAAAACGATCGGTAAGCGTAGTAATGACCGTCGACGAGGAGGAGACGCATGCGGACAGATTAGGCGGAACTTTTCCCGCCGAACAGTTCGAGTTGGCACCCCGCGTCAGGCCGGAAGGGCAAGGCCCGCGCAAATCTCGGGAAAGAGCCGGTCCGGGCGGAGGACGAGCCGCACCATGTTCAGCGCTCCGCTGGCGGCAAGGACCTGTCCCGGCGCCACGGCAGGCGAAGACTGGCGGTGGTGTGTCCGTCGATAAAGTAGGCAATGGCCGCACGGCCAAGCGCATAGGTCCCCGCCCCGGCCACCCCGCCGGAAATCATATGGCCCCAAACGGGCAGAATTTTCACCGCAGCGCGCGCCGCCTCCCGGAAGACGATTCCCGCGCCAAAGCCGATTCCGAGCGAAGCGGCGAATTCACCGGCCAACCTCGGCGAAAAATCGCGACCGCTGACATAAACAATGAGCGAAACCATGAACATCTGGAGGGAAAGAAGAACGGGAAAATCGGCGAGCGGCAGTGGCTGCATGCCGATCACGCCGGCCACCGCACCAAACGACTTCAGCACCGTGCCGGCCAGACGGGCCTGCGCCCCGCGGGCGGCAAGAAAGCGGGCCAATTCCAATTGCGCATCCTCTGGCAAGTAGTCGCACAAGCGGTCGCCAAGGGCCGATCGCTCTTCCGCTGGAAAACCCGCTTCGATACCGCGGCGTGCCAGATGCGTGGAGAAAACGACCGAGGCGGACGCACCCGCATCGGCCAGAGCCGACAAGACCGCCGAGGTCTCACCACGATCACCAAAGACCATGACGGCCAGACCGGCCGGACGGCCCCCTTCCCGCGAAGCGGCCGAGGCAAGCACTTCCGCCGCCCGCCGCGCATCCGGGACCATCCCGGCGTGGACCGACCCGACAAACAGATAGAGGTCGGCAGGCTCCGGCGGTGACGAACCGGACTCGCGCAAATCGGCCCATTCGACCGTGCCCGCACCCCTCACCGCGGTCCATGGACCGCGCAACAAAGGCGCGGACAAAACGGTGCGGCCCGCCAATGCGTTGATCAAGGCGGGTAATGCGATCCCGGCCTCTCCGAGCACAGCAATCCGTGGGGCCCGCTGGCGGAGAAAAATTTCTTTGATCGGATCGAGTTCGCGCAGGATGGGCTCCTGCAGTGAACCCGGGAGCTTGTCCAACAAGGCGGACATTTTCTCGTAAGCAGCGAGCAGGGCGGGGCGACTCATAATGCAACCGACTCAATGGACGAGCAAACCGTTCAATACGGCGCGCAACTTCTCTTCGTTGCCGACCTTGAAGCCGTCCCCGGCATGCACCCGCCGCGTGCTCCCGTCGCGGGCCACAAATTCCAGCACCAAAGGCCGGTGGCCGGGAAAATCGAGGACGGCCGAGCGCAGATCCTCGAGTTCGCGGCGACCTGACCGGCCCGCGGGCAAACGCAGCACCACCGGCATCTCGGTCCCGGGGGCCGGGGGAAGCGGCTTGATATCCGAGGCGGTGACCGCGGGCTTGTCATCGCGCTTGTCAAGGCGGCCGGTGATGTGAACCACCTTGCCCGGGACCAAATGGGAAAGAAATTTCTCGAACGCTTCGCTCCAGACCCGCACTTCGACTTTGCCGCTGAAATCCTCCAAGGTAAGGAAGGCGCAGGGTTTGCCGGTCGATTTGGTGAACTTTTTTTCCACCGTGTCAACCAGACCGGCCACCGTGACCGTCGCCCGGTCGTCCAGTTTCCCGAGCGCAGCAACGCGGGTGAACTTGGCATTTTCCAGCGATGCGCGGTAAGGATCGAGAGGATGCGCCGTGACGTAAAAACCGAGCAATTCTTTTTCAAAGGAGAGCAGCTCGGCCTCGGCAAATGGCCGCGCCCGCCGCGTCCCGGTGGTCCGTCCCGAGGCTGGAAGCGATTCTTCGCCGAAAAGACTTTGCTGGCCCGCACTGCGGTCGCGGTGTGCGGAGGCGCTGGCCGCGAGGACAGGCTCGAGATCTTCGACCATTTGGGCGCGCTCTTCGCCAGTGAAATCGAAGGCGCCGCACTTGACCAAACACTCCATCGACTTGCGATTCACGGCCCGCGGGTCCATCCGCGCGGCAAAATCTTCCAGCGAGCGGAACTCGCCGCGTGATTCCCTTTCGGTGATGGCCTCCCTCATGGAGGCGTCGCCCACATTCTTGATTCCGCTCAAGCCGTAACGGATGGCCATGCTCTCCCCGTGACTCTCGGGGGCGAACTTGAGCATGCTCTGGTTCAAACCGGGCGGGAGGATGGTCAATCCCATCCGCTTCGCCTCGTCGACGTATAAGGAAATTTTGTCCGTGTCGTCCACCTCGTTGCTCAGCACCGCACACATTAACTCGACCGGATAGTGAGCCTTGAGCCAGCACATCCGGTAACTGATCAGCGAATAGGCCGCGCTGTGGCTTTTGTTGAATCCGTAGTCGGCGAATTTTTCCAAAAGGTCGAAGATGGCCGTCGCTTTTCTCTCCGGGATGTCATTGAGCTCCCGGCAACCGACGATGAAATTGACCCGCTCCTTGGCCATCTTCTCCTTGTCCTTTTTGCCCATGGCGCGGCGCAGGAGATCGGCCTGCCCCAAGCTGTAGCCAGCCAGCAGGTTGGCCGCCTGCTGCACTTGTTCCTGGTAAATGAGGATGCCGTAGGTCTCCTTGGCCACCTTTTCAAGGAGCGGATGGTCGTAATTGATCTTCATCTGACCCTTCTTGCGTTTGATGTAGTCGGGGATGAGGGCCATCGGACCCGGACGGTAAAGCGCGCAGAGCGCGTTCATGTCGTTGAGACTGTTGAAACCGAAGTTACGGCAGTAGCGCGACATGCCACCTTCAAATTGGAAGATTCCCACCGTCTCTCCCCGGTTGAGGACATCGAAAGCCGCCTGGTCATCGACCGGGATTTTCTCGATGTCAAACCCGGGAGCGTGCCGCCGGATCAACTCCTCGGCGTCGCGGATGACGGTCAGGGTTTTCAGGCCGAGAAAATCCATTTTGAGCATGCCCAGGTCGCCGAGCGGATCCATGGAAAATTGGGTCACGACCTCGTTTTCCTTCCCGCGGCAGAGCGGAACAATCTCGGAAAGATCACGGTCGCCAATGACCACTCCGGCGGCGTGGATACCGGCATTGCGCGACAAGCCCTCGAGCACCGTGGAGTAGCCCCACAATTGCTGGGTGCCGGGTTCGGACTCGATGGCTTGCTTCAAGTCCGGGTTTTTCTCCCGGGCCGAGGCGAGCGTGATGTTCAACTCGTTGGGGATCATTTTGGCGATGCGGTCACCCTCCCCGTAGCTCATACCGAGAACCCGGGCCACATCGCGTACCACGCTCTTGGCTCCCAGTTGGTTGAAAGTCACGATTTGGGAGACGCAACGCTCCCCGTATTTCTGCCGCACGTATTCGATCACCTCTCCGCGGCGTGCCTGGCAGAAGTCGACGTCGATGTCCGGCGGACTGACCCGCTCCGGATTCAAAAACCGCTCGAAGATGAGCCCGTAACGCACCGGATCGAGGTCGGTGATCCCGAGGACGTAGGCCACCATGCTGCCGGCGGCCGAACCGCGGCCCGGTCCGACCGGAATTCCGCGCTGCTTGGCGTAATGGATGAAGTCCCAGACGATGAGGAAATAACTGGTGAAGCCGAGCTTTTCGAGAACACCCAGCTCGTAATCGAGCCGTTCGTGCAGCTCCGGACTGCCCTCCCCGTAGCGACGACCGAATCCCTCGCGGCAGAGATCGCGCAGGTAACCCTCGCGGGTCCGGCCCTCGGGCGGGTGAAAAACCGGGAACCGCGACTTTCCGAACTCCATCGTCACATCGCAGCGGTCAGCGATGCGCGCAGTATTCGAAAGCGCCTCCGGGTGATCCCCGAAAATTTCCGCCATTTCCGCCGGGGTCTTCAAGTAGAGCTCGGGTAGATAGCGCAGCCGCCGTTCGTCGGTGACGTTGGCCCCCGTGCCGATGCAGACCATCACATCGTGGGCCTCGTGGTGCGAGCGCTCGAGAAAGTGGACGTCGTTGGCCGCGACCAACCCGAGCCCCATGTCGCCCGCCCAGCGGATGAGTTGCGGGTTGGCCTCGCGCTGGGCATCCATCCCATGGTCGTGGATCTCGACGAAAAAATTCTCCTTTCCGAAAATGTCGCGGTATTGGCCGGTCAAATCGCGCCCGCGCTTCGGATTGCCTTGGAGAATAGCGCTGTTGATTTCTCCTTTGAGGCAGCCACTCAAGCCGATGAGCCCCTTGGCATGCCGGGCCAGCAGGTCCTTGTCGACCCGCGGCTTGTAGTAAAAGCCCTCGAGGTGCGCCGCGCTGACCAGTTTGACCAGATTGGCCCACCCTTCGTTCGTCTCGGCCACCACGGTCAAGTGAAAGGCCACATCCTTGCCCGAAGAGGCCTTCTTCTCGTGCATCGAACCCGGTGCGATATAAAGCTCGCACCCGAGGACCGGCTTGACCCCCGCTCTTTGCGCCTCCTTGTAAAACTCGACCGCACCGTAAAGCACCCCGTGATCGGTCATCCCCACCGCCCTCATGCCGGTCTCCGTGACCTTGCGCATCAAGTCCGCCGCACGCACCGCGCCGTCGAGCATGGAGTACTCGGTGTGCAAATGGAGATGCACAAATTCGGGGGTGGCCATGCCACAAGATTAGTTGGCCCGGCAAGGCTGGCAAGCGGAGGGCGCAATTTGTTTTCCGGATGGCCAAAACTCCTACCGCCGGTAACCTCCGCACCGTGTCCGACACCCCCGAAAATATCCTCGTCGTTCCCCGCTCCGTGTTGGAAACGCTTGGGGCCTTCCAAGGCTTGAGCCTTGAAGCCGACCGCTACATGGCCGCTTTCCTCGACCCGCAAAACAACCTTTTTCTGCCCCGTCCGTCCGCCGAGGCGGACCCGTCCTACAAGCAGATCATTCCTTACCTCGTCCTGCGGCACGGCGACCGCGTGCTCTGCTACACGCGAGGCAAATCCGGAGGCGAAGCACGGCTCCACGCCAAGATGTCCGTCGGGATCGGCGGACACATGAATGACGGCGACACGAACGCCGCCCACTTCGACCAGGCTGCTTACCTTCGAGCGGTCGAACGCGAATTGCATGAAGAATTGGAAATTCCCGGTCCCTACCGCCAGCGCGCCGTGGCCCTGATCAATGACGACACCAACGAGGTCGGCCGCGTCCATCTCGGCGTGGTGCACCTCGTCGAGGTCGATTCACCCGACATCCGCCCGCGGGAGGACTCGATCCTCGATCCTGCTTTTCTCACCGCGGCCGAACTGCACGGGCAACATGACCGGCTGGAAACATGGTCACAGATCTGCCTCGGCGGACTCGACCACCTGCTCGCCTCCTGAGTCCCGGCCGCAAGGTTCCTCCATCCTGCGGCGCGCGAGGGGGCGTCTCCCCGGTCTTACCCGCCTTGCAACCCGCTGATGATGCTGATCAGCGGCAGGAAGAGCGCGATGACAATCGTTCCGACCACCACGGCCAGAAAGACAATCATGATCGGCTCGAGCAAAGAGGTCAGACCAGCCACCGTGTTGTCCACCTCGTCATCGTAAACATCGGCCACTTTGAGCAGCATCTCGGGCAACTGACCGGTCTCCTCGCCGACGTCGATCATGCTCACCACCATGGGCGGGAAGATGCCGCTCTTCTCGAGGGGGGAAACGATCGACTCTCCCTCCTTCACACTGTCGTGCACATGCTGAATGGCGTCCGCAATGATGGTGTTTCCTGCCGTGTCCCGCGTGATGTTCAAGGCCTGCAGGATGGGCACGCCGCTGGTCACCAGCGTTCCAAGTGTCCGGCTGAAGCGCGAGATGGAGCCTTTTTTGATCAGGCTGCCGAAGAGCGGAGCCCGCAAGGTGAGAGCATCGATAATGGTGCGACCCTTGGCTGTCCTCCCGGCGAAGGTGTAGAGCACGACGATGACGACACCCCCCCCGATGATATAATACCACTGGTTTTGAAAAAAGCGGCTCGCGCCGATAACGAACTCGGTCAGGGCGGGCAGCGGCTTGCCCCCGAGCATGTCGGCGAAAATCTGCTCGAACTTCGGCACGATGTAAACAAGGAGGAACGCCATGATGGCCACCGCAATGACCAAGACGATGATCGGGTAGAACATGGCCGAAACGACCTTGTTCTTCAGTTTTTGTGCTTTCTCTTGGAAGTCGGCCAAGCGGACCAGAACAAGCTCCATCACGCCGCCCAACTCGCCGGCTTTCACCATATTGACATAAAGCTTGTTGAAAATTTTCGGGTGTTGGGAAAGACCATCCGAAAACGTGCTTCCGCCCTGCACCGAATCGGCCAGCTTACCGATCGTCTTGCGCAAAACCGGATCCGGTTCCTGCTTGCCCAAGACGGTCAGCCCCCGCAACAAAGGCAAGCCGGAGTCGATCAGGGTGGCCAACTGCCGGGTGAAAATCATGAGGGTCTTCGGCTTGATCGTTTTGCGCTCAAGGAAGGGGATGTCTATTTTGATCTCCTTCTTCAGCCCCGCGCCCTTTGCCTTCGGCGCCTTGGCCGCCGATTTTCCCCGAGCGGCCGCCTTGGCCGCTTTGCCCGCCTCCACCACGCTGGTGGGGTAATAACCCGCCTGCCGCAGCGCCGCGATCGCCTCTTGCTCGCTGCCCGCCTCAAGGGTGTCGCTGACTTCTTGCCCGCGGGCGTCGAGAGCAGTGTAAGCGTAGTTGGCCATAATGTTGGGTGGGGTCGGTGAAACGGAAATTTGAGGATTACGCGGCTTGGCGCGATTCTCCAAGAGCAAAAACCGGCCGACTCACGCCCGCAGAAACGGGTTGGTCGCTTTTTCTTCCGCCACCGTGGTGGCCGGACCATGCCCCGCCAGCACAACCGTCTCGCCGGGCAGCGGGAAAATTTTCTCGCGGATCCCCCGCAAAAGAACTTCGCCGTTTCCGCCCGGCAGGTCCCAACGGCCGATCCCCCCGCAGAAAAGAACGTCGCCGCCAATCAGTGCGCCTTGATCCGGAAAATAAAAACAAAGACTGCCCGGACAGTGCCCCGGCAGGTCAAGCAAGTCCGTTGCGAGCCCGAGCAAGTCCTGGCCACGCCCTTCGGCCAGCAGGCCATCCGGGACAACCGGCTCGACCCGCAAAGCGAACCCGTGCCGCTCGAAAAAATCCTGCTCCGATACCATCGGCACCGTATCAGAGTGGCAGACCACCCGACACCCGTGGCGTTTTTGCACCGCCGCGGCGTCCGCCGTGTGATCCCAGTGACCGTGGGTCAAAACCAAAAGGTCGATTTTTTCCGCGGCAAACTGCTTGTCGGCTCCTTCCGGGGCATCGAAGAGGATCTTCCCCCGGGGTGCCTCGACCAGAAAGCAGTTCGTCTCGTAAGGCCCGCCGGTAAATGTTTTGAACTTCAACATACTTGGTCGGTCAAACCTACGTGTCTCATTTTCCTTGCGCAATCCGTCAGTCAAGGCGACCTCTTTATCACAACTAAATGAACTCCTTCCGCCTGATCGCTCTGGCCCTGGCCGCCTCCTTCGCCACCTTCGCTCCGGTCCAAGCCGACAAACCGGAGAAAGACGAAAACCAGCTGGGCGAAATCACCCAGACCGTGGCCCGGATGCTGGAAAGTGCGCACTTCAGCCGCCAACGCCTCAACAACGAAGTCGAACCCGGCGTCACCCAAGCCCGCAAAGCCCTCGATCGTTACCTCGAGTTGCTCGACTACAATCGCCTCTTCTTCACTCAGGCCGACATCGACGAATTCACTTCGAAGCACGGGGAATGGATCCACGAGGATATCCTCGCCGGAAATCTCAAGCCAGCGCATGACATTTACGACCGCTTTATTTCGCGGGTCGAGGCACGCGTCAGCTGGATCGGGGAAAGACTCCAAGGGGACTTTACTTTTGACAGCGACCGCACCGCACAAATCAACCGCGACAAACTCCCGTGGCCAGCCAACGAGGCCGAGGCAGACAAAATCTGGTCCGACCGGCTCGAAGCCGAGCTCCTTCAAGCCATCATTGCCCAACAGGCCCTCGAGGAGGCCGCGGCCAAAAGACGTGAAGAGGCCTCCAAAGAAGGCGGCCAGCCCAAGACCGAAAAAACAGCCGAAGCCGCCCCCGCCTCCCCACCGAAACGCACCCCGGTCGAAACTGTGGCCAAGCGCTACGAACGCCTGCTCAAGACGCTGCAGGAAGATGATCGCGAGGATCAAGCCGACACCTTCCTTTCCGCGCTGGCCCAGAGCTACGACCCGCACTCGGAATACATGAGCCAGCGCGCGCTGGATAATTTCAATATTCAGATGGGCCTCTCCCTTATCGGCATCGGCGCTGTGCTCCGCAACGACGATGGCTACGCCAAAATTGTCGAACTCGTCCCCGGCGGGCCTGCCGACCGTGGCGGTAAGCTCAAGGTCAACGACCGCATTGCCGCCGTGGCCCAAGACGACCAAGAATTTGAAGATGTCGTCGACATGAAACTCGACCGCGTGGTCGAACGGATCCGCGGCAAAAAAGGAACCACCGTGCGTCTTCAAGTCCTCCCCGCCGCGTCTCCAGATCCCTCCAAGCTAGAGGTCATCTCCATCGTGCGCGACGAGGTCCAACTCAAAGACCAGCAGGCCAAAGCCCAAGTCATCGACACCCTTGGTCCGGACGGCACCGACACGCGGATCGGATGGATCACTCTGCCCAGCTTTTACGCCAACATGAACCAGCGCGGCCAACCTGCGCGCAGCACGACCAAGGACGTCTCCGCTCTCCTCAAGCGGCTCAAAAAAGAAAATATCGAGGGGCTGATCATCGATCTGCGCCGCGACAGTGGCGGCTCGCTTGATGAAGCGATCCGCCTCACCGGTCTCTTCATTCCCAAGGGCCCCGTAGTTCAGGCTAAGGACACCGACGGAAACATCAATCCCCTGACCGACTCCGACCCAAGCGTCCTCTGGGAGGGGCCCCTCATCGTTTTGATGAACCGTCTCAGCGCCTCCGCCAGTGAAATTTTCGCGGCCGCCCTCCAAGATTACGGCCGCGGCATCGTGGTCGGCGACGAGCAAAGTTTCGGTAAGGGCACGGTGCAAACCCTGATCGACGTGCAACGCTTCATGCCCTTCTTCGCCCAGGCCCGCGAGGCCGGTGCGGTCAAACTTACCATCCAGAAATTCTACCGCATCAAAGGCGGTTCGACCCAGTTGCGCGGAGTCGCTTCCGACATCGTCCTCCCCTCACTGACCGACCAAGATGATGTCGGCGAGGGCTCACTTAAGAATCCTCTGGGCTACGACGAAGTTCCCGCGCGCCAGTTCACACCCACCGGCAATGTCGCCGCCCTTGTTCCGCGACTGCGTACTGCCAGCGAGTCGCGCGTCGCGGCCAACTCCGAATTCAACTACATCCGCGAGGACTACGATCGCCTGGTCACCCGCATCGAAGAAAACGCCGTGAGCCTGAACAAGAAAACCCGGCTGGCCGAAATCGAAGGAGAGAAAGCCCGTCGCGAGGCGCGCCTGGCCGAGCGGAAAAAACGCGGCGCACCCGGGATCTTCGCCATGGAAGTCACCCTCGACACCGTGGAGTCTGCCGAGTTGCAAAAAGTGTCCCTCGACAAGCCGCCCAAGCAATCCTACACCGAGCCCGAAGACGTCGAAGATCCGTCGGCTCCCGACGAAGAGGAACCCTTCGTTGATCCTGTGCGCGACGAGGCACTCCTCATCATGCAGGACTACATCAAATTGCTCGGGCCCGAGCCGGTCACCGCCCGAGCCGCCACGAAGGATGCCGCCACCCCCTGACCTCCTCCCCCGCCAAGCGGAGGCAAAGACAATAATCGGGCGGAGGCCGGACCCTGCCGATCAGACTGGACATCTCATCATCCCGGCAGGCAAATTGGACCGCGTGATGAAATATTTATTCATACTCCCGATATCTCTCCTTCTTCTCGGCAGCCTCTGCTCGTGCCAAACGACACGCGGCTTCGGCGATGACCTTTCCGCGCTCGGCAATCGTATCAGCGATGAGGCAAGCGAGCACAGCGACTAAGCCCCGCGTCGTTCTCGACAATCGCGCTTGGCCGCGCAATTTTGAGCCTGCCTATCCGCGCCCGTAGCTCAGGGGATAGAGCAGTAGATTTCTAATCTATTGGTCGGGAGTTCGAATCTCCCCGGGCGCGCGCACCTCCGAAATGAAGACGGTCGACTACCTTGGGTTTGCCTGGACCGCCGCACAGTGTCTGGGTTTGGCCGCCGTGCTCGGGGCCGGGTGGCACTACGGTCGTCCTGATGGTGCCGCTTGGATTTCCATTGCGGGAGGGGTGATCATGACCACCTCCCTCTTGCCGGCGATTCTCGGTCTACGCGGCCTCGGCACCAACCTCAGCCCGTGGCCGCAACCGCACGCGACCAACAAATTGGTCACCCACGGCATCTACCGCCGCTTACGGCATCCGCTTTACCTCAGCCTCATGCTCTTCGCCGCCGGATGGGCCATCTGGCGGCAAAGCTGGCCCTCGCTCCTCGCCACGGCCATTTTGATCTTCATCCTGCGTCGCAAGGCGGCCCATGAGGAACGGCTCCTCGGCCGGAGGCATGCCTGTTATTCTGCCTACGCTCAAACCACGGGATGTTTTTGGCCCCGCTGGCGGGCCTGAGCCTGCCGGCGCCATCCCATGCCGCGCCCGCGCTTCTTTCAGATTTGGTTTTGTCTCGCCCTCACCGGTTGGGCTCTCCTGGTCACGCGCCTCGTCGATTTTTCCTTTCTCGCTGCCCATTGGTTTTACCCCGCCATCATGGTGCTGGGCGGTTTTGTGGCCGGCATCACTCCGGAGGGCGGCGGAGCCGTGGCTTTCCCCATGCTCAGCGTCTTCTTCGAGGTGGAACGTTCCATGGCTCGCGATTTCAGCCTCATGATCCAGAGCGTGGGCATGACCAGTGCCAGCATCTTTATCCTCACGCGCCCCGCGACCGACCTCCGCGCTTTCCGCCCGCTCCTCTGGTACGTGCCGGTGGCTTTTGCCGGCTTTGTCTTCGGCATGCAATTCCTGCAAAGCCTTCCCGCCTACCTCCTCCAGGCTTTCTTCCTCAGCCTGATCACCACCTTCACCGTTGCTTACCTCTTCAGCGACCACCGCGGGAGCGAGACATCGCTTCCCGTGACCGAGGGACGCCTGTCCACCGTCGCCGTTCTCTTGGCCGGCGGGATGTGTGCCAGCCTCTTCGGCACGGGCGCTGACATCCTGCTCTACACCCTGCTTGTCACGCGTTTCCGCCTGAGGGAAAAAAATGCCACCCAGACGAGCATCATGCTCATGGCGGCGATCAGCATTCTTGGTTTCGCCTACCGCGGGATGGCCGACGCCCCACTCACCACGTACCAATTCCAAACTTGGCTTACCGCATTTCCTGTTGTGCTCGTCATGGCTCCCCTCGGCGCTCTCCTACTCTACAAAATCCCCCTCGAGTGGTTGCTGCGCAGCCTGGTCGTGCTCAACATCGGACAACTCGTCTACTTCAACCTGCAGAATCTGTCCTGGGAGAAAATGGCTGCCAGCACCATTTTTTCGATCGTTCTGATGGCCGCCTTCGCCGTGACGCTCGACCGTCTGGCGCTGGCGCGCGACAAGAGCGCGTCTTAGTTGGACAAGGCGCGGCGCAAAAGAAACGGCTCGCTCTGCCCCTTGATCAAGCGCACCGGAACCCCGCGCGAATAAAGCCCCTCCAGCACCGGGCCTTTGTGCAAGGCTTCAACGGAATAATAATACCAGTCGTCGGCTTTCAGCGCCAAGAACACGCGCGAACCATTCATCACACCGTCCACCTCGTAGTCGCCAAGTGTGCCGGTGATCTTGTTGCCGCGCTGCACCAGACGGGCATCACCCCAAGCCTCCCGCGTCCCGTCGCGCCAAGCTCCACTCACGTCGCCCCGCGCGGTCCCGGCTTTTCCGGACAACCAAGATTGGGCCGCCGTGCGATTGGCCTCAAAACGCTGCGGGCTGTTGCAAGCAGTGAGAAGAACTGCGGCCAGAAAAAACGGGAGGAGCTTCATTGCGCTGTACTTAGTCCGTCGACCACGTCCTCGCAAGCGGCAAATCTCTTGGTGCAGTGACTTCCAGCCAGTAACTGCTGAAGGGCGTCTTCCCCCACAGTGGTCGCACCTCCACCCGGCAGCCTGCCGCGGCGAAGACTCCGTGCAAGTCCTCCAGTCGCGGAAAGTTGATCTTGCCACCGCGGATCCAACCGCTGGCGCGCGTCCACCATTCCTCGGCCCGGGTCACGGCACTGCGCCAACCGCAACCACGCACCCCGGTGCGAACCAACACGGTGGCTCCACGGCGGGCCGCGTCGATCAGACGCTCCATGAGCAAAGCCTGACCGGCCGCATCGAGGTAGTGAATCACATCGAAAGCGCAGACAGTCCTCGCGCCCTCCAGCGAAAAGTTCGTCATATCCGCCACCCGGAGTTGGAAGTCCTCGCAACCAAGCTGTGTGGCCGCCCGCTGCCCCGCCTCGATCTTCCAGCTCCCCAAATCGCAGCCACGGTAGGCCGCATCAACCTCCAACTGCCGCAGCCATAAGCCAAACAAACCAAGTCCGCAACCAAGGTCCACCACCGGCCCGCCGGTTCTGGCCACCACCGCCCGCCCTGCTTCGAAAACCGGATCACTCCCCAACTTTCCCCGCACATAACCGCGCAGCCAACGACTTCCCCCCAAGGCATCGGCAATGGTCTCGGCCACCGCGCTCATCGGGCACAAGCCTCCCGGATCGCCGCGGCATCAACATCCGCCCCGCGCGACAAGCAAGCCGCCGCCTGACCGGCCGCCTGGCCCGTCGCCATGCTTGTGCCGATGACCCGCAGCGCAGCTTGGGCCTCGTGCGTGGCAGAGAGACATCTTCCGGCCAGGAAAACATTGTCTGCATCTCGCGAACGCAAGGCCCGCAGAGGAACGCCGCACACCGCGCCATTGTCCGGATAAACCAAACGCATGGCCGCCCCCGCCTCGTGCCACTCGAGGGGCCAAAACGAAAAACAAACCGTATCTTCCGGCACCACACCGGACAGCACCTCATGCGCGGTGATAACATGCCGCCCCATCACCCGCCGGCTCTCGCGGATTCCGATGCGCTCCGGCCAACTGCACCCCTCTGCCTTCTCAAAACCCGCGGCCTCCCGACGCAAGAAATCGGTCAGCATCTCAGCCGACTCCCGCGCCTCCGCGGTCAATCGCCGCACCTGCCCCTCATTGCACGGATCGTAGTCCCCACCCCCCGCCGCCAAATCGAGCGTTACCCGCACCATGCCATCACGACAAGTCGGCCGCACCGCCGCCCCGAGCGCCCCAGCGCCGAGACGCCCGTCCCGCACCGCGGCCACGAGCAAGGCGGACCAAGCCAACCGCGCCGCCGGCGCCAAGGCCACGCTGGCCACCGGCCAGAGACCGAAAATGTAAGCCGGGCGCTGAAGTTCCAGCCGGGGAGCAGACGCGGCAGAAAGGCCCACCGCCACAGCCAGATTGCCATCGCCGGTGGCCTCCACGAAGGCAGCGGCTTCAATCGTGACCCGTCCGGCCGGCGTGGCGAGATGCAAGGATTTCACCCTCCTCCCCTCCACTTCGCCGTTGGTCACGCGCGCGTTTCTCATCACTTCAATGTTCTTGGCTTCCGTCACCCAGTCCTCGCACAGGCGGGCAAAAGCTTCCGGCTCTTGGAGCAAGACATCGAGCCGGCCGAAACGTTGCGGACCGCAGGCCCCGCCGGACGCGACAAGCCGCCGGGCAAATTCCATAGCCAGGCCCGTTTGCAAAGGCTCGGCAGCTGTGCCCGCCGCGCTGCGATAAAGTCCGCAAATACTGTGCACCTTCGCCGCCCGCACATTCCCGCCCAGACCCGCTTCGCGCTCGACGAGCAAGACCCGCGCCCCGGACCTTGAGGCCGAGACAGCCGCCGCCACCCCGGCCGGACCTCCCCCCGCCACGACCACATCGGAAGAGCGCGTCTTCACGGCATCCGCCTCCGGCCGAAGATGATCACAGTCATGGTAAAAATCGCTGGGGCCACTTAGCCTCCCGGCAGCACGCATCATGCGAACGTCGCCCTCCACGATCCAGTTGGAAAATCCGGAACTGGCGCCCGCGCCGGGGCCGGTCCGCCATCACGTGCCCTATTGGCGGCAGGCCGCCGCCCACCTCTACTTCATCGCCGCAGGTCTGCAACTCACTCTCCGTGCCGCACGGCGCGGGCGCCGCACGGCTTCCGGCGAGCGGTTGCACCTCCATCGGCGTTTTGCCCGCTATATCGCGCTCCTCGAGCGCTGGGGCATTATCCAAGTGGAATTCTCGGGATTCGAACAAGCCGCAGGATGGAAAGGCTCCGTCATCGCGCCGAATCATCCGTCCATCCTCGATGCCATCATCCTCTGTTCCCGTCTCCCCGGTCTCGACTGCGTGATGAACTCCCGCCTGCTCCGCGATCCCGTCATGTCGGGCACCGCCCATCTCTGCGGCTTCATCCGCAACGACACCCCGCTTTCCATGGTCCGCGATACCCGCGATCGCCTTCTGGCCGGCCACAATGTCCTCATCTTCCCCGAAGGCACGCGCACCAAGGGATGCCCCGTTGGTTCCTTCCGCCACGGATTCGCCCTGGCCGCGGCTCGCGCCGGCGCACCGGTGCGCACCGTCCTGATCGAATGCGACTCCGATTATTTCGGACGCAATTTCAACTTCTTCCGTCCCGCCCCGTGCCCCATCCGCTACCGCCTGACCGCGTCGCAGGTTTTTTTCCCGCAGATTGACGAAGATGCCCGGGCAACATCCGCGGAAATCGAAGAATTCTTCCACGCCTCTTTGCTGCGCAACGAAAACGGCGTGCGGCGTCGCGCCTCATGATGCCCGATCCGCACCGCGGGGTCATCATCCCCAGCTACAACTCCGGACCGCTGCTCGAAAGCACGGTGCGCGCGGTGCTCGAGACTTGGCGCCCGGTCGTGGTGGTGGTGGACGGCTCGACGGATGGCAGCGAGCAAAGGATTCGCGACCTGGCCGCGCGGCAAAAGGATCTTTGGGTCATCTCCCATCCGGTGAACAGGGGCAAAGGCGCCGCCGTTTTGACCGGCTTGGAATTCGCACAGTCGGAAGGCTGGACCCACGCCGCCGTCTTTGATGCCGATGGACAACATGAAACCTCCGACCTGCCCGGTTTCATGGCGGCATCCCGCCTGCACCCTCAAGCCATGATTCTCGGACGCCCCGTGTTCGGTCCCGACGCTCCAACCGTGCGGGTGGTCGGCCGCCGCGCCGGCAATTGGTTCGCCAACCTCGAGACCTGGTGGGGTGGCATCGATGACTCCCTCTTCGGTCTGCGCGTTTACCCCGTCGGTCCGGCTCTGGAAACTTTGCGTGCGATCCGGGGCGGACGACGATTCGATTTCGACACCCAACTCGCCGTTCGACTTTATTGGCGCGGCGTGCCGCCGATGAACCTGCCCACCCGCGTGCATTATCATGCCGCCAACCTCGGCGGGATCAGCCACTTTGACTACCTGCGCGACAACCTCCTCCTCGCCCGCGCGCATGCCGGACTCCTTCTCCAGTCGTTTTTACTCGCCCCGCGTCTGGCCCGCTACCGCCGGCGCCGCCCACTCGTCGCCCCATGAAAGCGGAACTCCGGCGTCGCCTCGGCTTCACCCTTTCCGGCCTTTGCGCCGCAGGTGCGGCTGTTCACGCACTCCGGGGGAATCCGGCCCGTGCCCATCGCTGGGCCATGCTCGCCACCGCATCTTTACTTGGCCCGACCCTCATTCCGAACTGTCCTTGGAATGGACCCGTCCTCCGGCATTTGCGCACCGGCGAGCGTGAAGTCTGGCTGACCATCGATGACGGACCCGACCCGCAAGACACCCCGGAAATTCTCGACGTGCTCGCCCGGCATGACGCCCGCGCCAGCTTCTTCGCCATCGGCCACAAAGTGTGGCGCTACCCCGCAGCGGCCCGCGCGGTGGTTGCGGCCGGTCACGAACTGCACAACCACACATGGTCGCATCCCGCCGGTTCATTCTGGGCCGCCTCGCCTTCTTGCGCCCGCCACGAGATCAGCGCTGCAAGCAACGCCATCCGCCAAGTCACCGCGCAGGATCCGCGCTTTTTCCGCGCCCCTGCCGGATTGGCCAATCCATTCGTCCATGCCGCGGCGGCGAAAGCCGGCCTCCGCGTTATTGGATGGTCGGCGCGTGGCTTCGATGGCGTGCCGCACGAACCGGACGTCGTGGTGGATCGCATTGTCCGACGCCTCCACGCCGGAGCGGTCATCCTTCTCCATGAGGGTCCCGTTTCTGGACTCCGGCCCGGCACCCGCGCCCGCACCCTTGAACGCCTGCTTGGCAAATTATCCGCCCTCGGCTATCGCACCGCCCGTCCGCCCGCCTGACCAGCACGGCCTTTACTTGACCGCTGAAATTCCTAAATTGGGAATCTCGCGATGGCTGAAGTAACGATTGATCTTCTCAAAAAACTGCTGGTGGAAAACTGCATGATTAAAGTCGACCCGGAGACCATCCAAGCGGACACTCCGCTTTTCGGGCCGGAAAGCATCGGGCTCGACTCACTTGACGCCCTGCAAATGGCCATCGCGGTGGAAAAACAATACGGGCTCGCCATCGGCGACCCCGCCACTGCCCGCGACGCCCTGCAGAGCCTCGGCGTCCTCCACGGCTGGATCACCCAGCGGCTCGCCGCCCAGGCCTCATGACTCCGCACCCTCAGTCCTGCGATGTCGCCATCATCGGCGGTGGCCCGGCCGGTAGCGCCGCCGGCACCCGACTCTCGCGCGCCGGGCTCCGTGTCACCATTCTCGAAAAGGAAAAATTTCCCCGCTTCTGCGTGGGCGAATCCCTTCTGCCGCACGGCAACGACCTCCTCAAGGAAATCGGTGTCTGGGACAAACTCGAGCAAGCCGGCTTTCTCCGCAAATACGGCGCGGAATTCAGCACGCCCGACGGCGAACGGCAAAACCGCCTCTGGTTCGGCGAGAACCTCGCCCCGCAGCACGAATACACCTACCAAGTGGAACGCGCCCCTTTCGACCAACTCCTTCTCGATCACGCGCGTGAAAACGGTTGCACCGTGCATGAGGAAACGCGCGTCACGGCGCTGCACGATGCGCCCGGCGCACCGATCACTCTCCACGCCGAAGGACCGTCGGGACGGACCGAGCTGACCGCCCGCTGGGTTGTCGATGCAAGCGGGCGCTGTGCCTTCGCCGGTTCCCGGGCAGGACTGCGCCGTCGCGGCACGCAAAAAGTCCGCCGCGTCGCCATCTACGCACATTTTGAAGGCGCCACCCGCCACGAAGGCAAAGCCGAAGGCCATATCACCATCATCCGCACCGCCGGCGGATGGTTCTGGCTCATTCCTCTGGCCGGCAACCGGATGTCCGTCGGCCTCGTTCTCCCCCACGGAGAAGTCAAAGGGGAAGGCGATTATAATGACCTCTTCGCCGCCGCCGTGGCCGCCGCACCCGCTGTCGCCCAACGTCTGGACTCCGCCCGACGCCTCACTCCGCTGCGCGCCACCGGCGACTACAGCTGGAAGTTTTCTTCCTTTGCCACGCGGCGCGTCTTGCTCACCGGTGACGCCGCCGGTTTCGTTGATCCCATCTTTTCCTCCGGAGTCATGCTCGCCCTGCAATCCGGTCTCCGCGCGGCCGACCTCCTGGTCAAAGCCGACCGTTGTGGGCGCTCCCTGCGGCTCTGGGAGCGGTGGGCTTATACCCGGAGTGTCACCGGATGGATGAACCGCTATGCCCGGCTCATCCGCTCCTTCTACGACCGGGCGGGTTTCGAAGTTTTCATGAGCCCGCAACCCGTCCTGCAACTGCCCCGCAGCGTGGCCCGCCTCGTGGGCGGCCAGACCGATCCCGGCCTGGCCGACCGTCTCCGCCTCCGTCTCTTCGACACCGTCTGCCGCCTGCAACGCCGCCTCAACATCGCCCCGCCTATCCCTTCCTTGCGCTGACCGCGCCTTCGGCGCCGCCACTCACGCCAGTTTCCAAGTCCAGTCTCCCGTCTCCCGACCCGCTCCATGGCTCTCCTCCGCTCCCTGCCGGGCACGCTTTTTCTCGTTGCCGTGGCCGGAGCCGGCCTCTGGGCCGCCCTCACCATCCGCTTCGAAACGGAACTGCTCCCTGCCCTTCCCCCGGAACTGCCGAGCGTGCGCGGCCTCGCGGCCTTCACCCGCTTGGCCGCCGGCGAAAACGAGGTCTTTGCCGTAGCCGACCCTCGTCTGCCGCTGGAGGAGCGCACCCGCTTGCTGGCCGCTACCCGTGCCGCCTTGACCGCCCTGCCCTCCGTCACCTCGATCACCACCCCGGCGGAACAATTCGAAACCCAGTCCGGCACCCTCGCCGCTTGGCTTCTGCTCCAAGCGGACTCATCCGTCCTCGACGGCGTCAACGCCTCGCTGGCGCCCGCCGCGGTGGCACAAAGTCTGCAGAGCCTCCCTGCACAACTGGCCGGAGCCATCGATCCCTTCGCCATCGTCAGCTTGCAACTCGATCCGCTCGGTCTCCTGCCCGCGACAATCGAGCCGCCTGACCAGCCCGCTCCCGATTTTCTTGTCGTAACGCCGTCGTCGCCACTCCCGGACAGTGCCGCCGATGACGCCTTCATCACCGCCTTGCGTGGCGCCATCCCGGCTGACTCCTCCGGCAAAGTTTTGCTCACCGGACGCCCGGTTTTCAACGCCGACATCTCCCGCCAAATGCGGGGCGACATCATCCTTATGGTGGTCGCCGCGGTCTTCCTGCTGGCTGTCGCCTTCTGGATTTTCTACCGCACGCTGCGTCCGCTCGGATGGATCATGTTCCTCCAATTGTTCGCCCTGCTGGCCGGACTCGTCGCGGCCCGTGTCTTTTTTGGCAGCCTCAATGTCATCAGCATCGGATTTGCCTCCATCCTCCTCGGCGTCGGCATGGACTACAGTATTCTGGTTTACCACCACTTCGGCTCGCCGCATCGCGATGATCAGTCCGTCTGGCGCACCTTGCGCCGCGCCATTTGGTTCAGCGCGCTCATCACGGCCGCCGCATTCTACTTTCTCGCCCTCACCTCGTTCCCCGCTCTGCGGCAACTCGGCGTCCTCGTCGGCACCGGGCTCCTCGCTTCAGCCCTCCTCGCGACCTGGCAGCTGCAGATCATCCTTTCCGCCCGCCCCCCGCACGGCCCACCGATTCTCTTCCGCGCCAGCCGCAGCGCCGCCGGATTCGTCGATCGCCACCGCGGCCTGCTCGCCGGCGGGGCGGTCTTTCTCGCGCTGACCATCTTTTGGCTGCAACCTTGGTCGTCCTCCTCCGGATTTTACCAACCCGGACTCTACCACCTCCGCCCCGTCGGCAGCGATGCTTACACCGCCCAAGAGTGGCTGCAGGAACTTGATCCCGCCGCCAACGATGCGGTCTACGTGCTGCGGGGGAAAAACCATGACGTCATCCGCGGCGCCGCGACGTCCACGGCGGCGCGATTCCCGGACGCCGATCCCGCTGCCCTTCTCGCCCGCATCCCCTCGGAATCACAACGTGCGGCGAACCTGCAGGCCTGGAACCCGGAAACCACAGCGCGTCTGGCCGAAGCCTTCCAGCTTGCCGGTCTCGGTCCCGAATGGTCCGGCCCCACGCTGCAATTCACCGCCGCGCTCGACGCCGCCGCGCGCGGGGACGACCGCGCCTTTGCCGCTCTCCATCCGCTACTCCGCACCACTGCCGGAAAGGATGCCGACGGGGCCTACGCCGTTATTCGCATCCCCGCCGCGGCCACCACCCCGGTGCCGGAAGATGGTTGGAACATCGCTGACGCTGAAATCCTGCCGGTCAGCTGGATCTCGCTCACGCAGGAAATCACCGCCCTCGCGCAGCACGACTTTTACCGGCTGAGCATCGCCATGCTTGCGTCCATCGTTCTGCTCTGCGCCTTGGCCCAGCGATCCCTCCGCATGGTCGCGCTCAACCTGCTCGCCATCGTTCTCTCCGCCACCCTCTTTCTCTGGTTGCTGCGGCTGACCGGCACTTCCCTCAGTCCACTCTCTCTCATCAGCCTGCCCCTGCTGGTCGGACTCGTCGTGGACTACAGCCTGCACGTCCTCATGGCGCTGAAAAACCAACGCGGCGACCTGGTCAAAACCTACGATCATCTCGCTGCCCCCATCCTGCTCACCGGCATCAGCGCCTGCATCGGCTTCGGTGCGCCCGCCCTGACCGGACAGCCTGCCTTGCAAAATTTCGGTCTGGTCATGGACTTCGGCATCATGGCAGCAGTTGTCGCCTGTCTGGTTTTGTTGCCGGCCTTTTTCCCACGCAGCACCAACCACGATTATCGCGATCACGGATTCTACCGGTTTTTCTACCGCAAACGCGGATTCGAATGGATTCTTCTCGGTTGGAGATTCCTCGGACGCCGTGGCGCGTGGCTCATTTCGCGGACGCTCGGACTTTTTTACGCCTGGACCCATCCCGCCACTGTGCGCGCCGTACGCGACAATCTTGCCATGCTCGATCCGGCCCAGGCCGGCTTTGCCTCCGCCTGCCGCCTCTTCATGAATCAATCGGAAAATTTTTCCACCTACGGCCGCCTCTCCACGCGCCCAACCTCGGAGGTGGTCGACATGCTCGGTTTCCGGCAGGGCTTCGAGCACCTGCAGCGGGCCCGTGATGGCGGCAGAGGCTGTCTGCTCGTCACCGGGCATCTTGGTTTTTTCGAACTGGGCGGACTCGTCATGGCCCAACTCGGCTTTCCCATGACCGCCCTCACCCTGCCGGAACCTTCGACCGCGTTGACCGAATGGCGCGCCGACTTCCGCGCACGCTGGGGCGTCGAAACCATCGTGGTCGGCAATCATTCGTTCTCCGTCCTCGACATCGTGCGCTCTTTGCAAAACGGCGCCTTTGTCGCCTCGCTGGCCGACCGTCCCTACGATGGCAACAGCGTGGCCGTTGACTTGCCGCACGGACGCATCCGCTTCTCCACCGGCCCCGTCTTGCTCGCCCTGCTCGCCGGCTGCCCGATTGTTCCCGTCGGCATCACCCGCCAACCCGACGGTCTTTACCACATTGAAGCGCGTGCTTACATCGAGCCGCATTGGCAACCCGAAGGCCGCACCGCCACCCTCGAGCTCTACACGCGCGAGGTGGCCGCCGCCCTCGTTCCTCTCTTTGCCGCCTACCCCGAGCAGTGGTATCACTTCACTTCCTTGCGCTGCGAATAACATGAACCCCCCCGGCATCTTTCTTCTTCTTGCCGCATTAAGCGCAACCGGTCTGGCCCGCGACATTGCATCGTCCGACGCAGTCGTTTTGGAAAAACGCTTTTTCGCCGCCCAGCAAAAAACCCGCACCCTCGAGGCCGCCTTCACCCAGACCATCTCGGCCCCCGGTCTCGCAAGTCCCACCATCAGCCGCGGACAGCTTTTTTACCGTGGACCTGACGACCTTCGGATTTCTTATCAAGTCCCACCCGGTGAATTGATGCAACTCGACGCTGGAACCTTCACCACCATCCGCACGGGCCGCGCTCCCCTTGCTCGCCCGGCCGGTCATCCCTCCGCCCGGGCGCTCGGCGCCCTGCGCGACATCCTGCGCGGAAATCGCCCGCCGGGGGACATGCAAGGGTCCGTCACGCGTCAGGCCGGCAACTACCTCGTCGTCCTTGTTCCCTCCACCCCCGGCAACCTCCAACCAGAACGGATCGAGAACACGATCGATGCGGACACCATGCAACTCCGCTCCATGAGTCTGACCTTGCCGCGCGGCACCGTCATGCGGTTCGATTTTTCCGCGGTCCGACGCAACCATGTTTTGCCCGCCGCCACTTTCCGTCTTCCATGAACACACCCCTCACCCCGCACGGACCTGGCTTCCGGTTCATCGACCGCTTCGAGAAACATGATGCCACCAGCGGCACGGGCTGGAAAACCCTCGACCCCGACTTGCCGTTTTTCGCCGACCATTTTCCCGGACACCCCCTCATGCCTGCCGTGCTCCTTGTCGAGTGCGCCGCCCAAGCCGCCGGCGTTCTCTGGATGCAGGATTCCGCGCAACCCGAAACGCCGCTTTTCCTCGCCGGCATCGACCAATTCCGTGTCCTCGGGCCCGTCGCACCCGGGGAAACCCTCGAAACACACATCACCTTGGTCAAGGAACTCGGCGCTCTCGCCCAATTCGAAGCCGAGTCCCGCGTGGCCGATCGCCCCGTGGCCCGCGGACGATTCATGATGAGTCGGCAACTGACCGGCGCGTGAGCAAGAGAAAATGCCTCCTCATCGCCCCTGCGGTGCGTTGAAATAAAGAAGTGTCCGCCACCCCGACTCCCCAAATCGCGATCACCGGCCTCGGCTGCGTCACCGCCTTGGGTGCGGATGCGACCTCGACCTGGGAAGCACTCCACGCCGGTCGTTCGGCACGTGGCCCCCTGACCGCCATCGGCGTCGACGGTTGCCGCGTCACCGAGGGGGCAGAAGCAAGCCTCCCTTCTTGGCCCTCGTGGCCGGAAAAACGCCTACGACGCCTCAGCCGCTCGACCCGGCTCGCCCTGCCGGCCGTCCGTCAGGCCCTAAGCGAAGCCCGCTTGCTCGATGCGAATGACCGCTGCCTGCTGCCCCGACTCGAAATGTCGGTCAGCACCACCGCCTGCGGCATGGAAAAGGGCGAAGAATTCCTCCGCGCACTCTGGAGCAAGACCCGCACCGGCCAATCCGCGCGCGTCGCCCAATACCAGTCCCAAGCGCAGACCGGCGCGATTCATGATCTCTTCGGTTTCGACGGACCGGTTATGACAGTAGCCAATGCCTGCGCCGGTGGCGGCAATGCCATCGGCCACGCCGCGGACCTTATCCGCAGCGGGATGACGGATATCGTCCTGGCCGGCGGCTACGAGGCGCTGAGCGAACTTGTCTTTACCGGTTTTGACGGACTCCAGTCTCTTGCACCAGAGGCCTGCCGTCCCTTTGACCGCGGACGCCGCGGACTCATGCTCGGCGAAGGCGCCGCCTTTCTTGTGCTGGAAAATGCCGACCGTGCGCGTGCGCGCGGCGCGAACATCCTTGGGTATCTCGCTGGCTACGGCCAAACCACAGACACCCACCACCTGACTCAACCTGCCCCCGACGGCGCTCCGCTCGAACGCGCCATGCGGCGCGCACTCGAACAAGGCCGGATTAACGCGTCTGACGTCGGCTACGTCAACGCCCATGGCACCGGGACGCCCTTCAACGACGGGGCCGAAGCCCAGGCTTTCCACCGCGTCTTCGGTGCCGGCCAAACCAAACTCAGTTCGACCAAAGCCGCTCTCGGCCACACCCTCGGCGCGGCCGGTGCCATCGAGGCGGTCCTTTGTCTGCTTGCCTTGAAAAGCGGACAACTCCCGCCGCAGATCAATCTTCTCGATCCCGAACCCCTCGTTGCCAAGGCCCTCGTCGGGCACGGCGAAAAAGCCGACCTCTCCGCCGCGATGAGCGTGAACCTCGGGTTCGGCGGATCCAACGCCGCAGTCCTTTTCACCCGCGCATGAACCTTTCCCTCCTCTCCGCGGGCGGCGTTACGTCCGCTGGTCTCGGACCCGATGCGATCACCGCGCCCTGGCCGGTCACCGCCACGCACTCCCATGGCGGAGTCCCCGTGCAAGCCGGCCTGATCGAACAAAAAGATCCCTCACTTCTCCGCTGGCAAAAGGAACCCCGCCTCCGCCGCGCCAGCCCGATCACCTACTTCATGGTCGAGGCCGTCGAGCAGGCCCTCCAAGGCGCCCCGCACCTGGACCGCGGTCGCACTGGGGTCGTTGCCTCTTTTTTCCTCGGTTGCCTCGTCTACAGCATTCGTTTCTACCGCCAGATCACCGAGGAAGGACGCCGCTTTGCCAGTCCTGTCCTCTTTCCCGAAACGGTTTTCAACAGCCCTCTCAGCCATGTGGTCGCCACGCTCGGCCTCGGCGGGCCGGTCTATTCGCAGATCGGGGACAAAACCTGCTGGGCCTCCGCCCTCCGCACCGCGCAGTGTTGGCTCGCCAATGGCGACTGCGATCACGTGATCGTCCTCGCCGCCGAGGAGTTCGATCCGCACGAAGTCGACGCCTTGCACTCCGGAGGTCTCCTGCGCGGCGGCCTGCAACCGTGTGAGGGCGCCATCGCTTTGTTGCTCGGTCCCTCCGCGAATGGCCCCGCGATTGGGGCCATCGCCGATGGCTATGACTTTCGCACCCGACAAGAAGGGTTGGAAGCCGCCGAACGTTGCCTCGCCGAATTCTCGCCGCACACCCCCCTGCTCGATACCACTGCCGCATGGACCCGCACCGCCGCAGCCAAAATCAGCCGCTCTATCATCGGACCAAAAGCCATGCCTACCGAAGGCTTCACCCTCTCGGCGGCCGCCGACACCATGCGTGCGCTCGACATCGTGGCCTCCGGGCAATCCCCCGAAGTCATCGTCCCCGTCTGGGGCCTGACCCGCCAGGTCGCGGCCTACCGCGTCACCGCGTAATCCAAGACCTCGGGCCCCGCAACGGCGGCGGGTTCTTCAACCACCTCTTGCTTCCTTCGTCCCCACGAACGCCATCCCTCAGTCAGCTCCAGCCACGCCCAACCGGCCAACCCGCCCGCAATAACTTTGAGCAGATAAGGCACGCGGAAATTGAACCCCGGGAAAAGATCCCGATGCCGCGCGTTGCTCCGCCCGAAGGTGCCGTTCCTCCGGCGCTCCCGCGCCATGGCGGCAAAGCGCCGGTTGTAGCCTCGCATCAAGGCAAAGAAAGGACCCGCCTCCCGCGCCGCATAGGGCGGCTCGGCGAACCCCACTACTCCATCGGAAAACACCGGACGCGCGACAAACAGATAGTAAAGGCCGATATCCAGCCGGAAAGCCAAACGCATAATGTCGTAGTCGCCCAAGTAGTCGTATTTGCCCTCGTAAAGTGCCTCGAACATGCGGCGGTAGCTCGTCGTAAAATCCCCGTTGTGCTTGGCCAGCAACGGAGCAAGGTCCTCGCCGGCCCGCCAAGCCCGGATCAAACGGACCGCACCGATAGCGGTGAAAGCGATCCAATCCATGCCCGGACTGTAAAGCGGATCGAGAAAGGCCGACGCGTCGCCAGTCAGGACAAACCCGTCCCCCGCCTGCAGGCGCGAGCAATAGGGCAGATTGCGTCGGAAATGGACGTCACCGCCGACAAACTCCGCACCTGCCATCATCTCCCGGGCCGCAGGGTGCCGCCCGAGAAAATCACGCAACTTTTCCCCGACCGGCATCTTGTCATCCGGCCAATCGGCGCAACGCTGGTCCAAGACCACCCCGATACTCGTGTCGCCGCCCTTCAACGCGATCCACCAAGCCCACCATCCGTCACCCGCGATGTGGTTTGTCGCGGTGCCGCGGATGCCGACATACGAATCTTGCCAACCCTCGTGCCGGCCGGTCAACTCCGCCGCATCCCAGTCCCCGGCCCCGCGCCAACGTGACCAGGCGGAAAGCGTGCGATGACGCGTGTTGGGCTCGAGCCAATCATTGGCCCTGGCCAGCATGGCCTTGATCCCCGAGGCATCCACCACCCAACGGGCCCGGACCGTCCGCGCACCGGCCCCTGTCTTCACCTCGAGGGTCTGATAACCGCCGGAAGTCAAGGCAACGGACGCCACCGTAGCCGGACGCCAAATCTCCGCACCCGCTTCTTCCGCCCGCCGGAGCACTTCTTCGTCCACCACCGAGCGGTCGATGAGGAACGATGGAACGGTGGACAAATACCGCCCACCGATTTCCGAACAGTCACCGAGATCCTGCGTCTCGCGGTTGGCGAACCAAAAGCGCAGACCGTTCTTGGTCAGCTGCGTCTGCGTGAGAAACTGCGTCAGCCCGAGCACGCGGCACAAAAAATAGGCACTCACTTCGACCGTTGCCTCACCGACGCGACGCTTGAAAGCCTCGTTCTTCTCGATCAGCACAATCCGTAGCGCGGGATCCTCGCGCCTGAGCAGAAGCGCCGCCGCCGCGCCACTCAGCGCACCGCCGATCACCGCGACGTCACACTCGGTGATCGCCTCTGCCGCTGTGTCTTTCATGCCTTGAGGATAATATGTGTCTCGACGTGAAGCAGGCAATCGTGCAATTCCCCGCCCTCCACATGCGCAAACACTGGCTCCTCATCCTCCAAGTCGCGCTGTCCGTCTTCCTACTCTGGAGGATCTTCGGCCACCCGGCCCTGCGCCAGGAAGCGTCACGGGTACTCGGGGAGGCGGATCTCGTCTGGCTGCTGGGCGGGCTCTTCACCGCCTTGCTCACCGAGTTTCTCTGTGCCGTGCGGTGGTGGCTCATGCTCCGGATCTTCGGCGTGCCCGTCGGTTTCGGCAGAACCTGCGCCTTCGCCGGAGCCGGACTTTTCTTTTCCCTCGGACTCCCCGGTTCCGGCGGGGGCGATGCCTTCCGCATTCTCTATGTCATGCGTCTTCATCCGACGCGCAAACTCCGGGCCGCTCTCTCGGTGCTGGCCGACCGCCTGTGCGGACTTTTCGCCTTGCTGCTCACCATGGTCTTTCCCGTCTTGCGCCATGCGCAATTCGCGGCGCATCCCGAATCCTACGCCATCCTTGCCGCCGCCGGCACCGTGCTGGTCATCGCCGCCTTGCTTGTCCTCCTCTGGTGGATGACCACCTGGCCCAGTCTGCACCAAAAGTGGATTCACCTCGCCCCGGCCAAAATTCGTCCCCAAGCCGTGCGACTCGGGCACATCTTCGCGGGGATGGGAAGTCACCCTCGGCCGGTTTTCACCGCGATCGCGCTTTCCTTCGCCGCCCTCTTGACCCACTTCACGACCTATTGGTTCAGCGTCCGCGCCTTCGGCCTGCCGCTTTCGCTCGGCGATATCTTTGCCATCATGCCGCTGGTCGACACCCTAACCATGCTGCCCGTGACCCTTTACGGCATCGGACTGAGGGAAACGCTCTTCGAATATCTGCTGGGCGGACTCTTCGGCATCGCCCCGGGCTCCGCCACGCTGGCCTCCCTTGGAGGATTCTCGCTTCAAGCCGCCGTCGCCCTCCTCGGGGGTCTCCTTATTCCCTTCACCGCCCCGCGGAAAACAACTGCTTAAACGCGCCGGACTTTGCCGCTCGCCGTGCGCGGCAACTCACGCACCATCTGGTAGCGGACGGGAATTTTATAACCGGCCAACCGCGCGCGGCAATGAGCCGACAACTCGCCATCGGTCGGTGGAGAGCTCCCGTCGACCGGCAGAATTTCCGCCACCGGCAACATGCCCCACCGCGCATGCTCCTCGCCACGAACCCGCGCATCAACCACCCCCTCATGGCAGCGCAACACTTCTTCGATCTCTTCGGGGAAGCACTTGCTCCCGCCGACATTGATCACGGACTTCAGCCGGCCGACCAACCGGATACTCCCGTCCGCCTCCCACCGCGCCAGATCCCCCGTGTGAAACCACCCGTCGGCCATGACCTCCTGCCGCGGACACCATGGCGACAAATAGGCGTCAAACATACCCGGTCCGCGCAGACACAATCCACCTTCCGTGCCGCTCCCTTCCAGCCGCAGTTCGAAATCGTCCGGTCGGCCGACCACCATGGGGTCTTCACCCGTCGTGCTCAACAACGGCAAACCCGCTTCAATGATGCCGAAGCCCTGCGACAAGCGGACACCGTAGCGACGGACAAAAGCTCCGGCCGTTTCTGGCGCCAACGGCGCGGCGGTCGAAACCGCCAGACGCAACCCGGGCCAATCCCGCTCGGACGCCTCGGCCGCGAGCAACGCCGCTTGGAACGGTGATCCATAAAAGACCGTCGCCCCGTATTGGCAGGCGGCCGTCAGCAAATCACCGGCCAAGGATCCCTCCGGCAGCACCACGGTCGCGCCCTCGCGCAAATAAAGCAAAATCGACACCGCGAAATGATGCGCCATCGGCAAGGTCCAGAGCACACGATCGGTTCCGCCGATCCCCAAGCGCCGGTTCGCGGAATCCAAACGCTCGCGCAATGTCCCGTGCGATAGCACCACCCCCTTGCTCGCCCCGGTTGTTCCGGAGCTGAAACGAATAAAAGCGGGACAAACGCTCTCGAAATCCTCCACCGGAAAACATGGCTCTTCCGCCGCCAGGCGTTCCCACCGCAGACCACCGCCGATCTCATGGCGCTCCGACCCGTCGGCCGCCCGCTCCTCACCTCCCTGCGACAGCACGCCGTGCAACGCCGTCGTTCGGGCCAACATCGAGCGCTCGTCCCCCGGCAATTCTCCGGCCACCGGCACCGCGCAACCTCCAGCCCTCATCACCGCCAACATGAGCACCGTGTGCTGCACTCCATCCGGACAACGCACCCCGATCCGCGCCACACCCTCGGCGGGGAACCCGGGCAGCCGCGCGATCACCGTTGCCCACCTCTCCACATCGGCGACCAAGTGGTCGAAGGATATTTCGCCGTCACGCCCGACAAAGGCCGCCCGCTCTGGCGCCTCCGCCGCCCGGGCGAAAATAGCCTCCACAATGCTGTCCGATAACGCTTTCACCGACCGCACAGACTGAACCGTCCGCGCCCCTGCTTCAATCCGCGACTACTGGGTCCCCAGCAAGTCGGCCCGCATTGCGGACAACATCAAGGCCTGCTCGTCCGCGGACAAAACACCGTCCCGCCAGCAGAGCGAGGCCGTCAACCGCCCCTCCCGCTCGCTGAAAAACAGACCTGTCCCCGGCGGTTGCGGCACCGAAGGCACATGCCAACCGTCCACGATCGCGCCGCCGCAAAACTCCCGCAGCCCCGGAAGAAATTCCCCAGTGTGGGCATGATAAAACGAAGCCAGCTGCCCGGAAGCCTCGCGCCGCAAAAATCGGCGGTAAAGCGGCGCCGGCAAGCGACGCATCCAGTCGATCATCACGAGAAACGCTCCATCGAACTTGTCACGCGTCATCGCTGCGAATTGTCCGTGCAACGCCCGCGCGGCGTCCTCCACCGAGGCCGGATCCGGCAGCGGCCGCGCGAAAAACAACTGCGACACCTGATTTTGAAAGATCGGCCCGCGCGCTCCCCTCTTCCGTCCCTGCACCGAAATCGTGCACTCCAGCGAACCGCTCTCTTGTCCCCGCGCCCGGAACACGGCGGCGTGCGCCCGCATCGTGACCGCGAGAAACCACGGCAAGGCGAAGATCCCGCCCGTCACCGGATCGGCCCGCCGTTTCATGGTCGCCGTTTCCTCCCGCGAGAATCGCACTGCTTTGAAAAAAGCCCGGCCCGCGCGCGCCGGCGCCCCGCCCAAAGAAACAACCCGCCCGGACCGCAAAGACCAATACCGCTCGAGAAAAGGCCGCACCGCGCGAAATTCTTGCCACCATGACCGGTGGCGCGCAAAGGGCAGCGCATGGGAATTCACCTCCGGCTTGGCCGGCACCTCTTCACCCAACCGCGCCACCTCCGCCAGAGCCAATTCCACCCCGCGCGCATCGAGCAGCAAATGACTCCAACTCATCAGCACGACGAAACCTTCGTTCGCCGAGCACACGTCGAAGCGCAGTCGGCCCGGCCACTGGCCTTGCAAACGCTCTTCGGCCAACCCGCGCCAGTCTTCGCCGACGGGATGAATTTCGACCGCCACCTCGGCCGTCTGGTCGCCACGCCACACGGGCACCGCCCCCGGCAGTCCGCGCTGCAACTTGGCGCCAAGGATAGGCTGACTCTCGGAAAACCTCGCCGCAGCCTCCCTCAAACGCTCCACCTCGAACCCGGGTCCGACCTCCAACACGGTCACCCCGACATGACGCCCCTGCCCTGACCGCTCCATCAGATCCTCGAGCGCCAGCAGGTAGCAGTCGCACCCGCCCAAGGGCGCGCGCAGCTTGGCGCGGGACGGACCCGGAGTCATGCCGGCGCGGCGCAGCGCCGCACCATGGCAGCCAGACTGGAAGCCGTAGAAAAATGATCCCGGGTCACCGCGGATTCCGGCACCCTCACCCCGAAGCGCTCCTCAATCGAAATCATCAATTGCATAATACCCATCGAATCAAGACCCGCCGCGAACAAATCGGTCTCCACCGTCAGCGTCGCGCCACCCTCGAATAACTTCTCGCGCACCAAGCCCAGCAGAGCCTCCTCAAGATTCGCGGGTAATCCGTGCATGGTTTCCTGGCTCGCCGATCAAGCAAAAGGCCCGCGAGATAAATCCGCGGGCCCTGCTCGGCATTGGCAAAAATTACTGTGCTTCTTTAGCCCCCGCCTTGACCGGGTCGAAGCCCGCCGGGAACTTGGTCTTCGCATCATAGATGGCGTCATCCCATTCCAGATCGACCATCGGTTGCTTCATTTTCGAAAGATCCGCGCCCCGCAGGTCGGCCCGCTGGAAATTCGCCCTTTTGACATCGACCAGATTTTTCGCCCCGCGCAAATCCGCTCCCCGGAAATTCACCGAGTTGATGTGCGCGCCAGCAAAGTTGGCCCCCGCAAGATCCGCTCCATTCAAGGAGCAACGGTAAAACTTCGTCCCCCGACCAAAAACCACGCCTTTCATGTTCGCATCGGCCAGATCGCATTGCTCAAAGGAGGCGTTGGTAAACTTCATCCCCTGAAAGTTGGTTCCGTTAAGGCGCGACTGATGGTAACTGCCGGTCACCTTGGGATTGCCGGTGAAATTGTGGCCCGAAAACCACTCACGGACATATTTGGGGATCTCCAGCGGGTTCAGCGGTGCTGCTGCCTCGGACCCAGGGGCTAGGGCAAACAGGGAAAGAAGGACGACAGGTATGACTTTCATAAGATGCGTTAATCGCACGACAATACTCGGCGCGCAACCCATTTCCTTCCGATTGGCCATGACCCCTCATACTTCACGGTCCGCCTTCCCTCGCTCGGGCCAACCTGACCGGCCCCTTGGGAACACTGCTTTTCCTTCGTCGCCCCAAGACTCAAGGCCCCAAAGTTCAAAGGGCAGGCCTTTTAGGAACCCGCCTGCTCGGCCGCCTGATCGAAATGAAGGACCGCCAAGGCGCGTTGGACCACCGCGCGCCCGCTTTCTTGCTCGTCGAGCACCACGATATCCGCCCCCACTTCGGTCAGACGCTCCGCCTCGGATTGGAATTTGGTCCGAGCGATGACCGCGATGGACGGATTTTCCTCTCGCACGTAACCGAGTGCCGCCTCAACCGCCGGGGTGGCCGGAAAAGTGAAGGCGACCAACTTGGCGCGGTCCACCCCGCAGAGCTTCCAGACCTCGCGCTGCGCCGCATCGGCAAAAAGTGCGTGACGCCCGTCGCTTTGCAGTTGCCGGATGGCTTGCGCGTTCAGGTCGATGACCAGCCAAGGCACGCCCTGCGCGGAAAGCGCGGAGACCAACGCCTGCCCGACCGGACCGTAACCGCAGACGATGGCATGGTCCGACAGCCCGACCCCGCCGCGGTGCTTGGTCTCCCCACGGCGACGGCGGCGCAGCAGGTCGGGATAACTTTTTTCCAGCCATTGCCCCAGGGGCTGGGCATAGGGCATGAGCACGGGCACAAGCGCCATGGACAAAGCCATCGCCGCGAGCAGCGGCTGGTTCAATTCGCCGGACCAAGTGGTCAACTCCGCCGTCTTGCCCATCAGGACGAGGGAAAACTCCCCCGCGCTCCCCAGCCCGATTCCCGCCGCCGTGGCGG
>JAQBWH010000017.1 GCA_027624625.1 Verrucomicrobiota bacterium | reverse complement strand
CTAACGGAAAATTCGGGTGTCGTGACCAAGTCAGGCGTGACCCGCGTAACTGAGAAGTCCGTTTTGGGCTGTTGCGCCGCGGCGGACGAAAGGGAAAGGGAGAGAACGGCGAGGAGGAGTAAGATGGTCGATGTTTTCATGGGGTGAGAGTAACTAAAAAATCAGGAACTTGGCTTTCTACACGGTCCCGTTAGGGAAATCGAGAAAATCTCTTTCAGTGCGCTCCTTTTCCTCCGAGCACCAATGGCACGGTGCGGAGCAAAATGCTGAGGTCGAGGCCGAGCGACCAGTTGTCGATGTATTGCACGTCGAGCTTCACCCAGTCGGAAAAATCCTTGACCGTGTTGCGCCCGCCGATTTGCCAGAGGCAGGTCAAGCCCGGCTTCATGCTGAGACGACGCCGGTGGGCGGTGAGTTCGAAGTTTTCCACCTCATAGACGGGAAGCGGGCGGGGGCCGACGAGGCTCATCTGCCCGAGGAGCACATTGATCAATTGCGGAAACTCGTCGATACTGGTGCGCCGCAGCCACGCGCCAAAGCGCGTGACCCGCGGGTCCTTCTCGATCTTGAAAACCGGCCCGCTCATCTGGTTGAAGGCCTTCAATTCCTCCCGCTCCATTTCCGCTCCAGATCTCATCGATCGGAATTTGTACATGGTGAACGGGCGGCCGTGGAGCCCTGCTCTTTGCTGCTTGAAAATGACCGGTCCGGGTGAAGTGAGCTTCACCCCCGCGGCGATGAACAAAAAAAACGGGGAGAGAACTGCCAGGCTGGCGAAGGCAAGTGTCTTGTCCATCACTGATTTGACCAGCAAGGCCCACGAGAGCTCGGGGGTGACCCGGAAAACAATCACCGGCGCCGTTCCGAAAGTGTCATAAGCGGGCCGGGCAATCGACGCGCGGAAGTAATCCGCCATGATCCAAGCCTCGACCCCTTCTGTCTCGCAGGCGGCAATGGCATCTTGCAGGCGGTCGGTCGTACTGGAATCAAAAGCCAGCACAACGCGCCCGACGTTCTGCCGGTGCATGGCTTCGACTAGGGACGCCACGCTGTGTTGACCCAGATCCACCCGTTCCGCGATATCGATTTCCAGCCTTTGCATGGGGGACAATGCCGCAATGGCCTCCGCCATCCGTTGCGGTTGGCCGGCGAGGATGATGCGTTCTCTTTGAGCCCCGCGGCGCAGCCTTCGCAGGTATAAAGTGCGGAATACCGCCTCGCGGGCGAGCAAGCCGAGAGGGGCGAGGGCGAGAAAAAGAAGAAAGGCCGAGCGACTGGGGATGCTCAGCTTCAGAAAAATGACGCAGCCACCGAGGATGAGGCCGAGCCAAACTCCGGCGTAAGAGATTTGCCGCAGCGAGCGGCGCACTGATTTTTCAAGCGGATATTGGTAAAAACCCTGCATCTCGAGCAGCAGTGGGCCGAAAAGAGCGCAAAGAAAGAACATCCAGAGGAATCCTTCGAAAGGCGGGATCAAGGGAAGCAGATCGAAGTCGATGATCTGGTAACTGCGCAAGGCGTATCCGGCATAAAGGGCCAGCACCAAGATCAGCCCATCGGCAATCTGGTTAAGCTGCAGTGAAATTTCCTGCTTGCGCGTGAGCATCTGATAAGCGGTGCGTTAAATTTACAGTGGCCTAGACCAAGTGAGCGACAACATGATACAGATTCTGAGGTGAAACGAAACCGAAAAGCTCTGCCGGCCGCCTTGAGGGTTGTCGCCACGGCCCACACTCCTGCCGGTGTGCGCCTCGCGCAGGGCCTGGGGGCCCGGGATTGTCGCTACGTGGAGGTTCGGCTCGATGCCTTGTTGGCAGGACGTGGATTGAAGGCGGAGGATATCCGCCAGATCGGGCCTCCCGTGCTCCTCACCGCCCGCCACCCCGCCGAGGGCGGAATCGGAAACCTTTCCTCGTCCCGGCGGCGAGTTTCTTTGGAGGAGTATCTATCCTTGGCGCGGGCCGTGGACGTCGAACTCCGCTCCGTCCATTCCATGGCGCGGCTCCTCGAGGCGGCAACGCGGCGGCGGGTTGGCAAGGTCATTTCCTTCCACGATTTCCGAGGCACGCCCTCGTTGAAGCGTCTGCGCGAGGTTTTCCGCCGCTCTCAATTGGCGGGTGCGGACATCGTAAAAATTGCCACCGAGGTTCGCGGGGCCCGCGACCTGGCCGTTCTGCTGCAATTGCAGGCCTCGGCGCGCGCGCCTCTCGCCACCATGGGAATGGGGCCCTTGGGCAAGGTGTCCCGTCTTGTCTTGGCCGCCGCGGGCTCCCGGCTCAACTATGGATACCTCGACAAGCCGCAGGTTCCCGGTCAGTGGCCGGCCCTCGAGTTGGTCCGTCGCATCGAGGAGGTCCTCTCGTGAGCGACTGGGCCGAGATCGCTGCCTCCGGGCAACTTACCCCGGAGCAACTCCACGCCGTGGCCGCCTGGCTTCTTGATGCGTCGATACCGGCCGATGCGAAGGCCGTTTTCCTCGGCGCGCTTAATCGGCGGGGCGAAACACCGGGCGAAATCACCGCTTTGGCTGAGGAATTTTTGGGGCACGCCGTCCCGTTCGAGGTTCCGCCCGGTCTCCGCCCGGTGATCGATGTCTGCGGGACCGGGGGGGACAAGTTGGGATTGTTCAATGTCTCCACGGCGGTGATGTTCGTCGCGGCCGGAGCGGGGGCCCGATTGGTCAAACACGGCAATCGCGGGATCACGTCGAAGAGCGGGGGTGCCGACGTGCTTGAAGCTTTGGGTATTCCCATGGATCTAGACCCCGGCCGGTTACAAGACATGCTGGGCGATGCAGGAGCCGCTTTTCTCTTCGCTCCACGTTTCCATCCGGCCTTTGCCGCGGTTGCTCCGGCCCGCAAGCTGCTTGCCGAGCGCGGTCAGCTTTCCATTTTCAACATGCTCGGCCCGCTGCTCAATCCGGCGCGCCCCGAGGGCCAGTTGGCCGGAGTCTTCAGCGAGAGGCTCGTTCCACTCTATGCCGGTGTGCTCCCCCGCCTGGGGAGGCAACGGGCTTTGGTCGTGCACGGCCAAGCGGGCCATGCCGGCGTGATGGATGAAATCTCCACACTCGGACCGACCACGGTGGCCCGGGTCGGGCCGAAGGGGACCGAAGTTGTGACCATGACTCCGGTCGACTTGGGTGTTCCCCTTGCCTTGCTTGATGATCTGCGGGGCGGGGATGCAGCACACAATGCGGGCCTGATCGATGAATTGCTGCGCGGCAGTCGTCGCGGCGCCATGCGGGATATTGTGCTGGTCAATGCCGCCGCGGCCATCACCGTAGCCGGTTTGACCGATGACTGGGCCGAAGCATGCGAGCGGGCCGAGGCATCTTTCGATTCCGGCGCAGCCCGTACCGTTCTCCAACGCATGCAGCGTCTAGCAGGCAAGTCGTAGCGGCGAAAATTTCTCTGGTCCGCCCGGGTCCTACCCGCCTTCCGAGGCTGCGGCATTCATGATTTTGACCCAAATGGGCAAGGCCAATGTCGCGCCATAGCCGCGGTCGACAATCCGCTTCGGTCGGTCGAATCCGACCCACACCCCGCAGGTTGTCTCCCGGTCGAAACCGATGAACCACGCATCTTTATAGTCGTTGGTCGTGCCGGTTTTTCCCCCGGCGTCCTCCCCGCGGTAACCGAAGGCTGCGGCAACCTGCCCCGTACCCTGCGTCATCGCCTCGCGCAAAATACCCGCCGTGGTGCGCGCCACGCCCGAGGGCAGGATGCGCTGCACTGATCCTTTGTACCGGTAAAGGACGCGGCCTTGCGGATCCTCCACCCGTTCGAGCAAGTGGGGCGCGGGCGCGACCCCGTCGTTGACCAACGCGGCGTAAGCCGTGGTTAAAGCCCGCAGGGTGCCGCTGAACGAGCCGAGGAAAATCGAGGGATACTTCGGCACGTCCGTCCCGATGCCGGAGGCGAGAATGCTTTCACGGACCCGCTCGATGCCGGCCACGGCGCCCACGCGGACGCTCATCGTGTTGCGCGAGAGGATTAATCCGTCTTTGGCCCGGAGCATTCCGCGGTAAGTGTCGTCGCTGTTGGACGGGTTGTACGGACCGAAACCCTTCGGCAATTCCCCCGCCCGCAACGGGTCATCGCTCACCGGGGTGTCCGGGTCCATGCCCGCGGCAAAAGCCGCGGCGTAGACAAAGGGCTTGACCGAAGATCCGACCTGCCGCTCGGCAAAATAAGCGCGGTTGAATTTGCTCGAGGAATAGTCGCGCCCGCCGACCAACACACGGATGCCGCCGCTGCGATTGTCGACCGCCATGGCAGATGCCTGCAGGTAAGGTGTGCCCCCGCGGCTCCGCGGATCGACATGAGCCGTATCGGCTTTCTTTTCATGCGGGTATCCGGTCCGCGCCTCCACTGCGGCCAGTTGCTCGTCGACCGCAGCCACCGCCGCGCGCTGCATGTCGCCGTCCAGCGCGGTGTAAATTTTCAGGCCCGCACGGTCGATGATGTCTTGCGGCAGGACACGCTCCAACTCGCGCCAGAGAAGTTCCATCGCCCAATCTTCCTGCGGGGGCTGCGGTCTTTCCGCGGCAAGAAGCAAAGGCTCCGCTTGCGCCGACTGGCACTCGGCGGCGGAAACATATCCCTGGTCCTCCATCTGGCGCAGTACCATGTTGCGTTGGGCGAGGGCGCCGTCCGGATCACGGAAGGGTGAGAGGCGGTTCGGACTGCGGATGAGCCCGGCGAGGAGAGCGGACTCGGAAAGCGTCAGGTCGGCGGCCGGCTTGCCGAAGTAAGCCTGGCTCGCGGTTTCGATGCCGAACAAACCCGCGCCGAAATAAATCCGGTTCATGTAGTGGGTCAGGATTTCGTCTTTGCTCAGCACGGCTTCCATGCGCACGGCAAGCGCTGCTTCAAGCACTTTGCGGTGCATGTTTTGCCCACCGAGCGGAAAGCTGTTGCGGGCCAGTTGCTGGGTCAGGGTACTGCCGCCCTGACGGACACCACCGGCGCTCAAATTTGCGACCGCCGCCCGGGCGATACCCAGCGGATCGACACCGAAATGTTGCAAGAAGCGCGAATCTTCGCGGGCGATGACCGCGCGGACAAACCACGGGCTGACCCGATCGAGCGGGACAGTGCGGCGGTTCTCACCGGACAAACGGGTGTAAATTTTCCCTTGGCGGTCGATGACGAGCGAACTCTCCGGAATGCGTCCTACTTCCCGAAGATCGAAGGTCCAGGCCCAGGCCAGATAGAAACCCGCGACGAGCCCCCAGAGCAGGCAAGAGGCAAGGACCAAGCGCCTCAACTTCCGCGTGCGCAACCGACGTGTGCGGCGCTTTTTCGCGCGCCGTCGCAGCAGGCTGACGCGATGGGCCGCCGGATGGTGGAGAGCGGGTCGTTTTCTCGGCATGGGACAAGCCGAGCTTATCACTTACCGTCCGCTCGTCGCTGGAAAATTCGCTTTCCTCCCGCGCACTGGCCGGACAGGTTGGAGGGGCTATGACTGACGCAACCAACCATAAATCACCTGGCTGGACCATGTTCCAGGGAATCCTCCTCATCGTGTTCGGCGCGTTGGCTATTGCCTTCCCGCTACTCGGCACCATCGTGGTCGAACAATTGTTCGCCGCCCTCCTGCTCATTGCCGGCGGCTACGCCCTCGCCGCCTCGCTCGGCCGCAAGGAGTCCGGCACCGCATCCCGCGTCGTCTCGGGACTCTGGGCCGCTCTCACCCTTGCGACCGGCCTTCTGCTCATGTTCCAAGTCGGGGCGGGTATCCTCACGCTGACCATCCTCCTCGCCGCTTATTTTGCTGCGCAGGGCCTCGTGACAATCATTGCCGCTTTCAAGTTCAGCGGCACGAACACCATGTGGTTTATGCTTTTGAGCGGCATTGTCTCGCTTGTGCTCGCTTGGATGATTTTCAGCGGCTTCCCCGGTTCAGCCGCTTGGCTCCTCGGGCTCCTCTTCGGGATCAATCTGATCTTTACCGGATTCTTCTTCCTTTCGATGTCCTCGACGTTGAAAGCGCAGCATTCCTGAGCGGAAAAATAAATCTCCACCGGGAACCCCGCGGAGCAATCTGCGGGGTTTCTTATTTGTGGAGGGGCCAGACCAGCGGGATAACGATCATCGCGCCGATAAAGTAGACGACGTTGAGCGGTAGCCCGATGCGGAGAAAATCGGCGAATCGGTAGCCGCCGGCCGAATAAACATAGGTGTTGGTCTGGTAACCGATCGGCGTGGCGAAGCTGGCGCTGGCCGCAATGGTGATGGCAATGGCGAAGGGGCGGGGGTCGAGGCCGAGTTGCGCGGCCAGACCGAGCGCGATCGGCATCATCAGCACCACGGTCGCATTGTTGGAAAGCAATTCGGTGAGTGTCGAGGTGAGGATAAAAATGACGGCGAGCAACAAAAGTGCTTTCCAATCCTGGGGCACAAAGTCGGTTGCCCATGAAGCAAGATTCACCGCGATGAGTTGCGCGGTTCCGGTGCTTTCCATCGCCACGCCGATCCCCAGCGTGCTGTAGATGAGGAAGAGGAGACTCCAATCAACCGAGGCATAAGCCTGACGCGGCTTCATCGTGCCGGTGAGCATGAGAAAAACGCAGCCGACAATGGCCGCAACCGCGATGGGGATAATATCGAGGGAGGCGGATAAAACCACCGCCGCCATGGTGGCCAGAACCAAAGGGGTGCGGGCGCGCTGGGCCGAGGTGGAAGCGCGCGGACGATCAAGGAGCAAAAGTTCGTTCGTCGCTTTGAGTTGGCCGATGGATGCTTCCTCCCCGAGGAGCAGCAAGGTGTCGCCGGGTTGCAAAGCCACATTTTCAAAGCCGCGGCTCAGATTGGTGCCGCGGCGGTGGATGGCGAGGACGACCAAGCCGAAGCGCTGGCGGAAGTTGAGGTCGCGCAAGCTGCGACCGGCCAATTCGGAAAGAGGCCCGACGATCGCCTCGGCCAGATGCGCCTCGTGGGAAATCATTTTTTTTCCGGACTCGGTCTGCTCGACATCGAGCCTGATGTCCTGCCGGGCCAGCACATCCGCCACCGCACCGGGTGCGGCGGCAATGACCAAACGATCGCCGGCCTTGAGTTGCAAGGTATCGAGCGGTTCGAAAAGCGGTTCGTTGTCGCGCAGAACTTCGAGCACGCGCACGCCGGCCCGCGGACCCAGACCCGCTTCGACCAAGGTTTTTCCCGCGGCGACGGAACCGGCCGCCACCGTCGCCTCGACCACGTATTCGGAGAACCCCCCATCGCTCAGCCCCTGGGCCAATGTTTTGCGGTGCGGTAGAAATTTGGGTGCGACCAAAACAACGAAGGCCGTGCCGATGAAGAACAGGGGCAACCCGACGAAAGCTGTCTCGAACATGCCGAAAGGCTCGAAGCCGGCGTCGGCGACCAAACCGCTAGCGAGGATGTTTGTGCTCGTGCCGACCAAGGTGCAAGTGCCCCCGAAAATGGCGGCATAAGAAAGTGGAATGAGAAAGATCGAAGCCGAGACTCCTGCCCGATTGGCCAAGTGGATGGCGATCGGCAATCCCACGACCACCACAGGCGTGTTATTGATGAAGGCGGAAACAAGGGCCGTGACCAGCATCATGACCAAAAGCAGCCCTCGCGGCCCGAGACCGCCCACATTTTCCAAGGCGGTCAAGGCGCGGGTCAGGGCGCCGGTCCGCTCGAGGGCATTGCTCAGGATGAACATGGCCGCCACCGTGATCGGGGCCGCGTTGGCAAAAACCGCGAGCAACTTGGCCGTCTCGGGAAAGGAATTTGCAAACGGCAGTTGTGAAAGCAACAACAGGGCCGCGAAAATGGTCAGACCGGTCAAATCGGTCGGCCACCGCTCGCGCACGAATTGGACGAGCGCAAAAGCGACGAGCGCAAGGACGGTGGCGATTTCCCAGGTCATGGACGCTAGGGAAAATGACCCGCGGCGCGCTTGCTGACCAGCGCGAAAGCCCGCGGTTTCCTCTTGCCGAACCCGGAATGATGGCGGAGGGTCCGCCGCGTGAAATGGTCATTCCACCTCGTGCGCATTGCCGGCATCGACGTCCGCATCCACGCGACCTTTTTCCTCCTCCTCGCTTGGTTCGGATTTGTCTACTACGGGGAGGGGGGAACGGCGGCTGTCTTTACCGGCCTTTCTTTCATCATTCTTCTCTTCGTCTGCGTCATCCTGCACGAATTCGGCCATGCTCTGGCCGCCCGCGCTTACGGGATCAACACTCCGGATATCACGCTCCTGCCGATCGGCGGCATTGCCCGATTGGAGCGCATGCCAGACAAGCCATGGCAGGAATTGGTCGTTGCCCTGGCCGGACCGGCGGTCAACGTGGTCATTGCCATCGCGCTTTACGTCGTGATCGGGCGCCTCCTTGCTCCCGGGGAATTCCAAGCCGTCGCCCAGGGTGGGGGCAATTTGTTGAGCAAGCTTCTGGCCATCAACGTGATGCTGGTGGCCTTCAATTTGTTGCCGGCGTTTCCCATGGATGGCGGACGCGTACTGCGCTCTCTCCTGGCCATGCGGCTCAAGCATGCGAAGGCCACACGCATTGCGGCAACCGCAGGCCAGATTGTCGCGGTGCTCTTCGGGTTTTTGGGACTGTTCGGGGGCAATCCTTTTCTCCTTTTTATTGCGGTTTTTGTTTTCTTTGGAGCAAGGGCGGAGGCGTCATTCGCTTCCGGCAAAGAAAGAGCCGATGAAACACACGTGGGTGCAATCATGCAAACCATGGGTCCGGTGCTCTCGCCGGGCATGACGGTGGCCGAAGCGGCCGGTTTGGCCATGGCTGGACGGAACGCCATGATGGCGGTGACTGAATCGTCACTGCGGCTCCTTGGGGTGATCCCGGTCGCCTCATTGGCCGATTCCTTGCGCTGGGATCCGTCCGCTCGGATCGACCCATTGGTCCGGCGCGATTTTGCCGTCCTAGCATCGGATGCTTCACTCGCCGAAGCCGCAGCCACTCTACGCGATTCGTCGCAGGAACTTTTTCCAGTCGTCAATGCGGCGGGTCAATTGGTCGGGTGGCTGGCCCGCGAGGAACTGGCCAAAGCACTCGGTTTCGGCAACGGGACATGAACCAGACTCCGGTGGGAAACGGTGCATGCACCGCGTCATTGGGTTGGCCCGCGGGCTTGCCTCAAGACGGGCCGCTTGTTGGTTGGCGCTAAATGCCTGCTGCGTGCTCCCGTGCGGGTAGAAAAAAGTTTCTTCGGCCTTTTGTTTGCCTCGTTCGTCCGCTGCGGGTTAATCTATCATGTTTTTCTTATGGCAAATATTCAACAGGCTGAACTGAAGTTGCCCGATGGACAGGTCGTTACATTGCCTGTGGTCATCGGCACGGAGAAAGAGCCTGGGGTGGACGTGCGCTCTCTGCGCGACCAGACCGGTTTCATCACCTACGATGACGGCTTCGCCAATACGGGCTCCTGCAGCAGTAGCATTACCTTTATCGACGGCGAGAAGGGAATTCTCAGGCATCGCGGTTACCGCATCGAAGATCTGGCGGCCGACTCGATTTTTCTGGAGACGGCATTTCTCATCATTTACGGCGAATTGCCGGATTCGGACGAACTCTCCAAGTTTCGGGCCCGCATCTCCTCAAGTGCCTCGGTGCACGAGGGCATGCGTCATTTCTTCGAGGGATTCCCCGATTCCTCCCATCCCATGGCCATTCTCTCGGCCATGCTCAACTCTCTCGGTTGCTATTACCCCGAGATGACGTCTCACAAAGAGCAGATGGATCAGGAGCGCTTCGACTGGGCCGCCGCCCTGCTCATTTCCAAAGTCCGCACCGTTGCCGCCATGTCCTACCGCACGAAACGCGGTCTGCCTTTCGTCTACCCACGCTGGGACCTCCGCTACGCCGCGAATTTCCTGCACATGATGTTCTCTGAGCCTTACCGGGACTACAATCCGAAGCCGGAAGTGATCGATGCCCTCGATCTTATTCTTTTGCTCCATGCCGACCACGAACAGAACTGCAGCACTTCCACCGTGCGCATGGTGGCCTCGAGCGGGGCAAACCTTTTTGCCAGCGTCTCGGCCGGAGTTGGCGCTTTGTGGGGTCCTCTGCACGGCGGAGCCAATGCGGCGGTCATCGAGATGCTCGAGGACATCCAAGCTTCCGGGGATGATGGACGCAAGGCGATCGAAGCGGCCAAGCAAGGCAAGCGTCGCCTCATGGGCTTCGGCCACCGTGTTTACAAAAACTACGACCCGCGGGCCCGTATTTTGGGCGAGGCGGCCAAGCGTGTCCTTACTTCCATGGGGATCCAAGATCCGCTCCTCGTCATCGCCCAGCAATTGGAACAAGCCGCGCTGACCGACGACTATTTCATCTCCCGCAAGCTCTACCCCAATGTCGATTTCTACAGCGGGATCATCCTGCGGGCCATCGGTATCCCGGTGGACATGTTCCCCGTGATGTTCGCCATCGGCCGGATGCCCGGATGGATCGCCAACTGGCGCGAAGTCGCTTCGAATCCCAAGTTGAAGATTCACCGTCCGCGCCAAATCTACAATGGGGCGACCGAACGGGATTACGTCTCCCTCGAAAAACGGTAGGTCCAAAGCATTCTCCGTTCCTCCCACCCGGATCTGGGCTGCGCCCTGCAGCGGTGGCGGCACTGTGACCACCGCGCTGATGCTCCATCCGCCACGGGCCGCGGCGGCAAGACAATGGGCCGCCCACCCTTTAAGCTTAGTCTCCGGAACGCCGGGGTGTGCGCAGGATCCAGTCCCTCTCGTTGATGACGAACTGGAGCTTTCCCTTGTGCATGGAGAATTCACCCAGAAATTCCAGTTTGCCGCCTTTGGGCCAGGCACGCATCTCCCGCCGCAGTTCTTCGTCCGGTGAGTGCAAGAGGTATTCGCCACCCTCGACTTTCATGGTCAAGGGGCGAAGGGAGGTGATGGTTCCGGTGGCCCGGAAAATATCGCCCATAATCCGCTCCGGATTAGCCGCGAGCTGGGAGGTGAAGCGGGGGGAGGTGTCTTCCTTCAGCGCGTCGTGATCGATCCCCATCAACTTGGAGGGCGAATCCTCTTTGCCGGGTCTGACTGGATTAAGACGTTTCCCCGGGGCGTTTTCCTCCACCGTGCGAAAGCGGGCGCTGATCGGAAAGTGGTCGCTGAAGCCGCCGCCGGCCCCGGCATTGGTCCAGCGGCGTGGCCGCTTGAACGGGCCCACCGTATTGACACCTTCCAGAACAACCACGTCGAACGAGTTGTCCACGTATTGTACGCCCTGATGGTCGTAGAGGCCGGGTGTGACCATCATCTGCATCAAAGTTCCCCACTTCCCGGCATATTCATCGGAAAAGCGCTGCGCGACGGGCAGTTCATGCCAGAGATTGTAAAGCGAGCCATTCGTGGCGGAGGCGGTGGAAGTTTCGTCACCTTGTGAACCAAGCACATTGTTCACCGCTGTCTTGCCCAAGTGGGGATATGTCTGGGATTGGTTGTATTGGCTGTTGAAGTCACCGGTGACCAGGACATCGGCCGACGGATTCTCGGCAAAGACAACATCAAGGCGATCACGCAGGGTCTGGGCATTGAGCCGCCGGGTTTGCTCGGCTTTGATATCACTGGCCCGCGACTTCCAATGGTTGACGAAGATGGTAAACGGATGGCCTCCGGCCTCGAGGGTCACCTCGAGGATGTCGCGCGCATCCGGTGTGGGATGGCTTTTCGTCTCGGTGATGGGAAACTTGCTGAAAACGGCGTTCTTGTGGGCTTTGGTCTGGGCGTTCTTGGCACCCGGGCCCACGGATCCGGCTGGGTCCGTCCCGACCGTGACTTGGTAGCCGCTCATGCCATTGTCTTCAAAATACTTGAGCAGGAGTGCCTCGACTGGAAGGCCGCGAATTTCGTCGTTGAGTTCCGTGGTGAGCATGCGGTCGACCGTGGTGTCTTTGTAACTGGCAAGAAAGGCGGCGTGGTCGGCCACCGTACTCTCCGGGGAAAAATCGATTTCAAACTCGTTGAAACAGACGATCTCGGGTCCAGCGCCATTGTTGAAGGTGCGCAGGGCCTCGGCGATGTTGACAATCTTGACCAGCAACTTGGCCGGGGAGTAGCTGTGGGATTCACCTGAAGAGGCATAATCGTCGAAGACGGCAATCTCATCCGCGTCGAAGAGATTTTCCACATTGTAAGTCACCACGCTGAATTCTCCTCCGGCGGCGGAGAGGGTCTGCACCGCGGCGAACAGGGCTGCCAAGAGAAGCGTTTTCATGGGCTGGAGAATCGGCCCTTTCTTGGTCCATGCAAACGAAAATCCCGTCCTGCGCCAAACGCGGGACGGGACGACGGGAGGGAAATTCCCGGTTGTCAATGGAGGGCCGCCTGCGCCGCAGCGAGACGTGCGATCGGCACGCGGAAGGGCGAGCAGCTGACGTAATCAAGCCCGATTTCGTGGCAGAACTCGACGCTATCCGGATCGCCACCGTGCTCACCACAGATGCCAAGCTTGATCTTCTTGCGCGTCTTCCGGCCGAGTTCGACCGCGATGCGCATCAGTTTGCCCACGCCCTGCCTATCGACGCTGGCAAAAGGGTTTTGCTTGACGATTTCCAGCTCTTGGTAGGCCGGCAGAAAACTGCCGGAGTCGTCGCGGCTCATGGCCAGCGTGGTCTGCGTGAGATCGTTGGTCCCAAAGCTGAAGAATTCTGCATCCAGCGCAATTTCGTCCGCGACAAGCGCGGCGCGCGGGACTTCGATCATCGTGCCGACCAGATAGTCAAACTTGACCTTCTTTGCCTTGGCCACTTCGGCGGCTATGCGGTGGACGAGTTCGGTCTGCAGCTTGAGTTCTTTGCTGAAACCGGCGAGCGGAATCATCACTTCGGGCCGCACTTTGACGCCCTTTTTCTGCACCTCGGCGGCCGCTTCGAAAATGGCGCGGACCTGCATCTCCGAAATTTCCGGATAGCTGATGCCAAGGCGGCAGCCGCGGTGGCCGAGCATCGGGTTGAATTCGTGCAAGTCATGGACGCGCTTGGCGATCTTGTCGGCACTGATGCCCAGTTTATCGGCCAGGGCGTTTTGTTGCGCGTGGTCGTGGGGCAGGAATTCGTGGAGCGGCGGGTCGAGCAGGCGAATGGTCGCGGGAAGGCCTTTGAGCGCCTTGAAAATGCCGATGAAGTCTTCGCGCTGATAGGGGAGAAGCTTGGCCAAAGCCGCCTGACGGTCTTCCTTTTTCTCCGCCAGGATCATTTCGCGCACCGCATCGATGCGGTCACCTTCGAAGAACATGTGCTCCGTGCGGCAGAGACCGATACCGTTCGCCCCGAAAGCGACTGCATTGGTCGTCTGCTCCGGCGTATCGGCGTTGGTCCGGACCCCCATTCTGGTCGCTTTGCTGCACCAAAACATGAGTTGCTCGAAGTCCTTGTAAATCCCGCTCTTGGCCGGGCTGAGAGACTTCTCGACCAGAACTTGGACGATTTCCGAAGGCGCGGTCTTGATCTGGCCGTTGTAAACTTCGCCCGCCGTGCCATCGATCGAGAGGTGATCGCCCTCGTGATAAGTCGTGTCGCCGATTTTCAGCGTCTTGTTGTGGTAGTCGACTTGCAGGGCTGCAGCGCCGCAGACGCAAACCTTGCCCATCTGGCGGGCAACCAGCGCGGCATGCGAACTGACCCCGCCCCGCGCGGTGAGAATGCCTTCTGCCGCGATCATCCCGCGCAGGTCCTCCGGTGAGGTTTCCACGCGGACGAGGAGAACTTTTTCGCCTTTCTCCGCTGCTTCGACGCAGCGCTCGGCGTTGAAGTAGATTTTCCCGGAGGCCGCGCCGGGACCGGCAGGCAAGCCTTTGGCGATGACTTTGGCCGCTTTGACCGCGTGGCGGTCGAAAATCGGGGCGAGGACCTGGTCAAGTTGCTCTGCCGGGACGCGGTGCACCGCAGTTTTCCAGTGGATCAGTTTTTCCTTCACCATGTCACAGGCGATTTTGACCGCGGCAAGGCCGGTGCGTTTGCCGTTGCGGGTCTGCAACATGAAGAGCTTGCCGTCCTCGACCGTGAACTCGAAGTCCTGCATGTCCTTAAAGTGCTTCTCGAGGGTTTTTTGAACCTTGAGCAGTTGACGGTAAGCCGACGGGAATTGCTTCTCCATGCCAATGACCGCTTCCGGCGTACGCACGCCGGCCACCACGTCCTCTCCTTGGGCGTTGACCAAAAATTCTCCGTAGAGAACCTTGGTGCCGCTGGCCGGGTCACGGGTGAAGGCCACCCCGGAACCACTGGAGTCCCCCATGTTGCCGAAGACCATGCCCTGCACGTTGACCGCCGTGCCCCACTCGTGCGGGATATTGTATTTGCGGCGGTAAACATTGGCGCGCTCGTTGTTCCAGGAGCCGAAGACGGCGCCGACCGCACCCATCAACTGCTGACGCGGGTCGTTGGGAAAGGTCTTGCCGGTGCGCTCCTTGACCAAAGCCTTGAAGCGTTTGACCAATTCTTTGAGTGCCTTCTCGTCGAGCGCGGTATCCGCGACGTGTGGGTCTTGCGGGAAAAGTTCTGCCTTGAGTTTCTCGATGACCGCCTCGAAAGGGTCGTCTTCCTCGCCGGGACGTTTTTGCACGCCCATCACGACGTCGCCATACATCTGGATGAAACGGCGGTAGCAGTCGTAGGCAAAACGTTCGTTGCCGGTCAAGCGGGCCAAACCATCGACCGTGGCGTCGTTGAGGCCGAGGTTAAGGATGGTGTCCATCATGCCCGGCATGGAATCGCGCGCTCCAGAACGGACGGCAACCAGCAACGGGTTCTCCACGCTGCCGAATTTTTTGCCCATCGATTTTTCCATTTTGGCCACCGCGGCATCGATCTGACCGTCGAGTTGCTTCGGGTAAGTGCGCTTGTGATCGTAATAATAGGTGCAGACCTCGGTGCTGATCGTGAACCCGCAAGGAACGGGCAAACCGATGCGGGTCATTTCCCCGAGGTTCGCGCCTTTGCCGCCGAGCAGCGCCTTCATCGTGCCGTCGCCGTCCGCTTTGCCGTCACCGAAATAGTAAACGTATTTACCTTTGGTTCCCGCGGTCGTTTTTGCTTTTTTGCCGCCCTTTTTCTTCGAGGTTTTGCTCATGAGTTTTGGTTGAAATTAATCAGAAAGAACGCGTAGGAGTATCCGGAAGGCTCGGGGGTGTCAATTTTCACCGCAGATCTCGCGGATGGCGGTCCGCAAGGCACCGACCGCATCGGCCAGCTGGCCGGAGTCGAAGCACAAGGGCGGCATGAGCACCAAGGTGTCACGGATCGGTCGGGTCAGAAGCCCGTGTCGACGGGCGGCCAGGCAGATACGCGCTCCGGTTTCTTCCTGCCACGGATAAGGCGAACCATCGGCACGGGCCACGTCGATACCGGCCATGAAGCCGCATTGTCGAACCGCGCCGACATGGGTTTCCCCGTCCAGCTCGTCGAGAAGAACACGCATCTGTTGTATTTTCGGCTGCAGGTTTTCCAAGGTTCTCTCGGCCGCAAAAACCTCAAGGCTGGCCAACGCGGCGGCGCAGCCCAGCGGGTTGCCGCAGTAGCTGTGGCCGTAGAACAGCGTCTTCATTTCGGCGTAATCGCCGAGGAAGGCTGCAAAGACGCGCTCCGTGGTCAGGGTTGCGGCGAGGGGCATGGTGCCTCCGGAAAGTCCTTTGGCCAGAGCCAGAAAATCCGGGATCACGTCCTCTTGTTGGCAGGCGAACATTTTTCCGGTGCGCCCGAAGCCGGTCATGACCTCATCAAGGATAAGAAAGACATTGTTGCGATCGCACCAGTCCCGCAGGTCGCGCAGCAGTCCCGTGGGCCAGGTTCGCATCCCGCCGGCACCTTGCATCAGAGGTTCGATGACGATGCCGGCCAAGGATTGCACAGTGCGGGGCTCGAGGGCTTCCAACTCGGTGAGGTCGGCCACCCGGACGACGGGAAAGCTGAGCGAAGCGAAGCGGTCGTTGAAGGCGGCAATGCCGCCGAGGCTGGCCGCGCCGGAACTGTCCCCGTGGTAGGCATGTTCAAAAGCGGCGAAGTGGCAACGCTCGGGGTGGCCGGTCAGCTGATGGAATTGCACAGCCATCTTGAGGGCCACTTCGATCGCCGTGGAGCCGTCGTCCGAATAAAAAACGCGGCTCAGGGTCCCCAAGGGAAAGAGAGCGACCAGCTTTTCGGCCAGTCGGATGGCCGGTTCGTTGGTCAAGCCGAGAAAAGAGCTGTGGGCAAGTTTCGCCGCTTGCTTTTGGATGGCTTGGACAATGTGGGGGTGCGAATGACCGTGAATGTTGGTCCAGATCGAACTGTTGCCATCGAGGTATTCGCGGCCGGCGGCGTCGACCAGCATGCTGCCGCGTCCTTCGACCAAGACGAGGGGATCATGCCCGACCGCGCACCAGTCCCGCATTTGGGTGAACGGATGCCAGAGGTGCGTCTTGTCGGCTTGCCGGAGTTCGTTGGCGGACATGGCCGCAGAGCATAAACGGGCTGCCGTGCGGCACAAGCTGTGGCAAACAGTCTTTGCATCGCGCCGTGCACTCTGCCATAGCCATAGCGGTGGTCCGCAGTGTTGGCAGTTTCACATTGGACAAGGTGAGGGGATTGGGTGATTTCGCCCTTTTCACCGTCCGTTCCCTTGGCGCCGTCTTGGCCACCCGGAGGCTTTGGGCCCGGGTGGCCCGCGCGGTCTATGAGCAGGGCTTCCGTTGCCTGCCGGTCATCCTCATCGTAGGCACTTTCACCGGCCTCGTGCTCGGACTTCAGGGCTACTACGTGCTCAATCGTTTCGGTTCCGAGGCCTTGCTTGGCGTCTTGGTCTCCTTGAGTCTGGTGCGGGAAATGGCGCCCGTCCTCGCCGCCCTCATGCTCGTGGGGCAGGCCGGGTCCGCCTTGGCTGCCGAATTGGGCATCCAGCGCAACTCGGAGCAGATCGCCGCCCTCGACACCATGGGGATCAGCAGTTGCGGGTATTTGGTCACTCCCCGGCTTTTGGCCGCCCTTTTTGTTTTCCCGGCGCAAACCGCCGTATTTGTCGCCGTCGGGCTGTGGGGAGGAAGCCTCTCCGGTTCGCTCCTGTTGGGGGTTGACCCGGGCGTTTACTGGTCCTCGGTCCAGCGCGCGGTGGAGAGCGGGGACGTGTTCGAGTGCCTGCTCAAAGCGGTGACCTTTGGTTTGCTCACCATGAGCATTTGTGCCTATCAGGGGTTTCACGCCCACCGCATCCGCGGTGCCACGGGTGCGCGGGCGGTCAGCGCGGCCACGACCAAGGCAGTGGTGATCTCCAGCATCGCGGTGCTGGTCGCCGATTATGTTATTACCTCGGTCCTTATCTGATCCCATGACGCCGTTCCACCAACATGCAAACCCCGGCGCCCAAGGCGGCCAATACCTGCTCGAAGTGGACGATCTGCAGAAAAGCTTCGGCCGGCACTCCGTGCTCCAAGGTGTCAGCCTCGCCGTGCCGCGCGGCAGCCTTTTTACCGTTCTGGGGCCCAGTGGAGCGGGCAAATCCGTACTCCTCAAATGCCTGGCCAATATCGCGGAACCCGATGCCGGACGGATTTCCTTCGAGGGGCGGACGCTTGACTTTCACGACCCTGCCTCAAGGAATCCCTTCCTTCGGCGGTGCAGCTTTCTTTTTCAGGGGAATGCCCTCTTTGACTCGCTTACGGCCTTCCGCAATGTCGCCTTGCCGCTCGAGCAGACCACGTCGCTGGGTCGGGGGGAGATCCGGGCCCGCGCCATGGAGGCACTTGGACAATTGGAACTGGGCGACTATGCCGAGCACTATCCGGGCATGCTCTCTGGCGGGATGCAGAAGCGGCTTGCCCTCGCGCGGGCCATTGTCACCCGGCCTGAGATGGTTTTTTTCGACGAGCCGACCGCCGGCTTGGACCCGTTGCGCCGCAATGCGGTCTTTGCCATGATCGCAAAGTACCAAGCGCTGGTCGGTTTCACCGCGCTCATTGTGACGCACGACATTGTCGAGGCACTGGTCGCGAGTGACACAGTCGCGCTGCTCCACCAAGGCGAAATTTGTTTTAACGGGACGCCGGATGAGTTTGCCTCTTCGGCCCATCCGGTGGTTCAATCCTTCCGCGATAGCCCCGCTGCGTTGCGCTCGACCCTCGATGGCCTGCGCCGTGGTGAGGTTGCCCCGGAACACTCATGAACAGAGATAAAAAGCTCGAACTTGGGGTGGGAGTATTCGTCCTGCTTGGCCTAACCGCCTTGGTTTATCTCACGCTCAAGCTCGGTGCTGGGGAGTTGGTCGGAAGCGACACCTATCCCGTGGAAGCCCGCTTCGCCAACACGGGCGGACTGAGCGCCGGGGCCACCGTGATGCTGGCCGGCGTTACGGTCGGGCGGGTTGACGCCATCCGTCTCGACCCGCAGGACTACAGCGCGATTGTCGAGATGCGCATCCGTGCGGGCCTTCCGCTGCCCGCCGACACCATGGCCTCGATCAAAACTTCCGGGCTGATCGGGGACAAATTTGTTGCCCTCGCGCCGGGAGCCGATGAAGAATTGCTCCAGCCTTCCGCCCGCATCACCATGACCGAATCTGCCCTCGAGCTGGAATCTCTGATCAGCAAAATGGCTTTTGGAGGGGTCAAAGATGGAGAGGATGGGAACCAAGACTCTGCTTCGACCCCGTCCGAACGATGAAAAACATCTTTTTTCTTCTCCTCGGCCTGTGCGTTGGCGCGATGACGTCCAACGCTTCGACCGAGGCGGCAGAAGCGAATCTTCGCTCGACGATTGATCAAGTGCTGGTCGTCACGAAAAAGGGCAAAGGCGGTCAATCCATGGCCAATCAGCTCACCCCAATTCTTGTTCGTCATATGTGCTTTGAGTCAATGACCCGCCGCGCCGTTGGTCCCGGTTGGCGGCAATTCACCCCAGAGCAGAAGGCTGAAGCGACCAAACTTTTCAGCAAACTTATCATCCGCAACTACAGTAAGAAGTTCACTCCCGGCGAACTGGCCGAAATTGAATTCCTCAAGCCGTCCAGTCCAGGAGCGGGCAAAGTCGAGATTCCGACCAAAACAGTTTACAAAGGAAGTCGCTACAACATCACTTACCGTCTTGAAGACCGCGGTAGCTGGCTTATCACCGACATTTTGGCCGAAGGCATCAGTTTCGTGGCCAACTACCGCGCTCAGTTTGATGTGCTGGTTAGAAAGGGTGGCGCGGTCGCCGTCATTGCGTCGCTCAAACAATCATTGGAACGCACCTGATGAAGACGCCGGCGCTTATTGTTTCCGGAGTCCTTGCCTTGCTCCTCGCAGGCTGCGCCACCCGCCGGGTCGACGAGTCGCCCGTCGCAGCGGGCCAGACCACCTTTGCGACCAAAGAGGAGGTTGCTGCAGCGGATGAACATGACGATTGGGATACGGTTGCCGTCGTCGAAGTGCATGACCCGATCGAGCCGGTCAATCGGGGTATCTTTTGGTTCAACCATCAGTTGTACACCTACGTGGCCAAACCTTTTTCCAAGGCTTATAAATCGATTTTTCCCAAATGGGTCAGGCACGGCATTGGCAATGCCTATGAAAATATAAAATACCCGATCCGTGTGGTGAATCACACCCTGCAAGGACGCCTTGATCGCACCGCAACGGAGACGGGGCGCTTTTTGGTCAATACCACTGCCGGGGTCGGCGGAGTGATGAAGCCCGCTGACAAAATTCCCGCCCTGGCCGATGTGCCGAAGGCCGATACGGGACAAACTTTCAGCAAATGGGGTGCGCCCCACGGTCCTTACCTTGTCTTTCCCGTGCTCGGGCCAACCACGACTCGCGATCTGGTCGGCACGGCAGGCGACACGGCGCTTAACCCCGTGGCTTGGGTCGGCTTGCTTTTTGGCGGTGCAGCATGGACCACGGCCATCTCCGCTCCGTCCGGCGCGCACGGTGTTCCCGACCAGATGGATCGTTACGACATGGCGACCAAGGATGCCTTGGATCCTTACATCTCGGCCCGCAGCGGATACATCCAATATCGCGAAGCGGCGTCCGAACGCTAATTGCGGGCCAAGTCGGCCAGCATTTTGTCCGCCAGGAGCACATCCTCGTGCGAGGCACGACGGCGCTGGTATTTGCGCCAGAGGATTTCGCGCAACTCTTCCAAATCCGACTTCTCTGGCACTTCGTGGTAGGTCCATTCCTCGTCCTGCTTCACTTTGGATTGCAAACGCCAGCGGCCCTGATTTTTAACCGCCCGCACTTCGCGTTTTTCGCCCTCTTCCGTACGGTGGGTCCAAGCGTGAAAATTGCGCATGGGTCGATTGACCACTTTGGAGGATTTTTTGGCAAGGCCATTGACGCTGGCCGTTTCGCTGGCCGGACCAAATGAAGCTCCCGGCATGATCAAGGTGGGAAGAAAATCCCGCCTCTTTTGCTGCTCGTTGAGAAAAAAGATGAGGAGCTAATTCCGCACTTTTTTTTCATCCGTTTTCCACTCCGCGCACCGAGGAGGACGCTGCGGGGCGCGTATCGCGCTTAGATCGATCCTTCCTCAGCAGGCCGCACAGGCTTCGAAGAATTTTTCATTGACCGGGGAGGAATGAAAAAATAAAACAACCGACTTCGGTAGTTCTTTTTATCAACAAACCAATCCGTCGGCCTAGGAAAGCAGGGTGAAATTCCCTCACTGTCGCGCAAAGGTCAAAGTCCGGGTTCGAACCGGCGGAGAAAACCGCACCGTCCTGAAATGGGCAACGGCGTCGCGCAAGCGTCCGTGCGGGGGTGGTCCTTTCTTCAACACGGGGGAGAGGCTGTCCTCAAACAGCCCGTGAAACCAAGTTAGAAGAAAATACCATGAATAAAGTCCGCTTTGTTGTGGCGACCTCTCTCGTCGCTTTCGCCCTCGCTGCCGTTGTCCCTGCCTCCGCCGCAAACCTCATCGAGCCTGGTTATGGGACCAGTGTCTACCTCACACACTCCGTATCCAGTGAATCGATTACTTCGTTCGATTGGAGCTTGTCCGGAGCGACCACTTACTACCAAACCTCGACGAGTAGCTACAATTTTGGGGGCTTGTTTACGTGGATTAATGATGTGCAATCCACAGCGGTAGCCGGCAATGCCGACTATAGCGGGGCCAGCGTGGTCCGCATCGATGACAACATCTACTACAACACAAGTTCGACTGGTTATAAGATCTGGAAACACGACCCTTCAATTGGAGCAACTGGAGCAACGCAAGTCTCCATGGCGCCAAACTGGGGACTCTTCCGTCGCAAGGCAGGCGAGATGTTCATCACTGGCACGCCTAATTTCTCTTCCCCAAACGAAGTTTTTCGTGCTGCTCTGACCACCGCGGGGAATTTCGAGAGCCCGCCCGTGTCTCTCGGTACAACCATCGGCTCCTCGGGTCCGCTTGCCTTCGACACCTTGGGGAACATGTTTTACGCGCCGGGATATGGTGATAAGAGCATCTACCGCTACACCGCGGCTGACGTGAACAACTCGGTTGCCGATCCGACGAACACTCCGTTGCCTTCACCCGCAGAACGTCTTTGGTGGGATTACAGCAGCAGTTTCAGCAATTCATCGGGGGCGACCGGCCTAGCCGTGGACGACATCGGAAACCTCTATATTACGCTCACAGATTTCAGCAGTCCATCTTTCCTCGTGAAAGCGTCGGCCAACGGCACAAGTGGTTTCGCTAATTACCACACGATCCTCTCGTCGACCAGAGGTCTGGGGGACGTGCGCTTGAGGGACGGTTCCATTTACCTTGCTGAGGGCAACGAAATTTTGCAGGTTGTTCCCGAACCGCAAACTGTCAGTTTGGTTTTGCTTGGTGGAGCTGCTCTTCTCTGGTTCCGACATCGGCGCCACGGATCATTCTGATCACGATACAGCCGTGGCCCGTTCCGCCCTCTGTAAAGTCATAGCGATGGCCAGCCTCGTGCTGGCCATCGCCAATCCGGCGGCCGGCGGTCTTTATTCAGGGCCGAACGACGACCCTGACAACGGCTTTGATGCCGGTGTTCCAGGCTTTGTCGGACCCCACGGAGATGGGAAAGCCCGTCTTACCCAGTCGGAAGGGATTTTTATCAATCCGGAAAATCGGGTCAACCACCTCTTCTGCGGTTGGGCTGACGAGGTGGTTCATTACTTGCCCTCCCCGAATGTCGCTTTGGGATGGTCTGATCACAGCATGTCACTCGGTCCGGTCAAGGGCGAATATTTCGACATCGTTTCGCTCGGCGACCTTAACGCGAATCAAATGACCAACCGGATCAATCCGGGATCGATCACGCTGAGCTTCTTCAAGCCGCTGCAGGACAAGACCGGGGCCGACCTGGCCGTTTTCGAAAACTCCATTGTCTCTCAAGGTGGCAGTGGGATCGCCGGGCAACCGTTCGCGGAATTGGCTTACGTTGAGATTTCGAGTGACGGTGAGGTCTTCGCGCGCTTTCCTTCGCGATTTCTCACCACTGAACCGGTCGGCTCCTTCGGGACAATCGATGCCTCGAATATTTTCGGTTTGGCCGGAAAACATGCCAATGCCAATGGTCTCTCTTGGGGAACTCCCTTCGACTTCGCGGCATTAAAGGATGATCCTGCAGTCATCAGCGGCCAAATTAAGCTCAACGCGATCACCCATGTCCGTGTCGTCGATATCCCTGGCAACGGAGCGTACCGAGATACTATAGGCGCTCCGATTTACGACGCTTGGGAAACCAGCGTCTCAGGTGGTTTTGACCTGGAAGCCGTCGGGGTCATCGGACGCGACACGAGCTTCAGCGAATGGCAGAATCTGCACGGACTCCCCGAAAGTAGCCTTGGCGAGTTGGCCGACTCCGATGAAGACGGCCGGACCGATTTGCTGGAGTATGCCGCCGGGCATTCGCCCCAGTCGCCCGACGGATTCACAGACGCCCAGCGATTTTCTATGATCGGAGGTTTGCCAGCCCTCACGGTTCGCCGCGATGAACGCGCGGTCGATCTCGTGCTCGAAATCGAAACCAGTTCGGACCTGCTGAGCTGGGCGGTCATCGCGCGTAGCACGGACGGCAATCCATTCCAAGCCGTGCCCCCGCACGCTCCGCAGGTCACTGAAACCCGTGCCCCCGGCCCGGCCAGTGTTGGGGTGATCCGGGAAGCCACCATCATCGCCCGGACCGGCTCCGCCCGGCAGGGTTTCATGCGCCTCTCTGTGCGACACAAGTGATGAAACTTTCGGGGCAACATTTCAAACATCGCGAGCAAGGGATAACCTTGGTTGAGTTGGTTGTTGTTGTTGCGGTGCTCGCCGTGCTCGCTGTCCTTTTGTTACCCGCTCTCGAGGCCGCCACAGAAAGTTCGCAGATGGGACAAAGCATTTCCAATTTGCGCCAACTCGTCGTTGCCAACCAGAGCTATGCCTCCGACCACGGCAGCTATTGTCCGGCCGACGATCGCCGCAACAACCGGCGCTGGCATGGAGCAAGGGCATCCTCCTCCCAGCCCTTCGATCCGGCATGTGGTCTGCTCGCCGAATATCTTGGCAAGTCAAAGAAAGTCGGCATCTGTCCGCTTTTCCAAGCATTGACTCGTGGGGAAAACTCCTTCGAGTCGGGCTGCGGTGGTTACGGCTACAACGCTTCTTATATCGGCGGCACCCCTTCGTGGGCCTACGACTCCCGAGGCCTGCGCGTAGCCGCGCGCCCGGCCCAGATGCATAACGCGGCTGCCACCATTATGTTCACCACTAGCGGGTATGCGACCGGCGGATCAGTGCAAGAGTACCCCTACGCGGAACCGCCTTTCTGGGACTTCGGCCAAGGTCCGAGCGGCTCACGTCCTTCGCCCACTGTTCATTTTCGCTTCCGCGGCCACGCTCTGGTGGCATGGTGCGACGGTCGCGTTACCTCGGAGCGGTCTGTGGCCCGGGAAGAGGGCGACAACCCACACGGAGGCGATGCGAAGGCCGAGAATCTGGGATGGTTCGGTCCCGAGGTGGAGAACGGATTTTGGAACCCACAAAGAACGCGGACCGCACCTTGAGTTCCACTACGGCCCCTCATCCTGCCTCGTGCTGTCCGCTTTGCGGGGAGCTGAACGGCTGCGGTTCGGGCCAGACGGATTCCCTCGCAGGGTGCTGGTGCACTGGGATGAGCCTCCCGGCGGAGTTGCTGGCCCGCGTGCCTCCCAATCAGCGCAACCAAGTGTGTATTTGCCGCAACTGCATTTTGGCCTTCCACCACGAGCAAGCAGCCGTCCGGCCGAACCTTGAAGTTTTGCCCGGTGATTTTTACTTTGAAGGCGGCTTCCTCGTTTTCACTGCTGCTTACCTTCGCCGCCGGGGATACTGTTGCCGCAATAATTGCCGTCATTGCCCTTACCGCTCATCGGTCGTCCAGCCAGCTTCAGCGGGCGGGGCCACGATTGTCGATCAAGCTACGTCGAGGTCAGGCTGAGCTGAAGATGAGCGGGTTGATTCACCGGTCGTGAGACCCGCGTAGGACCTTTTTGACCATCGCTGACCTCCACATGCCCGGCCAGAGCAGCCGAAATGCCCCCGCAGAATGCGCGTCATAGCCACCTTTGCAATTGACTTGGCGCGCGCCGGGGAAACTATCTCCTTTCACCCAAATTACTAAAAAGCCATGAGATTCGACACCCTTTGCCTCCACGGCGGACAACAACCCGATCCGACCACACTGTCACGCGCGGTGCCCGTTTACCGCACCAGTTCGTTCGTCTTCAAAAGCACCGAGCACGCCGCGAATCTCTTCGCCCTTAAAGAGCTGGGCAACATTTACACGCGGCTGATGAACCCCACGACCGACGTGCTGGAAAAGCGCGTGGCCTTGCTCGAAGGTGCGCCCGAAATGGGCGGGCTGGGGGTCGCCTCGGGAACAGCCGGAGTTTTCTACTCGATCATCAACCTTGCTTCGGCCGGCGACAATATTGTCAGTGCCCGCAACCTCTACGGCGGCACCTACACGCAATTCAGCGACATTCTCCCGGCCCTCGGGATCAAGGTGAAATTTGTCGATTCAAACGACCCGCAAAATTTCGCCGACGCGATCGATGACAAAACGCGCGCTCTTTTTGTCGAAACCGTTTCCAACCCTGCGCTTGAAGTCGTCGACTTGGAAAAGGTGGCGAAAGTGGCCCACGACCATGGCATCCCGCTGGTCGTCGACGCCACGTTTTCCACGCCCTACCTGACCAAACCGCTCGATTTCGGGGCGGATATCGTCATTCATTCGTTGACCAAATGGATCGGGGGCCACGGCACCGGTATTGGCGGTGTGGTGGTCGATAGCGGCCGTTTCCACTGGGCGGGGGGAAAGCACCCGCTCTACGACAACCCGGACAAGAGCTACCATGGTCTGCGCTGGGGCCACGATCTGCCGGCCCCGCTCGCTCCGCTCGCCTTCATCTTGCGTATGCGCACCGTCCCGCTGCGCAACCTTGGCGCTTGTATCGCGCCGGACAATTCGTGGCTCTTCCTCCAAGGCATTGAAACTCTGCCGCTGCGCATGGAAAAACACTGCGCCAACTCGCTGGTCGTCGCCGCGCACCTGCAAAAGCATCCCGACGTCGAGTGGGTCCGTTATCCCGGGCTGAAAAACGATCCTCACCATGAACTGAACAAGAAGTATCTCCACGGCAAAGGGGGAGCCATGGTCGTGTTCGGCATCAAGGGGGGAGCGGCGGCCGGAAAGAAGTTCATCGAAGCCCTCCAACTTTTCTCCCACCTAGCCAACGTGGGCGATGCCAAGAGCCTGGCCATCCATCCGGCCACCACCACGCACTCCCAACTCAATGAGGAACAACAGCGCGGGGCGGGGATCTCGCCCGAACTCATCCGTCTTTCCGTCGGGCTGGAAGATCCGGCCGATCTGCTCGAAGATATCGATCAGGCTTTGGCCGCGGCCAAGTAGTCACCTGCCCATGAGCAAAGGCATCGGCAAAGTCGCGACCCAGTTTCACACTTTCGGCAGTGCGGATGATCCTTTCGTTACGGCAGGGGGCGTCTCCTTGCCCGTAGTCACCATAGCCTACGAGACCTATGGCGAGCTCAACGCCGACCGCTCCAACGCCGTAGTCCTCTTCCACGCCTTGAGCGGCAGCCAGCATGCCGCCGGCAGCAACCATGATGTCCCCGGGCTGGACGGGCGTTGGACCGAGGAGTTGCACACCGGCTGGTGGGACGGCTTCATCGGATCGGGCCGTGCCTTGGATACCAACAAGTATTTCATCATTTGCGCCAACTACCTCGGCGGTTGTTACGGTTCGACCGGCCCTTGCTCGATCAATCCGGCCACCGGCAAAGTCTATGCCGGCCACTTCCCGCGGGTCACCGTGCATGACATTGTCCGTTCGCAACTTCCCGTGCTCGAAAAGTACGGCATCGAAATGCTTCATGCCGTGGTCGGGACCTCCCTCGGCGGCATGATGGCCCTCGACTTCGCTGTGCACTGGCCGGACCGCGTGGCGAACGTGATCACCATCGGGACCGGCATCCGCTCGCATGGCCTCCAGCAAATGCACAACCTTGAGCAAATCATCGCCATCACTCGGGATCCCGAATTCCGGGGAGGGGACTACTACGGCACGCCGGGTCCGGTGCACGGACTGGCACTCGCCCGCATGATCAGCCACAAGACCTTCCTCTATGCCGATGTGATCGAAGAACGCGCCCGCGTCGACATCGTAAGGCCGGAGAGCGACCTGCCATGGTATGACATCTCCAGCTCGCTGGAGAGCTACATGCTTTATCAAGGACAAAAGTTTGTCCGGCGCTTCGACGCCAACTCTTACCTGCGCATCATCGACGCATGGCAACAGTTCGACCTTTACAAGGATGCCAAACATTCCGGCTGGCAGCCGCTTTTCGGTCACTGCAAAGACCAGCAGTATCTGGTCTTCACCATCGACAGCGATTGTTGTTTTTATCCGGATTACCAGACGGAAATTTGCTCCGAGCTGAAGAAAGCGGGGGTCCCATATTTGCGGCTTACCGTGCACTCGGAGAAAGGACACGACAGCTTTCTCCTCGAACCGAAACTGTACACCCCGCATCTCGCCTACGCGTTGAGCCACTGAGTGGCAGGGATAATTTGGTCGCGGACCATTACTCGGCGTCGCCGCGATGCCGCCGCCGCGGTCAAGCGGGGCGCGTCTTCGCCCTGAAGCGCAGCACGAGAAAGACCGAGGCAAAGGCGATGCCCCACGCCAGCCCGGACCACATGCCCGCCGCCCCATCACCGCGGGAGAAGGTCAACCACCCACCCAACGGCAGGGCGATGACCCAATAGGCCACAATATTGATCCACATGGGGACTTTGGTATCGCGCAATCCGCGCAGCAACCCCGACCCGACGACCTGCACTCCGTCCACCAATTGGAAAATGCCGGCGATGATGAGAAGCTGCGCCGCGATGGCAATGACCGCCGGATCGCTCACGAAGGCGCGCGCGATGAGGTGGCTGGAACTGAAAAGAACAATCGTGAAGGCGGTCATGACAATGCTGCCGATCAACCAGGCGCCCGCGCCGATCGGACGAAGCAACTCCGTGCGGCCGCTCCCCAGCGCCTGGCCGATCCGCACGGTGGCCGCCATGGAAATACCAAGGGGAAACATGAAGGTGGTGGCCGCGCAGGTGATGGCAATCTGGTGCGCGGCCAGCGGGATCGCTCCGAGATGTCCGATCAGCAGGGCCGCGGCAGAGAAGGCACCGACCTCGCTGAGCAGCTGCAAGCCCGTCGGCACGCCCAACCTGAGCAGGGCCCATTGTTCGCGCCACCATTCGACATTTGCTTTCCAGCGTACGGAGGGTGCGCTGCGGCCGGCCAAAAGGAACCAAATGAGGCCGCCAATAACCACCACGCGGCTGATCAGGGTGGCCCATCCGGCGCCCTCCAGCCCCATGGCCGGTGCTCCCAAGTTGCCGTAAATCATAACCCAATTGAGTAATACATTAAGCACGACGCCGCCGAACATGATCCAAAAAGCCGGCCACGGGCGCGACTGGCTCTCGAGGTAGTTTCGTGCCGAGGCGGTCAGCCAGGCGGGAATGAGCGACCACGCGACAATCAGCGTGTAGGCCCGCGCCTCATCGACCACACCGGGGGCCTGCCCCAAATGGTGAAAAACAGGATAAATCAAGTGCATGGCTGCCGCGCAAATCAGCCCACCAATCACCGAGAGCCCGACGCCGGCATGGAAAGCGCGGGCCATCGCGTCGGTGGCTCCCGCCCCGTGCGCGTGGGAAACCCGCACCGAGACCGCAGTGAGCACGCCGAAGCCGGCAATGGCAAAAACCATCAGGACGTTATTGGCAAAAGAGCAGGCGGCCAAGGCTATGGTTCCGACGTGACCGACCATGATGGTGTCCGCCACGCCAAGGAGCATCTGCCCGACTTGCCCGGCCGTGATGGGCGCCGCCAGCCGCAGGGTCGGACGTAACTCACGAAGGGTGGTGCGGGTGAAGGTCATGCCGGGCGACAAAGTCTGCCCGATGCACTTTTCGGCGTCGAGGTCTTGCCCCTCATGGCTGTGCTTTGCATAGTGTCATGGTGGACAAAGCCCCGCTCAAATTCTTCAAAAACCTGATCGAAACACCATCACCCTCCGGCTTCGAGACGGGTGCGCAGCGCGTGTGGGCGGACTACGTCAAACCGCATTGCGACGAGTTCACGACCGACGCTTACGGGAACGCCTTTGCCCGGTTGGGCCGGGCGGAGAAAAGGCCGCATGTCGTGCTGGCCGGTCATATCGACGAGCTTGGCTTTATGGTCTCGCACCTCAATGAGGATGGTTTTCTTTTCGTCCAAGGAATCGGCGGTATCGACCGCGCGCTTTTCCGAGGTCAACGCGTCCAGGTGCACGGCCCCCAAGGGACGATTTCCGGCGTGACCGGCTCGCTGGCCATTCATTTGCAAGAGCCGGACGACCGCAAAAAAGTGCCCGAGCTGCACGAGATGTATATCGACATCGGTGCCGGGTCGAAAGCGGAAGCGGAAAAATTCGCGCGGGTCGGGGACTCCATCACCTACGCCGACGGATTTGAGCGTCTGCGAAATAACCGCGTGGCAGCCCGCGGTTGCGACAATCGCATCGGGGTCTGGTCCGCCGGCGAAGCCTTGCGTCAGCTGGCCGCGAAAAAGCCCGCGGTATGTGTCACCGCAGTGTCCACCGTACAGGAGGAAAACGGCCTTTATGGCGCGACGATGGCAGCTTATGCCCTCAACCCCGACGTGGCCCTTGTGGTCGACGTGACCCACGGAACCGATATTCCAAATTGCTCAAAGCCCAAGCACGGGGATGTCCGGCTCGGCAAGGGTCCCGTTATTTCTTTTGGCAGCTCGAATCATCCGGTCGTGGTGCAACGTCTCCTCGAGGTGGCTGCAAAGGAAAAAATTCCGGTCCAACGCGAAGCCAACCCGCGCCGCACCGGCACCGATGCCGATGCCTTTTTCCTCCAGCGCGGAGGAATTCCCACCGCTTCACTCGGACTGCCCAACCGCTACATGCACTCGCCAGTCGAAGTCATCGACCTCGCCGACCTCGAGTCCATGGCCAAGTTGCTGGCCGCCTTCTGCCGCTCGGTCAAACCGGGTGAATCCTTCCACGTCAAACTCTGATCCTATGAGCCAACCCGTCTCCACCTTCATCCGCCACCATTACCGCCACTTCAACGCCGCCGCGCTGGTCGATGCGGCCGATGGCTATAGCAAATTGATCGACAACGGCGGCAAAATGCTCGTTTCCCTCGCTGGGGCGATGAGCACGGGCGAGCTCGGTCTTTCCCTCGCCGAAATGATCCGGCGGGACAAAGTCGGGATCATTTCCTGCACGGGGGCAAATCTCGAAGAGGACATCTTCAACCTTGTCGCCCACGACTACTACGAGCGCGTCCCGCATTACCGCGACCTTACCCCGGCCGACGAGCAGGCCCTCCTCGACCGGCACATGAACCGCGTGACGGACACCTGCATCCCCGAAATGGAAGCCATGCGGCGTCTCGAAAAAGCGGTGTTCGAAGAGTGGATGGCGGCCGATGGGGCCGGTGAGCGTTATTTCCCGCATGAATTCATGTGGCGGACCATCAAGTCCGGCAAGCTCGAGCAATACTATCAGATCGACCCGAAGGACTCCTGGGTCATCGCCGCGATGGAGAAAAACATCCCGATCATCGTGCCCGGATGGGAAGACTCCACCCTGGGCAATATGTATACCTCGCACGTCATGACCGGCGAAATCAAAAACGTGCACACCGTCCGCACCGGGATCGAATACATGATCTATCTGGCCGACTGGTATCAGAAGACGGCCCCGACTCCGGTTGGGTTTTTCCAGATCGGCGGCGGCATTGCCGGCGATTTCCCGATCTGCGTCGTGCCCATGCTCCACCAGGACCTGCAGTTGGAGGACATTCCGGTCTGGGCCTACTTCTGCCAGATCAGCGACTCGACCACGAGCTTCGGGTCCTACTCCGGTGCCGTGCCGAACGAAAAAATCACCTGGGGCAAGCTCGAGGCCGACACCCCGAAATACATCATTGAATCAGACGCCACCATCGTCGCCCCGCTGGTCTTCGCCCTGATCTTGGGCTGGTAAAAATATGTCGGTCCGCGATTTAGCACACGGCGAGGGGGAGGAAGCAGCCCGCAACGTCCTCGGCGGATTGCTTCAGCCCTGCAGTTTCGAGCCGGCCACCGGTTTTTTTCGCGATGGCCACTGCAATACCTGCTCGCAAGACCGAGGCTCACACACGGTCTGCGCGATCATGACTGCTGAGTTTCTCCAGTTTTCCAAATCTCGGGGCAACGATCTGACCACTCCCGTCCCTCAATATGATTTCCCCGGCCTCAAGCCGGGCGACCACTGGTGCCTCTGCGCGGGTCGCTGGCTCGAAGCCTGCGAAGCCGGCAAGGCGCCGAAGGTCAGCCTCGAGGCGACCAACGCAGCCGCGCTGGCCATTGTTCCCCTCCAAGCGCTGCAAGAGCACGCGATTTAACAACCGTCGGCGAGGACGGCGCCGGTCGTTTCACTTAACCTTTTTGACGCGTACACCCTTGAACCGCCCGATAACCGGCAACTTGCCCACGAGCGGCTTCGCATAGGCGATGAAGGCCGGGGTCACGTCATTGGCATCCTTGTGGATGAACTTGTCGGGCATGTGGCGGGTGTCTTTCGAGACCTTGCGCAATTCGACCAGTCCGTAGGACGGCGCGTATTTCTTGCCGGCTTTGCGGTTGATTGTGACCGAACCGCTTTGCTTCTTCGCGGCAACGGCATGGCGCACGGCCAGCTTGCCGACCTCGCGGGCTTCGGTTGAATCGACGTACGACGCCATGTCTGGAAACGAGCGTTGCAGATAGCCGAAGGTGTCGGCCCGGACGCGGGAAATTTTGGTTTTATTTTTGATGATCCCGGAAAGCAGATCGCCGAGTGCCCCGGAGCCGCTCAACTGCACGTTGCCATGCGAATCGACTTCCTTGCTCAGCTTGGCTGCGATCGCTGTGCCGTTCTTGTCGCAAATACCTTCCGAAACGGCGACCACGCAACGTCCGAGTTTGGCGTAGACCCGCTCCACGTCCTTGGCGAACTTGTTTTCGTCGAACGGGCGCTCGGGCAAGTAAACGAGGTGCGGCCCGTCACCGGGGTGGACGCGGGCCAGGGCCGCCGCTGCGGTGAGAAAACCGGCGTGGCGTCCCATGATGATGTTGATCTTCACCCCGGGCAGGGCGCGGTTGTCGAGGTTGTCACCCATGAAGGCTTCGGCGACAAAGCGCGCTCCGCTGCCGAATCCGGGCGTGTGGTCGTTCTCGCGCAAATCGTTGTCGATCGTCTTCGGGATGTGAAAACACTGCAGCAGGTAATTGTTCGCCTTGGCTTCCTCGTTGATGATGTGCGTGGTCTCGGCCGTGTCGTTGCCGCCGATGTAAAAGAAATAACGGACGTCGTATTTCTGCAGGACATGAAAGATGGCAAGGCAGTCGTCCTTGGTCGGCTTCTTGCGGACCGACCCGAGGGCCGAGGAAGGTGTTCCGGCCACCGCTTCAAGTGTCGCGGCGCTTTCCTTGCCCAAGTCGATGAAGTTTTCCCCGAGAATGCCCGCGATACCGTGCAGGGAACCGTAGATGTTCTTGATCTGCTTGTGCTTCTTGGCCTCGAGGACGGCGCCAATGAGGCTTTGGTTGATCACCATGGTCGGTCCACCGCTCTGGGCGATGACCATGTTACCGACGAGAGCTTTGTTTTTAGTCATAAAGAAGGGCGCAAAGTAGCGAGTCAGCAGGCAGAGGTCGAGAATGCTCTCAGCCCTAATGACTCGGCATGGGCGAGGGATACCCGCGAGGCTCCTGGCTCAGGGAGACAAACGGTCGACCACCCAGACATCGGCCGGTTTGGTGTAGCGGAACCGGTCATGCAGGCGGTTTTCCCGACCTTGCCAAAACTCGAATTCGGCCGGCACGATCCGATACCCGCCCCAAAACGAGGGCAGGGGGATCTCGCCGTCAGAAAACTTGCGCTGTACTTCTTCCCATTTCATTTCGAGCCATTGCCGGGAGCTGATGACAGAACTCTGCTGCGAAACCCAGGCCCCCAAGCGGCTGCCCTCGGGGCGGGAGGTGAAATAGGCCAGCGACTCCGCCACACTGATCCGCTCGGCTCGCCCGAGTAGCCCGACTTGCCGCTCGAGCGGATACCAGGGAAAAAGCAAACTGACCTGACCACAGATCGCCATCTCCCGCGCTTTGCGGCTCTCGTAGTTGGTGAAAAATACAAATCCCCGCTCGTCGTAGCCCTTGAGCAAAACGGTGCGGGCGCTCGGACGGTGCCCGTCGGTGGTCGAAAGCACCATGGCATTGGGCTCGAGCAATTCGGCCGCCACGGCATCGGCAAACCACCGGCGAAATTGCCCGACGGGATCCGGGTCGAGCTCGCTCCGGCGCAACCCGTCGCGGGTATAATTGCGCCGCAATTCGGCCACGTTTGGGTGCGAATGATCCTCCATGATCCCCGCATCGTAGCCCGCGCGGCCCGTCCGGCCAAGACAGGGATTGACGAGGGGCCCCATCCGGATCACTTTTCAAACGTCCGTATGCCCAAGAAGTCTCCCGAGTCGACCCGCGAGCGCATCCTCCGCGCGGCCGAACGCATTTACGCCGCCAGTGGTTTCCACGGGATGTCGTTGCGCGACGTTACCTTGCTCGCGGAAGTCAATCTCGCCGCCGTGAACTACCATTTCGGCTCGAAGGACAAACTGATCTTCGCTTTGGCCGACCGTCGGCTGACCCCGATCAACTCCGAGCGCCTCGAGCGCTTGGACCGCCTTCGCAAAAAGCACGGGCGGGAGCCCATTCCGGTTCGCGAGTTGGTCGGCGCGCTGATCGATCCGATGTTCAAAGCTCTGCGCCAAGGCAAAAACACCCGTGCCATCACGGTGCGTCTCGTCGCACAAATGATGATCGACGACCCCAAACGGTTCTCCCAAATCCACAAGACCTTCTACAAGCCGGTGCTTGATTGTTACCACCTCGAGTTGCAACGAACCATCCCGCAACTCAAATCGCACCAAGTCAATGCGCGCTTCTTCTGCGCCTTTGCCACAGTTCTCGGCATCCGCCTCATGCACGAAAGCATGGAATGGTTCCTCAAGATCCGCTCGGAAGACAGACAGTTCGATATCCTCGAGGACGAAATGCACGCGTTCATGCTCGGGGCCTTGACCGGCCCGCCGGCGCCATGACGCCGGGACGTCCGAAGATCCTCATCTTCGGAGCAAGGGGTCGCTTGGGTGCGGCCTTGGCCCGCACCTACGCTGACCATTTTGATCTGCGCGCGCTGGGCCGCGCGGAGGGCGACCTTTCTGCTCCCGCAGCGTGCGCCGATTTCATCCGCGCAGAGAAACCGACCATCGTGATCAACTCTGCCGCCATGACCAATGTCGACCTCTGCGAAACCAAGCGCAGCTTGGCCCGCACGATCAACGCCGATGCCGCTGGCGCTCTCGCCCGGGCCTGCACCGAGGTGGGGGCGCGGCTGATCCAGATCAGCACGGATTATGTCTTCTCCGGTCAGGCACAGCAGCCCTACGTTGAAGATGCCGCCCCGGAGCCGATCTCTTGGTATGGTCAAACCAAGCTCGAAGGCGAGCAACTGGTCATGGCAGCGGACGGCCAACACGTCGTGGTCCGGGTCGCGTGGGTCTTTGGCCCGGACCGCGACAGCTTCCTCGACAAAGCGGTGCAGACCTCCCTGCGTGGTGAGCCGGTCAAAGCGGTGGCCGACAAATGGTCCTCACCCAGCTACACCCTCGACATTGCGGGTGCGCTCCGGGCCTTGTTCGCCCCATCCGCTCCGGGTGGCATTTACCACGTGTGCAATCGTGGCGTGTGCACCTGGCGTGATTGGGCGGAGGAGGGGATCACAGTTGCGGCAGCCCTCGGCGCCCCGGTCCAAACCCGCACGGTCGAACCGCTCCGACTCGCCGACATTGCGGCCATGATCGCGAAGCGTCCCGTTTACAGCTCCATGTCCTGCGCCCGCATCGAGGCCCTCATCGGACGCCCCATGCGGTCATGGCAGGAGGCGGTCGCTGATTACTTGCGACTTTTAGGCGAAGAGGGCCGACTCCGGGCCGACTGAACGCGGAAGGTAGGAGGCTCGACCGGGGCCAGCGCGCGCGTATTCCACCAAACAAACAAGACACCCGGCAGGAGCACAAAGACCACCTCGGCCGCCCATACCGCGGCAAAGGCCGTGGCGGAATCAGCTGCGACCCCCGGACGGGCCAGGGCGCCGTGGACCCGCAAGAAGTCGATGCGGTAAGCCAATTGGGTCAACCCGACCAACAAGGGCGCCGACGCACCACAGAGCAGGATTTCATCGGCCCGCGGCAACTTGACCCAAGCCGCCAGGCCGCCGACCAACCAAATGGCCGCCAAAGCGGTCGCGGCGACCAACAAAACACTCGGAGCGACCCGAAGGTTGGGCCAAAGGACGAAGGTCGTAAAAAGGGCCGCATAGCCCATTTGCAGCGCCACCCGGCGCCGAAGGCTTGAATCCGAACGGGCGAAACCAGTCATGGCTAGTTTGCTCTTTGCCAGGGTGCTTTCACACTGTTTACAACTATACATGACATATATTGTCTTGTGTTATTGGACGGGAAGGGTTGCCGTAGTTGGCGGGTCCACTGCGCCACTTTCCGGCTGGCTGGGCTCCGACTGTTGCATTAAGGCCAGTGCCGCAGCGACCGAGTGGACGCAGATCTTTCCCTCCGACCAAGAATCGAAGCAGCTGCAAAGGTTCTCCAACTCTGATCCCAATCTCAGGCCGGCGCCATAGGTGCGTGAGCCCATGCGCACCGCACCTTTGAGCAGCGGCGGATCATAAGATACGCGCAGGACTTTGCCCGTGTCGCGGAGTTTGCGCGCGGCGTGAACGATCGGCCAGCCAGCGGCGGCGGCCAGTTCTTTTTCAGTGATCGGCACAGTCATGCCCGGTCATTGCTAAGCCTCCGATCACCGAACGGCACGCGCAAAATGTTGGCTCCACGTGCGGTTCGCCCTACAACAGTGCGCCCATGCCGAACCGGATCGACGAAATGTTCTCCACCTTGCGGGCGATCAACCGCAGCGGATTTATCGCCTACATCACGGCCGGCGACCCGTCCCTCGAGGCCACCGAGCGTTTGGTCCCTGCTTTGGCCGAGGCAGGCGTTGATCTGGTCGAGCTGGGAGTTCCTTTCTCCGATCCTCTGGCCGATGGCGTGGTCAATCAGCTGGGTGCCCAACGTGCACTCGAAGCCGGAACCACCTTGGACAAAGTGCTCCGGTCCGTGCGCCGTATCCGCCTGGCCACCGACGTTCCTCTCGTCCTCTACACCTACCTCAACCCGGTCTACATCCACGGATTCGAAAAATTCCACGAGGAAGCGGCTGCGGCCGGGGTCGATGGCGTGTTGATTTTGGATCTTCCGCCGGACGAAATTGCAGCCAACCGCGAACTCGCCGACAAGCACCACCTCAAATCCATCCGGCTGATTGCGCCGACCACGCCTCCGGCCCGCATGGCAATGATCGCCCGCACGGCGGACGGATTCATTTACTACGTCTCCCGCGAAGGTGTGACCGGTGAGCAGACCCAACTATCCGATTCCATCGCGGGCCAGGTCGCGGAAATCCGGCGCCACACCGACCTGCCGGTGGCCGTCGGCTTTGGGATTTCCACTCCCGAACAAGCGGCCCAAGTCGCGCGTCAAGCCGACGCCGTTGTGGTGGGCAGTGCCATTGTGCGCCGCATGGGCGAATGCGGGGACACCCCCGACTTTGTCGATCGCATAGTTTCCTTCGTCGCCCCGCTCGCCGCGGCGGCGCACGGCGCGCGGCCATGAGCCGTCGGGCTTGTCATGTCCGCGTGAAAAGTGTTGAAGAGCGGTTCCCTTTTTCATGATCTACGACTTTTCATTGCGCACGGTCGGCCTCGTGGCCGGCCTTGGTCTGGTCGCGGCGCATGCTTTCGCCTTGCTCCGGACCGATTGGACAATCAACCAGCTACGGGAATTTCCGCGCTCCTATCCGGTCGGAGTGGCTCTCTTCCTGCTCGCCGCTGCTTGGGCCTTTTGGCTGGCCGCGACCATGGACCTTGGTGAGTTCTCCCCCAACCGCACGCTCATTTGCGGGGCCATTCTGGCTGCTGCCGTCATGGTCCCTTTGTTCGCTGAGGAATTTCTCGCCGTGCGCGCCATCGGTATCCTCGCCCTCTTGGCTGCCGAACCGCTTCTCGGGTCAGCTTTCCTCCGCCCCGAGCAAAGCCGCCTGGTCCTCGTTATCCTCGCCTACGGCTGGGCCATCGCCGGACTCGTCTTCGTCGGTGCGCCTTACCTCATGCGCGATGCGCTCCAATGGGTATCGCGGCCGCCCGGACGCTTTCGTTTTGTCGCCTGGATCGGGGTAGGTTACGGAGCCTTTCTCATTGTCGTCTCGCTCCTTTTCTTCGGCCCAGGCCCGCTGCAATATCCCCTGCCCTGATGCTGCAGATTATTTTCAACGATCTGAGCGCGGCCGAAATGGCCGCCCTACCCAAGCTCTTGCAATTGGAGATCCTTGGCCAATTCCAGGTGCTGCCCGATAGCCTGGATAATCTTGATCCGAAACTTTACGGCCAAGTTTCCCGCGACGGGCGCACGCTTTATCGTTATCGCGCCGGCGACTACCGTATTTACTTCGAACCGCACAACCACGGGCTCCTCATCCGTCGCGTGCTGAGCAAAAATACCATCCGTGACTTTCTGTTCCGCGCCAGCCTGCCCATGGCCGAGGACGAGCAACTGGCCAGCAACCACAAGTTCTGGGAGTGCATCGAGCAAGACGGCAAAAAGTCGTAGGGCTCTCTTTATTCCCTCTCGCGCCGCCCGCAGGCAAAAGTCACTCCCGACCGGCCCATGAACAATCAACAAAAACTGACCAATCCGTTTTACGTCCTCCTCAGCCTGCCCTCCACAGCCATGGGCTTCGCGCTGTGCGTGCAAATTTCCGCGCTGAGCTGGATCCTCAGCACCAAATACAATCTCTCTATTGAGCATGTCGGTCTCGTCTGGCTGGCCGGCCCGCTCGCCGGCCTCCTCGCGCAACCGATCGTCGGCCTGATCAGTGACAAAGTCTGGTTCTGGGGCGGGCGGCGGCGTCCGTTCATCCTCATCGGCGGCGTCACCGCATCGCTCATGCTCCTCGCCCTGCCGTTCCTCGGCGAATTGAGCGAGTTCTCCGGCATCCAGATCCTTTGGACCGCCATCATCATCGCCCTTACCCTCGATCTGGCCATCAACGTCGGTTTCAACCCGACCCGCTCGATCATTGCCGACCTCACCCCCGAAGGAGAAGCCCGGACCAAAGGCTTCACCTGGATGCAGACCATCTCCGGCATGTTCGGCGTGCTGGCCTACGTCATCGGCGCCGTCTTCGGCAACTACGCCCTCATTTACTTTGGCGTTGGACTCGTTCTTTTCTTCAACGTCATTCCCGCTTTTTTTCTCCAAGAACCCCGCGATCTCGGCCCGGTCGCCACGCACGATGCGCCGACCGAACCGACGGACGGACACGGCAAAACGAACCTGCCCCGCCTCCTCCACATCTACGTCGCGCACGCCTTCACCTGGCTCGGTGTGCAAACCATGTTCGTCTTCATGTTCGCCTACGCGCAGCACGCCCTCTTCCCCGGCGTGAGCGAACTCGACGAAGGGCAAAAGACGTCGCTCGGACAAATCATCGCCGTCTCCTTCCTCGTCATGAACGTCGTCGGGTTCATCCTCCCCGTCGCCGTCCTGCAACCCATGGCCAAGAAGGTCGGCCTCGTGCGCACCCACACCATTTGCATTTTTATCATGGCCGTCGGTTACGCAGGCATCATCTTCTTCGGCACCACCGCCACAACCCTCTACGCCCTCATGGCTGTCGTCGGCATCGGCTGGGCCTCGGTGGTCAGTCTGCCCTTCGCCATCATGAGCGATAGCGTGGACAAGAGCCGCATGGGCACCTTCATGGGAATCTTCAACCTCTCCATCGTCATCCCGCAGATCGTGGTCAGTCTCGCCATCGGTGCCGTCATCGGTGCCGCCGCGGACAAAACCATCACCTTCATCATCTGCGCTAGCTCCCTCGCCATCTCAGCCGTCCTCTGGACTTTTCTTAAGGAAGACCGGACCGAACCCGGTGAACTCGCCATGGGCGGCGGCGGTCATTGACCGACAATCAGCGCTTGAATCCATTTGACCAGCTGACCCGGCGCGGCTAATTCTTTCCCCTCCAAAATGCGGCCATAGCTCAATTGGATAGAGCATCTGACTACGGATCAGAAGGTTAGAGGTTCGAGTCCTCTTGGCCGCACTCTCTGCATCAACGAGTTACAGAGAATCGGCGAAAAAGCCCGCTCGGCCAGTGCCCGCATGGTGCCCTTTAGAAATTCAATCGGGCACTGAAAGTCACTCGCCTCTCCCCTGCCCTGCCCTCACTCCCCCGCCATCCCTGCCGCCCTCGAGGTCATCGGCTGCGGGTTTTTTGACCGTTTCGTCGCATTTTTTACGATTTTTATCGTGTCGTGCCGGGAGCAACCTAAATTTCAGCTCAGTTGCAATCACTAGCCTACTCTTCCAGCGTGGCAGCGCTCT
>JAQBWH010000059.1 GCA_027624625.1 Verrucomicrobiota bacterium | reverse complement strand
CTTTCCACCATGCCGAGTGGCGTGTCGCCGTACCGGTTCATGATCCGGTCGCTCAGCGAACCGTGATTCGTGCCGATGCGCATGGCGATGCCGCGCGCCCGGCACAACTCGACCAAGGGCGCGAATTTTTCCCGGATACGCCCGATCTCGGCCGCATATTGCTCGTCGCTGTATTCGCGCACCGCAAATTTTTTCGAGTCCGCATAGTTGCCCGGGTTGACCCGTACCTTGTCCACCCACTTGGCCGACTCGAGCGCCGCGTCGGGCTTAAAATGGATGTCGGCCACCAACGGAACATGGCAGCCGCGGGCCTGCAATCCGTCGCGGATCGCTTCCAAATTCCGTGCGTCCTTGACCGTCGGCGCCGTGATACGCACGATTTCGCAGCCCACGTCAGCCAGCTCCATCGACTCGCGGATGCAGGCCTGCGTATCCATCGTGTCGCAGGTGATCATGGACTGCAGGCGCACCGGATTGTCTCCCCCGATGCCTACCTGGCCGACATTCACCGCGCGGCTGCGCCGGCGTTCCGGATAAAATGGAAGCGGCAGTTCGCTGCTCATCGCACGCATTGGTCGGCGGGGACGCCGACGCTACATCCCCGAAGCGGGGCTGTCCCCGGCGCCTGACTTTTCCGGAGCCGGCGTGAATTTCAACTCCGCCGGCGGTTCTTCCTTTCCGCGCCACGGCAAATCCTGCACGTCGAAAAAAGTGATGTAGAGCATGTAACCGATGATGAGGAAGGCGAAGCCGCTTTGCACAACTTCCAGCACCCGCACGTTGATCGGTTTGCGCCGGATCGCCTCAATGATGGCCAGCGTGATGTGCCCGCCGTCGAGCACGGGAATGGGCAGAAGGTTAAGCAGGGCCAGATTGACATTGAGCACGACGCTGAACCACAGGGCCAGACGCCAGCCATCCGGCGACTCGAAAAGCAGATAGTAGATGCGCATGATCCCCACCGGACCGCTCAAATGCTCGGCCTTGATGTCACTGCGCGGCGAGAAGACCGCCGACAAGGTGTCAACCATGGTGCGGACGCTCCCGATCACCAGTTGGATCGGATTGGGATGCTCGAGCACGGTGACCCCGCGGTCGTCCCACAAAATTCCGACCCGCGGCTTGTCCTCGCCCTCGGGAACCACCGGGGTGACAGCGAGTTGCAATGTCTCGTCGCCCCGCTGCACGGTGAGGTCAATCGGCTCCCCCGCCGGGTGCGTGTTGAGGAAGATGGAAAGCGAGGCCAGGCTGAGCAAAGGTTCGCCATCCACCGCAGTGATCAGGTCGCGCGGACGGATCCCCGCGGCGGCCGCCGGACTGTCAGGGAAAATTTTCGCCACCATCGGGGTGGTCGCCGGAAGAATGCCGATTTGGCGCAGCGGCCGCCGCCCCCAGCCCTCGCGCTCCGGAGTGACCGGCTCGACTTCGACCGTTTGCACCTTGCCGTCACGCTCGAATTTGACCGGAATGAGCGGTTCCTCACTCCGCACCACATTCCAAATCACACTCTGGCCCATGTTGCCCATACCGGCAAACTTCGTGACCGGGCTCCGATTGACCTCGAGAATTTTATCACCCGGCTTCAATCCGGCTTGGGCCGCGGGTCCGTCGGGCACAACATAGCCGATCACCGTGGTTGTCTCGGCTTGGCTGACCGGACGGCCGACCGTCCACACAAGCACCGCGCAAACCAGCGCCAAGCTGATGCTGGCCACGGGACCGGCTACTGCGACAATAATTTTGTCCAGCGCAGTTACTGGTGGTAATGCGGATCGGTCGTGCTGACTGCCGCCCTCGACCGCTTCCATCGGGGCGAGTTGGGGCAGCGCGACAAATCCGCCAGCCGGGATGGATCCCAGGCTGTATTCCACGCCGCCAATCGTCTTTTTCCAGATCGGCTTGCCGAACCAGATACCGAACTTTTCCACCACCAAGCCGCGCCAGCGCGCCGCCAGGAAGTGACCCAGTTCGTGGGCGATGATGATAAGGTTAAAAAGAAGCAGGACCTCCAAAAGGATTCCCGCCACGCGGAGATAGTCAGCCATGGGAACTCAAGACCATAGCACACCGCCCGCCGCCTTCACGCTCCAATTACGGCCACCTCACCGGCAAAGGCCCGCAAATCGGACGGCAACCCGCACTTCACCTCCACGATGTCCCCAAGGACCGGAAAACGGAGCACCGCGGCGTGCAGAGCGTGCCGGGGGAGAAGCAACTCCGCGGCGAGCTGCGGCGTCCACCCCGTTTCGATAAATTCAAGGTAAGCCCCGCCCTCCCGGCCACCGTAGATCTTGTCCCCCACCAGCGGATACCCCGCATGGGCCAGATGCACCCGGATTTGATGCGTCCGCCCGGTCTTCGGCTCGGCCCGCACCAAGGCAAACTTTTTCCCGGCCCGCTCGAAGCGCCTCACTAACCTCACATCAGTCCGTGCCGCCGCCCCGCGCGAATCGATGCAGCGCCTCAACCAGACGGATGAGTCACCGACCTCGCCCTGCCGGATGATCGGCGCGTCGATGGTCATCGCATCCCACTCCGGCCAACCACGCACCAGAGCGAAATACTCCTTGCCGATCAGACCGCGTTGCATGGCCAGACCGAAGGCGCGGGCCCGCTCGCTTGACAAAGCCAGCAAAACAAGCCCGCTCGTTTCGCGATCGAGCCGCGTGATGATGGAAAGTTGCCCCCGGTTGGCCAGCTCGTAAGCCAACAGCTGCCGCAGGCCATCCCACAAGGTCGGCGCGCCATCCGGACGCGTGGGATGGGTGAGCAAACCGGCCGGCTTGTCCACCACGATCCAGTCACTCCCCTCCGCCACCACGCGGAAGTTGTCTTGCGCGATCCGCGCCGAACGGAAAACCTCACTCTTTCCATGATCAGCCTGCGCCATGTCTCCCGTCTTTATCCCTCGCCCGGCGGGGAAGTGCACGCCCTGCGCGATGTTTCGCTGGAAATTGCCCCGCATTCCTTTTGCGCGGTGACCGGACCAAGCGGCTGCGGCAAAAGCACCCTGCTCAACCTGCTCGGCGGGCTCGATCAACCCTCCTCCGGACAAATCGATGTCGACGGACTCCCCTTGCACTCCGCGGATGAAAACGCGCTGACCGCCTACCGCCGTGAACGCCTGGGCATCATCTTCCAATTTTTCAACCTCCTCCCGGCCATGACCGCCGTGGAGAACGTGGAACTCCCGCTCCTCCTGCGCGGAGACCGGGCCAAGGAGGCCCGGGTCCGTGCCGGCGAGATACTCGAGTTGGTCGGGTTGACCCCGCGCGCCCATGCCTTTCCCCACCAAATGAGCGGAGGCGAAATGCAACGCGCCGCCGTGGCCCGCGCCTTGGTCCACCGCCCGTCGCTCCTATTAGCCGACGAACCGACGGGAAATCTCGACTCGGAGAACGCCGCACGCGTCCTCGAACTTTTCCAAAAGATTGCCTCCCAGCGCCTCGCCACTCTAATAATGGTAACCCACAGCCCCGAAGCCGCCGCCGCGGCCGAGCGGCAAATCCCGATGATGGACGGCCGGTTGTCCTCCTGACGCCCGCTGTCCGCCCCACCCATGCAAAAACAACACACCCTGGCCGGTCCCGCATCCCTTGCCGGCGTCTCGTTGCACACCGGCGAGAAGGTTACCCTCACCATCCGGCCTGCGCCCGTCGACCACGGCTGCAAATTCCGGCGCACCGACCTCGCGGACCAACCGACCATCGACGCCCTGGCCGCCAACGTCCGTACCGTCGAACGCGCCACCACTTTGGTCGAAGGCAACGTCAAGGTTCACACCGTCGAGCACATCCTCTCCGCCCTCACCGGCCTCGGCGTGGACAACGCGCTGATCGAGATGGACGCCGTCGAACCGCCCATCGGCGACGGCAGCGGAACTCCCTACGTCGCCCTGATCAAGAAAGCCGGCATCGTCGAACAAGATGCCCCGCGCCGTTATTGCGCAATCCGCGAGCCTGTCGCCATCCAGACGAAAAACGGCTCCATCCTGGTCATCTTACCCGACACCAAGTTTCGCATCTCCTGCACCCAAGCCGGCCCCAACGGCAACCACACGCAATACCTCAGCCTCGAGATCACTCCCGAGACCTACGAAAAGGACATCGCCCCCGCCCGCACCTTCGTCCACTACGAAGACGTCGAGCCGCTCATGGAGAAAGGCCTCATCCGCGGCGGCAGCCTCGAAAACGCCATTGTCATCCGCGACAACTCCGTCCTGAGCAAAGAACCCCTCCGCTTCGCCGACGAATTCGTCCGCCACAAAATTCTCGATATCATCGGCGACCTCACCCTGGTCGGACGCCCCCTCCTCGGCCATGTCGTCGCCGTGCGCCCCGGGCACGGACCCAACACCGAGCTCGCCGTGGCCATTGCCAAGGAGCACGCCAAAATGATGGCCATGATCCCGCCGACCAAGCTCCCGGTCGGCGAGCGCGTTCTCTCCACCACGGAGATCATGAAGATCCTTCCGCACCGCTACCCGTTCCTCATGGTCGACCGCATCGTCGCCTTCGAAGGCGACGCCAAGTGCACGGGCGTCAAATCCGTCTCCATCAACGAGCCCTTTTTCCAAGGTCACTTCCCCAACCATCCGGTCATGCCCGGCGTGCTGCAAGTCGAAGCCATGGCCCAGGTGGCCAGCATCCTCATGATGCTCAACACCCAAAATTCGGGAAAAATCGGCTACTTTATGAGCGCGGACGAAGTGAAATTCCGCAAGCCCGTTTTCCCGGGTGACACCCTCTTTATCCATTGCGAGCTGACCCGTTCGCGCAAGACCATGGCCCGCGCCGCCTGCTCCTGCACGGTCAACGGTGAAATCGTGAGCGAAGGCATCCTCCTCTTCGGACTCGTCTCCGAATGATCGACCCGACTGCCATCGTCGATCCGGCGGCCGAAGTCCATGCCGGCGCCCGCATCGGCCCCTACTGCATCGTCGGTCCCGGAGTCATCATCGGCGAGGACACCGAACTCCAGCACCACGTCACCGTGATGGGCCCGACCACCATCGGCCGCGGCAACTTCTTTTTCGCCTACACCTCCATCGGACAAAAAACGCAGGACCTCAAATACGCCGGGGAACCGACCTACCTCGAAATCGGCGACGGCAATACCTTCCGCGAATTCAGCACGGTCAACCGCGGCACCTTGCCCGGCACGAAAACCATCATCGGCAGCGGCGGGAACTTTCTCGCCTACTCGCACATCGCCCACGATTGCATTGTCGGCGATCATGTCGTTTTTTCCAACAACGGCACGCTGGCCGGACACGTCACGGTCGGCGACCACACCATCATCGGCGGGTTGGCCGCCATCCACCAATTCTGCCGCGTCGGCCGGTATGCCATCGCCGGCGGGTGCTCCAAGCTCGTGCAGGACCTCCCCCCGTTCTTCATCGCCGACGGCAACCCGGCCGAAGTGCGCGGGATCAACCAGGTCGGACTGGAACGCGCCGGCTTCGCGCCGGAAACCATCCGCGCCCTCAAAGAAGCCTACCGCATCCTCTACCGCGGTAAACTCAATGTGAAACAAGCGGTCGAAACCATGCGCCGCGAACTCCCCGGCCTCAGCGAAGTGACCGAAGTCTGCGACTTCATCGAATCAAGCGAACGCGGCATCATCCGCTGAACGCATTTCCGCGCCCCGGTGGACCTGGCTTCCACCGACCACCACGGGCCACTCACCCTCACCGCTTCCGGCGCAACTGCTCCAAAGTCCCACGCATTTCTTTTTCCGCGCGCTCGGTCTCCTCGAACAAAGTCTCCACTCCGATCGTCGATGCCCCGGCCGCCACCGCCGCCGTACGGATCAGGTTGTCATTCGTCGCGACGGTCAGGCCGTGCGTCCCCGCATATTTCAGAACCAAACGCTCGATGATCGCATCCGCCGACTGGCCGGCCTGCGGATAAATCACCTGCACCCCGGCCGCTCCGGACAAGTCGCTCGAGGCTTTGGCCCCCGAGCCGCCATCGAAGACCACCACCACCCTCGTTCCCGTGGCGTCCTGGTGCCGCTCAAGCACCCGGACCAACTCCTCCCGGGCCGTGGCCGGACTCCGACGGTGGCAGGCCGCGAGGTCCGGACGGGCAAAAATGACGTTGTGGGCGTCCACCAGAAGGAATTGCTTGGCCATGACCGGATTTCGGGCGCCGGGTTTGTTTGACATGAGGCGCGCTTCCGTTCATGTTGCCTTTTCGGCTGGCCTTCCGGCACGAACATTTTTGCCTTATGAAAAGAACTTACCAACCTTCCAAGCGCACGCGCAAACGCCAGCATGGCTTCCGCGCGCGGATGAGCACCAAAGGCGGTCGCGCCACCCTGGCCCGCCGTCGTCAACGGGGACGCAAGCGTCTGTTGCCCAAGGGCGCGGAGATTCATTACGCCCGTCACACCGGCGCTTGACCGGTTGTTTCCTTAACCCGGGCGGCTTGATGGCTGCGCTCAAACTGCCCAAAGGGGCGCGACTCACCCACCGCGCGGAATTCGCCACGGTACGCGAGCAAGGAACGGCGCAACACGGCAAATTCATGGTTCTCGGCACCTGGCAAAGTCCTTCCCCCGCAGCCGCACGCTTCGGGGTGATCGCCGCACGGCGCACCGGGCCGGCCCACCAGCGCAATCTTGCCCGGCGCCGCCTGCGCGAAATTTTCCGCTCCCACCGCCCTTCCCTACCTGCTGGGATTTGGATGGTCGTTGTTTTGCGCGGCTCCGCAGTCCGCGCCACTTTCGCCGCCCTGGCCGGAGAATGGCGTGCACTCGCCTCGCGAGCCGGATATTTAAAGACATGAAGATCGCCATTCATTGCTGCATCCGGCTTTACCAGTGGACGCTGTCCCCTTTCCTCGTCTGGCTCGGTGGCCCGGGCTCGGGTTGCCGCTACCTACCGACCTGCTCGCAATATTTTCTCGAAGCCGTCGACACCCACGGCGCGGCACGCGGCGGATGGCTCGGGCTGAAACGGATCTGCCGCTGTCACCCGTGGGGCGGTTGCGGATGTGATCCTGTGCCGCCGGCCGGGGAGCAGAATCTGAGACCGGAAGCCGGGGCAATGGAGGCCCTGCGCTGATGGACCGCAAGGCCTGGATCGTCGTTGTCGCCTGCGTGGCTGCCCTCGGGCTCTGGCAGTGGGCTTACGTGTCATATTACGCTCCCACCCCGGAGCAACTTGCCGAGCAACGCCGGGCAACCGAGGCTGCCCAGGCCGCCACCACCCCGCCACCGGTCCCCGGTTCGGGAACTACGGCCACCCCCCCCGCCCC